>JBIPMY010000251.1:0-9093 GCA_044376335.1 Bryobacter sp.
CTAAAAGAAGAAAGCAACAGCATCAATTGTAGAGGGCGGAAGCGGACGCGGCGACCGCCCTCTATCAGAACATTTCGACAGAACTAGGCTTTGGCGGTGGCCATAACCTTTTCGTGAGCAACCTTCCACTTGGCCATTTCTTCGGGGAGACCGATAGAAACGCGGACCAGGGTGGGCATCGAGGGCCATGCGCGGCCGACGAGAACCTTCTCCTTGACCATGCCTTCAATGTAGGTGCGGGCGGGCATCTTCACGTCGATCATGAACTTGTTGGAGACCGAAGGAATGAAGCTGTAGCCCTTGCTGGTGCACCAGCTCAGGGTGTCATTGCGGGTGCCAGCGATGATGGCGCGGCGCTTTTCTACCAGGCCCTTGGCGCGGAGAGAGGCGGTGGCACCAACCATGCCGGTGACAGGAAGCGCACCGGATGAGTAAGGCATCAGCTTCTTGAGCAAGTCGGGGCGGCCGATGGCTGCGCCAGCGCGGAGGCCGGCCATGCCGAAGAGCTTCGAGAAGGTGCGGAGGATGACTACGTCCTTATCCTGCTGTACGAATTCGGAACCGAAATCGGCACCGGTGAGGTGCATGTAGGCTTCGTCAAGAATGACGACTGAGCCTGCTGGCTTGTTCTTGATGAGCCATTCGACGTCGCTCTTGGGGGTGAGGGTGCCGGTGGGGTTGTTGGGGTTGCAGATGTAGAATGCGCCGGCATTGGGGTCTGCAGCGAGCATGGCCTTGACGTCATGCTTGTAGCCGTTGGCGGCATCGAGCTTGACCTTGGTGACCTTGGCGCCAACGAACTGAGCAGCGCGAGCGGCAGCTTCGTAATCGGGATCTGCGGTGACGAGGCCGCGTTCCTTCGAGGTGAAGGCGATTACCGAGTAGTGCAGAGGTGCTGAGGAGCCAGCGAAGGGCTGAACGTAGTCGGGCTTGACACCGTCGATGTCGGCCTGGGTCTTGGCGAACTCGAAGGTCTTTTCGTACATGTAGCGACCGCCGCCCTTGATGACGGCGTACATGGCTTCTGTAGCTTCGGGGCAAGGACCAAGGGGATTTTCGTTAGCGTTGATGCGAACGGCGTCTGCCGGAACATCCATACGCATGGAGAGCTGAGCCATGGCGGCTTCATTGTAAAAAGGGAGGGCAGCGCCGCCGGCAACGAGTGCGGAGATGCGGCCAAAATTGCGACGGCTGACACCGCGCTTGAGGAGATCCTGTTGGGCTTCAGAGCTTAAGAGCGACATATTTTTCGATCTGTTCCTTTCGAGCTTTACTACTAGGTTGTATACATTATATGTGCCGTTTTCGCCGGATGTGCCACAAATGTGGCAGTCCGGCGAAGATTTACGGCAGGAATCACGCATCCCGTTACGAAGGCGGAAATCCCTTTTGCTGCGGTTTAGAAGAACAAGCGGAGACCAAGCTGGACCATTCGAGCGAAGTTGGCTTGCTGAGTGATGCGACCAAAGGATCCGTTACCCACGGCTGAGTTGGGAGCACGGAAGAGTGGAGTGTTGGTGAAGTTGAGAGCTTCGGCGCGGAACTGAGCCTTGAACTTTTCAGTGATGGCGAAGTTCTTGAATACCGAGACATCCCAGTTAACCTGACCGGGGCCACGAAGACCGACTGTGCGGGAGACGTTGCCGAAGGTGAGTACGGGGGCGGTTGAGAAAGCTGCCGGGTTGTACCAGGCGTCGATACGCTGGCCAAAGCTGCCGGCACCTTTCGGATCGATGCCAGTTGCGTTGGGACGCTGACGGGCGTTGCCGTATGGGCTGTTGAGGTTGTCGTTGGCGAAGAACTGGGTGGGGAAGCCGGAGGAGAAGGTGCTTACGGCGTTGACGCTCCAGCCACCGAGGAGGAGGTTGGGGACGTAGCCGGCACCACCCAAGTAAGCGCGACCCTTGCCGATGGGGAGGTCATAGGTGATGGAGTTGGTGAGACGCTGCGGAGCATTGGAGTAGCTGAGGCCACGTTCTGCTTCGAGGTCAAACACGTTCTGAGGACCAGCATTGCCAGCGTTCTGGTTGTTGCCTGCACCGCCGCCTGCATTGTCCATGTTCTTGGACCAGGTGTAAGCAGTGAGGAAGTTGAGGCCGTGGCTATAACGCTTCTGTACCTTGGCGGTGAAGGCGTCGTAGTTGGCAGTGACGTAAGAGTCGTTCAGGAAGGTAACGCCGGCGAATTGCGGGAAGGGCCGCAGGGTCTGCTGACGTTCGATGTTGGCAGCGGCAACGGAGTTTGTACCGCCGCGGCCGAAGTAGGGGTTCGGAACAGAGGCGCGGAGCGCTGCTGCGCCGAGGCCATAGTTGGAAGGATTGAGCTGGTTCACGTTGAGACCGGCAGCCGTGAAGCTGATGTCGGATGAGCGGCTGCCTGAGTAGCCAGCGGTAAGAACGGCACCGAAGCCGATTTCGCGCTGGATGTCAAAGGAGAACTGCTGTACACGACCGCTGGTGGCGGAGGGTGAGTATACGCTAACCGTCTTGCCGATGCCGGTAAGACCACCGAGGCTATTGCCTACGGGCTTGTCGAGACCGTTGGGGAAGGGGTTGCTCAAGTTGATCTGGGGAATGCCAGCGATGTCCGCGTTGGGTGCAGTGCTGGCCGTGATTCCTTCGCTGTTGAACGGAGAACCGAGACCGAAAGCGGGTGCCCAGAAGATGCCGTAGCCGCCACGGATGGTGGTTTTGGCATCGAGCTGGTAGGCAGCGCCGATACGGGGGGAGAACTTGTTCATCAAGAAGTTGCTGGTTTGGGTGGGAGCGCCACCGACACCAGAGAAGCGGAAGACACCAGGAGAGGCGAAGCCGCTGGTGGTCTGGATCGGGTTGGCGGCAGTGCGATCAAAGGTGGTGATCAGGTTGTTGTTTCTTTCCTGAAGACCAGTTTCACGCTCCCAGCGCAGGCCGAGGTTCAGGGTGAGGTTCTTGCTGACGCGGAAGTCGTCCTGGATGAAGAGGCCGTAGTAGTCCACGAAGTTGAAGAGCTTGGTGGCGACGAAGCCGGTTGCACCGGCAGGAGCACCGAGCAGGAGGCTGGCAATGTCAGCACCACCTGTGCCGGCGCTGGCACCGGAACGGGTGAAGGCGTTGTTGAAGGTGAATGCGCCTGCGCTATTGCCGAGATCGATACCGTCGACGTTGAGACGACGAACGTCCATACCGGCCTTGATGCTGTGCTTGCCCAGGAACTTGGCAACCTGGCCGCCAAAGTTCTTGGAGTGGTGAACGAAGTTGAAGTTGTTGTTGGTGCCGAGGCCGTAGGCGTTCTGCATGGCTACGTTCGGGAAGATCGGTGAGGAGACGTCACGGATGTAGCTGGGCGAGAAGCCGAGGCTTGCGAGATTGAAGCCCTGGCTGGTCTGGGTACCGATGTTGGGGAAGCGGTTAAAGCCATAGCGAATGCTGATAACCGTTGTGGCGTTGGGGGTGATGGTGTTGTTCCAGGCCGTAGCATCGACGATGCGGGTGAGGAACCACTGACCGGGCGAGCTGACGTTACGGAAGTTGTTTTCACCAGGCTCGGAGGAGCTGTAGTTCATGTAGCTCAAGCTGGCGCGCCACCAGGAAAACACAGTGTGGTCGATCTTGGCGAACTTCTGATCTGCCTTGGAAGGGAGGGTGCTGGCTGCAGTAACGTTTGCTGCGCCGTAGGCTGCGCTGGTGCGGGTAGGCAGAGCGTAGGTTGCGGCGATGTTACGACCAACGGGATCGATGCGGTTGGCAGGAATTATGTTGCCGGGGAAGGCAGTGCGCTGTCCACCAACAGTGGACTGAGGATCATAGATGATCGTGTTGGGACGACCCGAGAAGTTACCGACGCGCTCTTCAGCGGTGGGAGTGTAAGCGTCGAGGGTAGCGGCCTGGGTGTCACGATAGCCTTCGAAGCCAACGTTGAAAAAGGTCTTGTTCTTGCCGTCGTAAATCTTCGGGATCCAGAGCTTGCCGCCGAAGCTACCGGCGTAGGTGCGGTTGGGCTGTGGCTGACGCTTGATGTTGTTGCGATTGTTGAAAAAGTTGTTGCCCATCCACTCGGTGTTGCGCATGTAGCCCATCAGAGCACCATGGTAGTTGTTGCCACCGCTCTTGAGCAGGGTGTTGAACATACCACCACCGGTGCGGCCCATTTCGGCGTCATAGGTGGAGTACTGCACTTTGACTTCTTCTACGGCTTCGAGCGACGGGATGATAACGGCGCGATTGGCGAAGTCGGTGATCGGGATACCGTCAACGAGGTAGTTGTTGCCACGAATCGGACCACCATTGATGATGATCTGTGAAGATCCGCTCTGATCCTGCATGCGGTTGTAGGCGGGGTTGCCGACCTGGACGACCGTGGGTGTGAGGCGGCTCATCATGAAGGGGTTGCGACCGAGGTTGGGAAGGTCGATCAGCTTCTGACGGTCCACAACCTGACCCTGGGAGGCGGAAGCGGTTTCAAGAAGCGGTGACTCTTCAGTGACCATGATGGACTGGGTGACGTCGCCTACGTCGAGCTTGATGTCCGCGGTAACAGACTGCTGGGTGCCGACGATGATGCCCTTACGTTCGACTTTCTTAAAGCCGGACTGCTCGACGATTACTGTATATGTGTTGGGGTTGATGTTGACGAAGTTGTATTCGCCAGCGGAACTGGAAACAGCGGAGCGAGTGACTCCGGTGGATTCTTCTAAAAGAGTAACTTTGGCGTTGGCGATGGATGCGCCAGCCGAATCGACTACGCTACCGCGTAGATTGCCATATGCGCTTTGTGCCCAAGTGATGCTGTTGAACATCAGAAGGGTGATGAGCGAGAGAGAAAGACTCAGTCGCATTTTTTTCATGAAGATCCCCTGAACTATTGGATTTTTGGCTCACGACAAGAGGGAGCCTGGATCGCTACGGGGCGTAGAATAGACGGGCAGGAGGTGAAGCAACGGGGAGGGAGTCCAGGCTAAGCCAGAAAACCCTCGTGCTTTGCAGTATAAACATTAGCGGAATTGAAAGGAAGCAGTTTGAAGCTAAGCTTCAATAGATCTTTTTGATGGGTAGAGACCCAATTGCAACATATGCTGCGGAATTGATGTTTAGAAGCCTTAAGATTATCACTCAGGGTAAAGGCATTTTAGCCGGACGCAACTTTCGTGTAGTAGGTAAAGAACGCTGTGGTGTTTCGACGCAAGCAGGGAATTTCATTCCAAATGGTTTCGGCGGCACCCAGGATCAGAACCCCGCCAGGTTTGAGTTGGCTGAGGATGTGCTCGAGAACCCGTCGGCGGGTTGGTTCATCGAAGTAGATGAGTACATTTCGGCAAAGGACCAGATCGAGAGGCCCGAAGTTTTGGTTGGTGTCGCGGAGATCGCAACACATGAAATTCACATACCTCCGAATTTCAGAAATCACTTGAGCGCCTCCGTTGACGGGAGTAAAGTACTTCCGACGCAGAACCGGATCTTCCATGCCGCGCATGAGTTCGTAGTTGGAGTAGATACCTGCTTCGGCAATTTCCAAAACGATAGAGGAAATATCAGTGGCAAGCAAAAGAGGGGGCGGATGAATTCCCATTTCGGCGAATAGAATTCCCATGCTGTAAGCTTCCTGCCCGGAGGAGGCGGCCGCAGACCAGAGCTTGAGTTGGCCTGTCGGACTATTGGCAAGAAGGGCTGGCAGGATCTCTTTACGCAGAGTTTTGAAAAGCTCTGGATCCCGGAAGAATGAGGTTTCGTGGGTGCTGAGGGCGTGAATGATCTTACGCTTGAGGGTAGGTTTACCCAAGGACAATTCGTTTTCACGAATCAGGGCCCGGCAAAGATCGGCGAGAGATTTGGATTGGGTTTCGAGCATGACTGGCTCGAGGCGGCTCGCCACCAGGTATTGGCGATCAGGGCCCAATTCAATGCCTGCATGCTCTGCAATGAAATCGCAAAGAAAGCGGTAGCTGGTGGTGTTGAGTTCTGGAAGGCTCACAGGCGCCTCCGCTTGCTGAAGTTCAACAAAGCGTCGGGCAACTCGTTGAGCGGAAGCACCTGGTCGGCAAGTTTGGAGCGAACCAGTTCACCGGGCATGCCCCAGACCACACTGCTAGCTTCGTCCTGGGCGATGACGGGTGAGCCGGCTGCCCAGAGAGAGCGCGCACCAGCGCAGCCATCCTGCCCCATGCCAGTCATGACGACAGCCGCCGCATATTTGCCCCAGACTTCGGCAGCGCTGCGGAAGAGCACGTCGACGGCCGGGCGGCAGCAGTTTTCCTGGGGGCCCTGATCGAGGGCGATTTCTACAGCGTTCATGCGGCGCTTTACTTTCATGTGAAAGTCGCCTGGGGCGATGTAGACTCTGCCGGCTTCAACGGGCATGCCGGCTTCAGCCTCAACTACGGACAGTTCGCTTTGGGCATCGAGCCGTTGGGCGAGAAGGCGCGTAAAAATCGGCGGCATGTGCTGGACAATCAGGAGCGGGAGGTGGAACTGAGAGCCGAGAGCCGGTATCAGTTGAGCCAATGCCGTTGGCCCGCCTGTAGAGATACCAAGAACAACGGCTTCAATTTCGCCTTTCGGCATGATGCGGGTTGCAGGACGACTGGTGCCAGAATCTGCAACTGGCTGGATCGTGCGGGGACTCGCCGAAGCAAAGTGAAAGAACTGCTTTAGCTTGGGGCAAAGCTGAGTCCGAAGCATGGAAACGCTTTCGTCAACAGACTGGCCCCCGGAGGATTTCGAGGCGCAATCGTCGGCACCTCTCGAGAGAGCCTCAATGGTAACCTCGGCCCCTGCCTGAGTGAGACTGCTGAGCATCACAACCCGCACGTTGGTTCGCTTCTTTCGCAACTCTGTGAGAGTGTCGAGACCATTCATGCCGGGCATTTCGACATCAAGGGTGATTACGTCCGGGTTGAGTTGATCGACTTTTTGCAGGGCAAGTTCGCCGCTGCTGGCAACGCCGACAACTTCCAGTTGTGGGTCGCCTTCGAGAGCGAGAGTAATGGTGCGGCGAACCACAACCGAGTCGTCAACGACGAGGACTCGGATGCGGTCGCCGGCTTGGAGTAAACGCCTGCCTGTCATGGTTTAGTGTTCAAACTTGGCAACCAGTTCATCCAGTTTGTTTGCAACCTTGGTTAGGGTAGCTACAGAGGTTTGCATCTCGGCGGCACCAGAACTGGTGTTGCGAGCGGCAGTGGCAACGCCTGAGATGTTGCGGGCGATTTCATTGGTACCCTGAGCAGCTTGAGAGACGTTGCGGCCAATTTCATTGGTGGTAGCAGTCTGTTCTTCGACGGCTGCAGCAATGACATTCGAGATGTCGTTGATTTGGTTGATGATGCCACTGACTTCAGCGATAGCGGTTACGGCTGAGCGGGTATCGCCTTGAATCGTGTCAATCTTGCGTCCGATTTCTTCAGTGGCCTTGGCGGTTTCTTTGGCCAGTTCTTTCACCTCGTTGGCGACGACGGCAAAACCCTTGCCAGCTTCACCCGCCCGAGCAGCTTCGATGGTGGCATTGAGCGCAAGCAGGTTGGTTTGTTGGGCAATCGTTGTGATGACCTTGATCACTTTGCCAATTTCGATACTGGACTCACCCAGTTTGCTGATGGTGGTATTGGTGTTCTCGGCCACACCAACCGCGTTCTTGGCGACTCGAGCTGCTTCGTTGGCGCTTTTGGCAATCTCGCGAATGGAAGTAAGCATTTGTTGAGCGCCGCTAGAGACGACTTCGACGTTTTTGGAAACTTCTTCGCTCGCCGCCGAGACGATGCCGGCCTGAGTGGCGGTCTCTTCAGCATTACCGGTCATTTGCTGGCTGATGCTGTTGAGCGCATTGGAATTCTCCATGACGGAACTGGCAGTGAGCGCCAGTTGCTCCATGACCTCGGCCTGTCTGGCGTCGTTGGCAACCTGGTTGGTGATGACTTCCCAGGTAACCATGGGGCCCAGATAGGCACCTTTTCCGTCGATGATGGCGGTGACCAGCAGAGAAAGAGTTTCCGGGCCGAGCTTGAATTTAGCTCTGTAGGGGAGATTCTTTGGATCTGAGAGCAGCTTGCGCTGGTGCTCGGGATTCTTGTGGAAAATGTCGATCGACTTGCCAACAATATCCTCTACCTTGATTGGGAGAAGGTGCTGGAGCTTGCGCAAGGTTGTGATGCTGGCCTGATTCATGTATTCCATCACCAGATCGGTATTGGCACGCATGATGTTGATTGGCGCGTTTTCGACCATTTGATTCATGCGCTCTACGTCAGTAGCCAGCCGTTTGGTTTCGGTGACGTCTTCCCAATTGACCACCATGGCGGCATACTCACCCGATGGCTTGACGACAGCATTGACGTTCAAATCGAGGATGCGCGATCCGATCCGGATTTCAGAACGAATCGGCAGATTGCGCACATCGCTCAAACGAGCACGAATTTGCGCAGCGCGGGTGCCATGGAAGATATCGAGAGATTGACCAATCAGCTCATCAACCCCGAGATGAAAAGCGGCTTTGAGATCTGCTTCCATGCTACCGAGTACGTTTTTGGCACGGCGGTTCATGTAAATGAGGTTGAGGTCACGATCGGCGAGAAAGATACTGGTGCCCAGTCCATCAAAAGCGCTTTGAAGAACTTCGATGTCTTCGAGCAGGCGGGGCTGGGAAGTTGGGGGAGGTTGGGTCAGGGCAGGCATTCCAGGCTGGAATGCGGCTGGGGGTGTGGATTCAAAAGAAACTGGGTTCATTGCAAATTCTCCATTGCGCTCAATTGGTCGGATTCGAGCCGGTCTATTGGGATCACGACAGATCGCGTTTTTGCCTGACTGCTTTTTGGCACGTGTAGGCTCAAGCGAGCTCGCGTGCCCCTTCTAGTGTCATTTCAGGGCGGTCCTGGTCCATTTCGAGAACCTTCTGGGCGTCTAGAACCAGAAGTAAACCGGTCTCAAGTTGGAATACAGACTGTAATACTTCACGGCTGGCGGCAGAGACAGTTCCGGGTGGGATTTCACTGCAGGTGGGATCGAGTTCAGCGACTTCGCCCATCTGATCGACCATCCAGCCCACCAGTCCCGACGGGCCCTGGGTGATGATCTGGACGGATTCCTGGTCTGGGGAACTGTCGGGAAGGCGGAGCCTGCGCCG
>JBIPMY010000661.1:0-2621 GCA_044376335.1 Bryobacter sp.
ATAGACACGGCGGACGAGCACTTCTTTGGAAGCTTGCGGGGATGGCGAGAGTTCTGCCTTGTGCAGACGGGCGAGGATGAAGACATCAATCGGATTGCGGACGAATTTCTTGTCGGCTGGCGATTCAAATTTAGGCAGGACTGGATTGGACCGTGGCTGAAACGCCCAATGGCGGCGTTCGACTGCTGTATATTTGCCAAGAGGGGCTACCGTTGCGGCAACCAGTTCCAGGCAAATCGTCAAGGCTAAGAGTGTTCGCATGATGATCCGTGTCTAAATTCTATGAAAATTAAGATTCCGAAACAAGGGGGCATCTCGTTTAAGTGACTGATTTCGCAGAGATTTGGATCGTGTTGACCTTGCTCAGTCCTGGGGAAGGCCCTCGCGTGTTGGAACCTGAGATGGAGGCTAGCCTGCGATCAAGAGTGGGGCGCGCTTGCGAGAAGGCAAAAACCAACGGTGCCATTGGGGCTGAACTCGAAATGGGCCAGGAGACCGGTGCTCAGCAATTGGCTGTTCAGGCCTCGGCCACGGAAGGCAAGCAGTTCTATATTGCCTGGCTAAAGGACCGCTACGGCTACAACATCGCCAAAATCAACGAGGCCTACGGGCTTGAGATGACGAGTTTTAGCGATCTATCGGAAAGCGACTTCCGGCAGGTAGATCGCAAGCGAAAGGCGGTTGCCGAAGACGACCGGCTCTTTCTGGCCGACCTCGAATCGATGTTGAAACAAAAAGTAGATGAAATGTTTCAGGCTTGTGCTGCCGGGTTCAAGACGGCGTGGAAGCGCAAACGTACATAGTCTGCCGTCCAGTTCCCCTTTTTGTCTTTTAGAACACCGCTCAATAGCATCAGCGCGGTATCAAGCACTGCCTGCTGCCGTGCTGGTTTCAGATGGGCCACAAAGGGCAGTGCGAAGGTCTTGAGCCATGCTGTCATGCCGGTGGGCAAGGGCGTGGGGCGGGGAATCAACTCGACTCTCACGGGCTCGAAGCCATGAGCACGCAGGCTGTTGCTGAATTCTTCAGGAGTCGGGTAATACCAGGTGAAACCCATGTCGTCTTCTCCGTGGATCCCAACGGCCGCACGCATGGCCACAACAATGGCAGCCACGTTTCCAAAGCCACCGAATTCCCCTACGAAGCGCGCGCCTGGCTTGAGATGGCTGGCAACCTGAGTTAGAACTGCGTCAATGTCTTTGGTCCAGTGCAAGACAGCATTGGTGAATACAGCATCAAAGTGGCGGTCGAGTTTGAATTCATGCATGTCGGCCACAGCAACGTTGAGGCCCAGCTTTTGGGCCGCTTCGATCATGGAAGCAGAATTATCAATTCCGAACACATCAACCCCGGCCGCGGCCAGCTTTGCCGTAAGTGCTCCATCGCCGCACCCCAGATCGAGAACTTTTTCGCCAGCCACCGGTGCCAGCCACTCCACTACGGGCATACCAAGATCAGACACAAACCGGGCATTCTGGGCATAGCCCTTTGCATCCCACTGATTTTCAGACATAGATTCAGAATAGCCGGGAGCAAAAAGAAATGTGCTGAACTGGTCGCTGGGTGTGCCCAAATGATCAGGACAATGCGCGAAATGGTTGTAGATTTGAAGTTGAAACTGCGGCAGAGCGGTTGGAGCATCATGTGGCTGATTACCTTCTTCTGGGTAATGATGGCCGTGGTGTCGTCGTTTCAGACCTACTATTACTTCTCCTTGATGCCATCAGGGCCTCCTGCTTACCGGGCTGTTTATCTGGCCAGCCTCTTCAGCTTGCTTTGGGCATTGGTTACTCCGCTTATATTCCTGCTGGCTCGTGTTTTTCCCATTGATCGAAACACCGTCCGTTTTCATCTCCCAATTCATATATTGCTTAGCCTTCTGGTAGGCGTCAGTGTCCGGGTTGTTTTCATTCTTTTCCAAATCGTGATTCCGGATATCAGGCCGATGAGCACGCTGACTTTGGAGAAAGCGATGAGCGACATCATCACAAGCTTCGACTATCAGGCGATGGTTTATTGGGTGATCCTCGCGATTCACCATGGAGCCCTTTATTACCGGAAGTATCAGGAAGGGAAGTTGATCTCAGCGCAACTTGAGACGCAGCTGCTGCAAGCCCAGTTGTCGGGGCTCCGGATGCAGTTGCAGCCCCACTTTCTCTTCAATACTCTCCATACGATCAACGCCATGATGTACGAGAGCAAAGACCGGGCCAGTGAGATGATCGTTCGCCTCAGCGAGTTTCTGAGGCTTTCTCTTGAGAACACTGGAGAGCAGGAAATTCCTCTCGATCGCGAAATTGATTTCATTGAACGGTATCTGGAGATTGAGCGAGCCCGTTTCGAAGAACGGCTCAACGTGGAGTATCATCTCGACCCAACAGCTTACACCTGCCTGGTGCCCAACCTTTTGCTACAGCCTTTGGTTGAGAATTCGATCAAGCATGGCATAGCGAGAATTCCCGAGGGAGGGAAGTTGCGGATTACTGCAAATGTACGGAACCAATCTTTGTTGATCTTCGTTGCTAACAGTGGGCCTTTTCTTTCGTCTGATCCGCTAAAGGCTCCTGAGGGTGGTTTGCAACAACGAAGAGGAATTGGTCTTGCCAATACCTCTGCTCGAT
>JBIPMY010000662.1:0-2620 GCA_044376335.1 Bryobacter sp.
GCTTGAGAATCAACGCATGATACTTTGACGAGCCGCTTCTATCGCCATTGCCACCAGCCGTATCGATCGTGCTGTACTGCGGGAAGGGGCGCAAAGACCAGGCGACACTCAGATTGTCACGGAAGCCGGCGAAGGGCTTGGCGATACCTGCAGCGGCGGCTGCGGGTGAACTGATGCTTGAGTTCAGGAGTGTGCGGCCAGCGGCAGTGAAGGGGCTCAGATTTGCCGGCAGGTTGGCAAAGTTCAACTGGTTGTAGTTGAGCAAGCCAGCCTGAAGGTGGGTGCCCCGGACGTAGTTATAGCCAAATTCAAAGACGGTGTCTTTGTTGATCTGACGTTGGATGTTCAGGGTATAAGTCAAGTTCTCCGGTGCGCGGCTTACTTCATTGCCTTGCCACCAGGGCTGACTGTTGTAGTTGTTGAATTCAGGCCGCAAGAATGGCGGCTTCGGCCATGCCGGGAAGCCATTCTGCAACTGGAAGGTAGGCACGAAACCCTGCGGATCCGTCTGAGGCGTGTCATAGATCTGAACAAAGCCCTGGAAGTGGGTAGAGCCACCAACAGCGCGGACGGCGCCGAAAGTTCGGGCGGCACCGGCACGAATCACCGTCTTTTCGTTCAGGCTGTAGGCCATCGAGAGACGAGGACCAAGGCCTCCAAGCCAGGTGTCCACCAGACGCCTTCTGCCTTCGCGGCCTTCGCCAGTGCCGGCGAATATGAGAGCACCGGGCCGGCCATTCGCCCCGGGATTGGGCCGGGTTGGATCAAAGTCGCTGAACTGATCGTTGACGGCGAAAGGCGAGATGTTGACGTCATAGCGAACGCCAAAATTGACGGTGAGTTTGTTATTGACGCGCCAGTCATCCTGGAAGTATCCGCCGTAGTAGGGAAAGCGCTGGGCAATGTAACGAGGCGTGTGGATGTTGCCGGTTACAGCGCCACCCAGGACAAGGCTGGCAAAGCCCGAACCAGTGGCATTGGCCAGATCGCCAAGCTGCCCGGTAACACGGCGGTTGAAGGAGGCCTGGCCCATGATGTTCTGCTGACCGAAGCCGCTGTAGTTCACCATTTCGTAGAGGCCACCCATCTTCATGGTGTGCTTACCCTTAACCCAGCTGAAATCGTCGTTGAAAGAATAGACGGCGTTATCCGAGCCATTGTCGGAGGGGCCGCCCCAACTGGCGAAATCGCCGATGGAGACGTTGAGGAGATTGTTGTTGCAATCGGGTACGTTGCCGAGGCAGACGGTGTCTTTCCAGGCTTTGGCACCCACGGCCAGGGCGCGATTGATTTCGCGCCAGTCGTTACCACCTGCATAGAAGCGGTTGATCTTGTTTGCGGAGATGGTCCAATCCCAGCTCATTCGGTATTGACGGCTGATCGTGTTGTTGAAATTGCCGCCGTTCAGAAAGCCAGGCAGGCCAACCGGGCCGCCTGCACCTGGTGCCGAGGAACGGGTATTGCGTGAGAAATATCCACTCATGCGGTGCTTGTCGTTGATTACCTGATCGCCGCGAAGGCTGAACTTGTCCCAGGGAGCCACCTGGCTGCCGGCCTGGATGAAGTTGTTGCGGACATAAGCAGAGGTGCCTGGAACAAGGCCTGCAACGTTGGGAAGTGCCGTTTGCCCGATCGGGCTGAGGGCTTTGAAGATGTTGTCAAAGCGCGACTGAGGAATCTGGTTATTGGGGAATTGCGTTCTCACTCCTGAGCTGCCAGTGGTGGGATCAAAGATCGGGATCTGGCGGTTGTTGTTATCCACCCAGTTGGTGAAATTGCCATCGTAGAATTCTTTCGGGGCAACAGAGAGGAAGCTGGGATTGGCACCTTCCCGGTTGCGGAAGCCTTCGTATGAGGTGAAGAAGAAGCTGCGGTTCTTACCGTTGTAGAGTTTTGGGATCGAGATCGGGCCACCAAAAGTGCCACCGAAATCGTGTTGCTTGTATACGGGCTTTCGAGTGGCCTTGTTGTAGAAGCCGGAATCCAAAGCATCGTTGCGGAGGAACTCGAAGAGGTTGCCGTGATACTCGTTGGTGCCGGACTTGGAAACAAAACTCATCTGACCGCCCTGAGCACGGCCATATTCAGCCTTGAAGCCATTGGATTCCACGGTGAATTCGCTGATCGCATCGAGGGAGGGAGTGTTCATGGCAGCCCACTGTGTCTGCAAGGCGCGGCCTGTGTTGGATGACACGCCATCGAGCGATACGCCATAGGTGGCAGCCTGGCCACCACCAATCGAGAAGTTGTCGTTGCCGTTGTTGGGGGCTTTCACTTCAGGCGCCAGCAAAGCGAGGTCAAACGGTGACCGCAACTGCCCGCCAACCACCAGAGGAAGCTGATCTACCAGACGATTGGCAACTGCAGTCTGAATGCGAGCATTTTCAGTCTGTACCTGAACGCCGGAGGCAAGTACTTCTACAGATTGCTGCGTGGTTCCCACTTCAAGAGTGATGTCGATTCGGGCAGCACCTGACGCAGTGACGGTGATGTCCTTGGCGATCGAGCTTTTGAAGCCCTGCTTCTCTACCCGGATCGTATAAGTTCCGATATCGAGCGAGGGGAGAGTATAAGAACCGGTCGAGGACGAGGCGATGTTGGTAATGGTGTTGGTTTCGAT
>JBIPMY010000252.1:0-9085 GCA_044376335.1 Bryobacter sp.
TAAATGGATAAGCCCTGGAGGTGAAAGAGATAAATTTGGGGAAGCTCTGGACGGCCTGAATTTAGCCAAAGTTTCTCGCAGATCAGTTCGACATTTGCGACGCAAACTTTATCTTCTTGTGGCGGCCCCCAACTGCCATCTCTAAAGCTTACATGTACACTTCGACTCTGAGGAATCTCAAGGCCGAGAGCAACACGGGCTGGCTGATAGTTAACCCGGATCTCAATTTTTACCCCTTGATCGATCCAGCGCTGAAATTTTGTTGCAGTTTCCCTCAGCAATTCAGCCCAATTGCCCATTTCTTCTGCAACCATATTCGCCACCTCCGCGAAACCTGAGATGAATTGGCCGCCAGCGTGGCAGGTTCCCACGCGCTTCGCTGATCAGGCTAGGCGGCCTGCCTTAATTATTCCAACTGCGCCCCAGTGAAGTGTAGAAAACCTTTTGCCATAAGCAGAAGAGGGCGATTGCGCCCCAAGGCCCCTCCAAATAGAGGCTTACGATCTCAGTAAATCGTAGTGTTCTATTTCCTTTGGCCGCTAACGAAGCTTTGATGCTCGGCCTATCAGTCGACTTAGATTTCAAAGTACGTGAAGCCGTGTTAACCTCAGCGTTCAAGTGGACAAAATGAACGACCCTGAGCGGAAGCGAAGGCTCTCAATATCAAAGAGCGATCTAGAAAGCGGCGCAGCTGCGGAACTCGTCTCGCTGATAGAAGACATTACCGCCGACGGCAAAGTTAGCGATGAAGAAGCTCGAATGCTTCACGAATGGCTAGAGGATCGCGATCTGTCGACGATGCCTGGAATTGCGTTTCTACGGGGAGTGATGGAAGCGGTTCTGCAAGATGGGCATATTGATGATTCGGAACGCATCGAAATTTACAAGGCCGTCGAGAAAGTTCTCCCAGTAGAGCTCAGAAGGCAAGCCAAAGAACGCCGCGCCGCCGCCCTTGTCGCAGACAAATTAGAGGCGAAGAAAGCAAAGGAAGAAAATCGACTCAAAGCATGGGAGGACCAACGGAAAAGTAGGCCCGTTGCTTCCTTCGATGTGATGGTTGCCGGGTGCTCATACAGGCCGAACGCAAACAATGAACACGCCAAAGCGGGTATTGGAATTGTCCTGACTCGCGAACCTAGCAACAGCCATGATTCGAATGCTGTGATGGTCCTGACCACCGCAGGTCATCAACTGGGATACATTCCGAGAGGCGAAGCCGCTGAAGTCGCTCCTCTCTTGGACAAGAAGCACCGCTACTCGGCAACTGTTAAGAAAGTTGTTTCAGGCCGAACGTGCAATATTCCGGTGGTTCTGGTTGATATCTACTCCGAAGATTCAATAGTGGAAGGCTTGAGGGTATCGGAGACGGCAATTGCAAACTCAAGTGAATCGGGAACGTCATCAACAACTAAGGCAGCCTCAGGCTGCGGTTGTGGCGGTTGTGCGTCTGTTCTGTTGGGGCTTGCGGCCTTAGTCATTGTGTTGATTCTCTTGCGAACATAGGTTTCGATCCACTGGCAGCCAGAACCATGGCCAGCGCAACACTTGGCACCTCGATATCGCCAGCCTTAGCAATCTTTGAGCCAGTTCTTGTGTGACAACAGTGTGCCAACTCAGCAAAACTCCGAATCATCCCTTGCTGCGGTTGAGTTATGATGAGACTCGGTGAGCTTGATTCTATTGGGCTTCCGACACAACTCAAGAAAACTCAGAAATACTCTGTAAGTGCTTGATAGGACTGAAAATCCGCGTGTCGGGGGTTCAAGTCCCTCTCTGGCCACCATCCTCTCCTCTTTCCCCTAAAGCTTTTCTTCTTTGCACAAATAGTGTGTCTTCAAACATAGCCCCCCGAAATCTTCTACACTATGAAATTCACCTATGCCCAAGCTCACTCTTCTTAACGACGGTTCCGTCCACGAATTCGAAGTCGGCAGCGTCCCCTACGGCGGCCACGGCAAGCCCGGCTCCATCCTCGATCTCGCAATGCACTTCAACCTCCCGCTCAATCACGATTGCGGCGGCAACTGCAGTTGCACCACCTGCCACGTCATCATCAAAGACGGCGCAGCCAACCTGAGTGAGCCCAACCAGGACGAACTCGATTTCGTCGGCATGGCTGAAGGCGTCACCGACGATTCCCGCCTCGGCTGCCAAACCATCGTCCTCGGCGACGTCACCATCCAAATTCCGTAAAATAATCCATCCGCGAATCCCATACGCCCATCTCTCTGGTCGTATGCGTTTGCTTATTGCCCTCTTCACACTTTCTTTCGCCCTCCTCGCCGAAGGCACCCCCGACGGCGAATGGACCTGGAAGATGGCCAGCCCCTTTGGCGAACTCAACGCCAAAGCCGTCATGAAAGCTGAAGGCGGCAAGCTCACCGGCGCTTTCTGGCTCAGCGAAACCCGCAAGCTCGAAATCGAAAACGGCACCGTCGACGGCGACAAAATTAAGTTCACCCTCAAGCGCGAGCGCCCCTCCGGCGGCTCCATGACCTACGAGATGACCGGCACCGTCAAGGGCGACGCCATCGAAGGCAGCGCCAACGCCGTTGAAATGAGCGCTACCAACAAATGGAGCGCCACCCGCAAAAAATAACCCGTGAGCTTCCCAGCCTCCACTTAGCGCGTGTTAGGTGGAGAAATATCTGTTGAAGTCCCTTGTTCTCTTCCTCGTCCTGATTTCTGTCGCGTCCGCCCTGGCCTGTATCTGGCAGATCGATTGCGTCAAATCCCGTGCCACCCAGGACGCCCTCATCGTCGCCAACCGCATCACAAAAACCCCCAACAACCTCCACACCGCCCAACTCCTCCTCCAATACTCCTTCGAAGGCCGTTTCTTCCGCGAGTGGCAAACCGCTGGCAAACCCCACCCCAAACGCTCCCACATCGAAGCCTTTCTCGGCGAACGCGCCCCAGGCTCTCACCTCCAAATCTCAGTAGACCCCGCAAACCCCACCCAACTCATCTCCACCGCAACCGGCTGGCAAGCCTACCAGGCCGCAATTCTCTTCGGAATCCTCTCCCTCGCCGCTGCAATTGCCGCTCAAGTGGTTTATCTTAGCTAACATGACCCGCCGCACTTTGTTGGCTGCAGCCATGGCGCCTGCAACAGACATCCCCATCATCGACACCCACATCCACCTCTTCGATCCCACCCGTCCCAAAGGTATTCCCTGGCCTCCCAAAGAAGACAAAGTCCGCTACAAAACGGCCCTCCCCCCGCGCTACATCGACCTCACCTCCAAGCTCGGCGTCGTCGGCGCCATCGAGCTCGAATGCAGCCCCTGGCTTGAAGACAACCAGTGGGTTCTCGACGTCTGCGCCCCCGCACCCATCATGGTCGGCATGGTCGGCAACATCCCGCCGGGCGACAAAAACTTCCGCACAGAACTCGACAAACTCCGCAAGAACCCCCTCTACCTCGGCATCCGCTACGGCAACATCTGGGGCTACGACATCGGCAACGAGCTTGGCAAACCCGAATTCATCGCCGGCCTCAAAGAGCTCGCAAAAAACGGCATGATCATGGATTCTGCCAACCCCAACAAGAAACTTCTCGAAGACCTCCGCCGCGCCTCAGACCTGGTCCCCGACCTCCGCATCATGATCGACCATCTACCCGGCATGGAAGAGCTCAACAAAGCTGACGCCGTCCTCAAAGACCTCTCCGCCCGCAAGCAGATCTACGTCAAAGTATCTTCCGTACTCAAGATCAAGAACACTTCCGGCAAGCCCAACAGCGTCTTCTACAAACCCGTCCTCGACGAGATGTGGCAGCGCTTCGGCGAAGATCGCGTCGTCTTCGGCAGCGACTGGCCCAACAGCGACGGCTTCGGCACCTACGAGCAAGTCCTCACCGTAGTTAAAGACTACGTCTCCACCAAACCCCGCGCTGTCGCCGAAAAATACTTCTACAAGAACTCCCTCGCCGCATACCGCTGGAAGCCCCGCACTGCCGCACAAAAGAAGCTCGTCTAAATGCGTTACATCCTCGTCCTCATCGCAGCGCAACTCATCGCGCAAGACTACCGCACCTGGAACGATTACGGTGGCGGCCCAGACTCCTCGCAGTACACCTCGCTCACCCAGATCAACAAGAGCAACGTAGCCAAACTGCAAGTCGCCTGGACCTTCAAGATCGGCGAAAACAAGCGCTACAGCTTCAACCCCGTCGTCGTCGACAACTACATGTACGTTATGGGCGCTGGCAACTCCATCGTCGCCCTTGAAGCCTCCACCGGCAAGCAGCTCTGGCAATGGACACCCCCAGCCGGCACCACCGCCATCACCAATCGCGGCATCAACTATTGGGAGAGCAAAGACCGCAACGAGCGCCGCCTGATCCTCGCCAGCAACCACATCATGCGAGCCATCGACGCCCTCACCGGCAAGACCATCGAGTCCTTCCAGGTCGACCTCCGCGAAGGCCTCGACCGCGACCCCAAACTTCTAACCGTCCTCCAATCCCTCTCCCCCGGCCGCATCTTCGAAGACCTCATCATCGTAGGCTCGGCCACCAACCAGGGCTACGGCTCTGCCCCCGGAGACATCCGCGCCTACAACGTCCGAACCGGCAAGCTCGCCTGGACCTTCCACACCATTCCCCGCCCCGGCGAATTCGGCTACGACGGCTGGCCCAAAGACGCCTGGAAAACCGTCGGCGGCGCCAACGTCTGGAGCGAGATGAGCATCGACGAAAAACGCGGCATCTTATTCGCTCCCACTGCCAGCGCCAAGTACAACTTCTACGGCAAAGACCGCGAAGGCCACAACCTCTTCGCAGACTCGCTCATCGCCATCGACGCCCGCACCGGCAAGCGTCTCTGGCACTATCAGATGGTCCATCACGACATATGGGATTACGACGATTCCACCGCCCCCAAGCTCCTCACCGTCAAGCACGAAGGCAAGACCGTGGACGCCGTAGCGCAAGTCTCCAAGCAAGGCTTCGTCTGGGTCTTCGATCGTACTAACGGCAAGCCCCTTTGGCCCATCGAAGAGCGCCCCGTCCCCAAGACTGACATGCCGGGTGAAACCACCTGGCCCACCCAGCCCTTCCCCACCAAGCCCGCACCCTTCGCCCGGCAGACCTTCGGCGTAGACGATCTCAGCCCCTATTTGAGCGCTGCAGACCGCGCCAAGTTTCGAGACCAGATCCTCAGCGCCCGCAACGAAGGCCTCTTCACGCCACCGGCCAAACGCGGCGCAATCCAGATGCCCGGCAACAACGGCGGAGCCAACTGGGGCGGCGCAGCCGTTGATCCTTTCAAAGGCACTCTCGTCGTCGTCAGCAAAGATCTCCCCTGCCTGCTCAAGCTCGACAAGAAGGTCGACGAAGTCCCCGGCATGACTGCAGAAGAACGCTTCGAAAGTGCCTTCGGCTTCATGATCGCGAGCGACGGCCTCTCCGCCATCAAGCCACCCTGGACCTCACTCACCGTCTACGATCTCAACGACGGCTCGATCAAATGGACCCAGCCCCTCGGCGAAGTCCCCGAGCTCGCAGCCAAAGGCATCAAGAACACCGGTACCCACTATCCCAAGCTCGGCCCCATCGTAACTGCTACCGGCATCATCTTCACCGGCACCCGCGATCGCAAGGTCCGCGCCTTCGACATCGAAAACGGCAAGCTGCTCTTTGAGCAGGAAGTCCCCACCGCGATGGAAGGCATCCCCGCAATCTACGAAGTCAACGGCAAGCAGTACATCGTCTTCTGCGCCTCAGCTCAAGTCGGCCTAACCCCGGCCACCCAGAAGCCCATCGACGGCCAGTACATCGCCTTCGCCCTGCCCTAAACTTTTTTGCAAATTCTTTGACAGTGAAGCGGCTCCTCCTGCGCTTGAGTTCAGTGGAGCCAAACATGCGAGAGTCAACAGCATTTGCTTATTTAAAAGACATTGTCAGCCACTACGGTGGCTCGAATCACGCCAAACAAATTGCCATGCTGGATTATGAGCGCTATCAAAGCGCTCTAATTCAGATCAGATGTGTCCCCAAAACCCTTTCCAATCTGGAGCAGTTGATTCGCGCTGGCAATGAAGCGGTGCGTTGCTTTTCGGCTCTCCTGACAGCCTTCCCTCCTGAGAATGAAAAACTGGGCGCGATGAAGAAGTCCCTCCGGAACATGCAAAGTCAGGTCAAGGTATGGGAGGTGCTCCGTGAGTATCAAAGTCCAAAGGGTAAGGAGAAACTCTACTTCATGCTCAAGCAGCGTTTCGAGCAACGTGGGGGTGCAGAGTTGGCTTACCTCGTGCCCTGGCATGCGATGGAGAAATTGGATCCGCTCGGGAGATCCAAACCGTATCTGGAAGCTCAACTCGAGCAATGGCTGAGTCGGTTGGGAGATAAGGATCCCTGCGAGCACATTGTAGAGTTCTTGTTCAATTTCGATGCAAAAGATAATGATTACAACAAACCCTTTGGAATGGACTCGGATCGGCTGGGAAGTTGCCGCATCATTCCTGGCAAGAATCGCCTCGAGGCTTACTACGTCCAGCCGGCTGGTCAAGTCGCCACCCGTTACATTCCGCAAGTGCACTCCGCAACTCTCGCAATCAGTACCATCCACCGCCTCCCCCTCAAAACCGTTGGCGGCGGGGCCAGTCGCGGCGGCGGTGATTTTGAAGGCGGAGATCCCTATGTACTTTCACCCGAAGACAAGCTCTACTCAGTCAACTACGGGGGAACCATTCACTCACAATTCCTCTCCGGCGACGCCGTCAAAGGGGCTGGCCTCTGGGTCGTTCGCGACGGCAAAGTCTTGCTCATCGACAATCGCAGCGGCCACTACATGCCATCGTGGCGCGGCTTGCTCCAATCGGTCCAGTGGATCGCAGAGCGGGAAGCATTCCATCCCGACGCATCCGTCGGATATGTAATCACATCCTATGACGTCATGTTTTTCCGGGTTCAGGATTTCCTGCGCCTCGGCAAGGCCGAGTTTCCCTATGAGGCCACTCGCGACATGCTTCGCGGCTACCATCGCAAATATGAAGGCCGCATTCCCATGGCCAAAACGATGGAGGCTTACATCCCTGCCGACTACAGGAAGAACTGGGCCGATGGTCGTAAAGACCGTTGGGACCGCTGGCTCCGCGGCGTTTACCCCAAGTATCATCGCGATCCGCTCATTGCCGCCCCCAAGGCAGCCGTCACCGCCTCGGAACCTGCCAACCCAGAACGCCGCTTCGGCGGCATGGCCTAACGTCGCAACTCACTCACCCTGGCGGCCAGCGCCGCCGGGGTTCCTGTCTCCCCCGGGCTCAGCGTCCCCGACTTCTGCAAGTCCAGATAAATCGCCAGCGCCGCCTCAAAAGCATCGGCTGCCGCACTGCGCTGCCCAGCCATCAATTGCGCCTCAGCCAAGCCCTCAAAACTCTTGGCTTGCCGCCAGCGCAATCTCGAATCAGCCGATCCCCGCAGATGCGGCTCGCGCAACGCAATAGCCGCCTGCATGTGTTGCACGGCCGGCCCAGCCTGCTTGCGGCGCCGCGAAAGCTCTCCCATCAAGTGCTCCAGATTTGCCTGATCCATAACCGCTTCAATGGAACCATTGCCCCCCTTCATACCCGCCCGCACCATCGCCTCGGCCTCGTCATGGCGGCCCATCTTCATCAGCAACAGCCCAGTCCCGTGATAGTTAAGCCCAACGGACCGTGCCGCATCCGCATCCAGCGGATCCTGCTTTGCACTCTCAATCGCCTGCTGCAGCGTAACCTTTCGCCACCTCAGCGCTTCCTCAAAGTGCCCCATCATTTCCTGCACCCCCGCGATTCGGGTTCGCGAAACATTGAGATCACGCGCAGCCGCAATATTGTGAGCTTGAGCCAAAGCCTCAAACACACGCTCGCCCTTCATAGTAGATTCCAGCGCCCCCTGCCGGTCCCCCAGATGCACCTCCGCCCCGCCACCTCCAAGCGCATCACCGGCATACACATACATCCAGCCCAGCATGCGCTGATTCCAAAGATCCCCCGGCCTGAGCCGCTGCAACGTTTCCCGCCAGCCCGCCGCCTTTCGAAACTCTTCCAGCGCTTGCTTCGGGTCTCCCAAACGCATCCGCAAATTCCCCAACTGCGCGTGGCCCGCAGCCACCCGCTCCAGCACCTCCGGATCTTCAGCAGCCTCCCGCAAAACTGAATCGAGCAACCCCACCGCCCTCTGTGTTGGCGTCACAGCGTCCTTTGCCTTCGCAAGGCCCGTAGCCGTCACCTCAGCCAATCGTGACAGTGCCGATGCCAACTCCATACGCCGCAAGCGGTCCGCAGGCTTGGCCACAAGCAACTGCTCAAGCAAAGCCACTTCACGCAATGCAGATTCACGCGCACCAGCCGGGTCCCCGAGATGGCTCCCCCCACCCCGCCACTGCATCCGCGAAACCTTGCCATAAGCCGCCGCTACATCCGCCTGCAAAGCCTCGTCCCGCGATTCACTCGACAACAATTCGAGATACTTCAGCGCCCGTGTCACCAGCAACCGTCGCGCCTCCATCGACCCCGGCAACTTCTCAACCGAATCATGAAACTCAAACAGAAAACTCGTCGCAATCTCGCGCACTTCATTGAATCGCCGCTCGGTTCGCAACTGCTCTCGACGCGTCGCTACAACACCCGTCACAATACTCAAGATCGCAATGCTGGCGGCCACCGCACCAACCGGATTGCGACGAACAAACTTGCGCGTCCGGTACCACCAGGAATCCGGCTGCGCCAGCACCGGAAACCCGCCAAGATAACGCCGCAGATCTTCACCCAGTTGCTCCACAGACCGGTACCGCCGCTCGGCCTCCTCATGTGTTGCCTTGCGCAGAATGGATCGCAGTTCCCCCTTGGCCCCCGGCAACAACACCTCCATCAACTTCCCCAGCGAGTAAAGGTCCGATGCCGTCGTCACCACTTCACCACGCATCTGCTCCGGGCTTGCATATTCGGGCGTGGCCAGAATCTCGATACTCGCAGCGGTCCCACGCTGCTCTGTCCCCAATAACTTCGCGATCCCGAAGTCCAGCAACTTCACCTGCCCTGTTTGATCCACCAGCACATTACCCGGCTTGATATCCCGATGCACAATCAACTGCCGGTG
>JBIPMY010000253.1:0-9054 GCA_044376335.1 Bryobacter sp.
TAGATCGAACGAATGTAGTTCATGTGCCACTCGAGAGTGGCTGAGCCGTAGAGGCGAAGGTCCTCTGAAACATAGCCGATATCGCGCTTGGCAATGGCCTGCTGCTGCGGCATCCGCGAGCCAAGCACAGTTACCTCGCCGCGATCCTGATGCACCAGGCCCATCAGGATGCGTAGGGTGGTGGACTTCCCTGCCCCGTTAGCACCAATGAAGCCCATCACGCTTCCGGCCTCCAGTGAGAGATTAATGTTTTCAAGACGGAAGTGCGGATAGTCTTTCCCGACTCCTCGAAATTCAACTGCCAGATTGCTCATTGCTCGATCTCCAATTCTTCTGCTGGCATCACCAGCGACGCACGCATCAATTCGGAGACCAGTTGTTCTGGAGTCAAACCGAGCTTGATGGCGAGTCGTACGGCGGCGGCCAGATGTTGCTGTAATTCCTGCTCGCAGATTCTGCGGCCCAATTCCGCACTGGCGGCCACGGTGGACGCCCTGCCCTGCTGAGTGAGAATTACGCCCTCGCGTTCCAGTTCAAAGTAGGCTCGCTTCACGGTGATGACACTCACCATGAGATCTATCGCCAATTGCCGGATCGAGGGCAGCTCCTGACCTTGCTCCCAATCCCCGACAGCAATCTTCTGCTTGATCTGCTCCATGATTTGCAGATAGAGCGGACGGCCATCGGTTTGTGAGATGACAAAGTCGTTGAGCATTTGTGTTTCGAGAGAAAGACTATATACACAGTATACTCAGCTTCTAAAAGCTGTCAAGAGCCATGTGCCGCTATTGCGGCATTGGCCCCTCTTTGACTTTGGCAAGCAGAGCAGAAAGCTCGGCAACCTTGTCTGGCATGGAGGCAGCCAGATCTTTGGTCTCACCGAGATCGTCACTGAGCTTGTATAGCTGAGGCTTGTCGCCAGACCCCAGCTCCTGATTGGTGTTAGCAGCAACGCGCACGCCGGGGTTCGCTTCGATTAGCTTGTATTCGCCCTTGCGGATGGAAAGCGCACGCGAATGTTCTACAATCCATTCGCGGCCGGTCTTGGACTTGCCGAGAATGGCAGACATCACATCCACACTGTCAGACGCCTGGCTTGAAGCCAGCTTCTGCCCCGCGAAGCTGGCAAAGGAGCGGAAGAAATCCTGCTGGCCGACGAGCGCGTCAGAGACTCCGGGCTTGATGCCGGCGGGCCAGTTTACGATCAGCGGCACACGGGTGCCACCCTCGAAATTGCTGTATTTGCCGCCCCGCAATTTGCCTGCCGGGCGATGCGTGCCCAGTTTGGCGACAGCTTCATCTTTATAGCCGTCATCCACCACCGAGCCATTATCACTGGAGAACATGACGATCGTATTGTTCACGAGGCCGTGACGTTTGAGATGCTTCATCACTTCGCCGACCGTCCAATCCAGTTCTGCGATGGCATCGCCTCTTGGGCCCATCGTGGTCTTGCCGGCAAAGCGGGGGTTCGGAACACGCGGGACATGGATGTCGTGCGTGGCAAAGTAGAGAAAGAACGGGGCCTTGCGGCTCTCTTCGATGAACTGGCCAGCGGCATCGACAAAGCGCTGGGCCATGTCTTCATCGATCCAGAGAGCACTCTTGCCGCCCGTCATATATCCGATGCGGCTAACCCCGTTTACGATGGCCATGTCGTGGCCGTGGCTGGGATGCACCTTGAGAAGCTCAGGGTTCTTCTTGCCGGTAGGCTCGTCGCCGATGGGCTTGGTGTAATCAACACGAATGGGGTCTTTGGGGTCGAGGCCCACCACGTTGCGATCTTTGACGTAGACGCAGGGTACACGGTCACCCGTGGCAGGCATCAAGAAGGCAGAATCGAATCCGATCTCCAGCGGACCCGGTTTGATGTCCTGATTCCAGTCGAGATTGCCATTGCCCAGGCCCAGATGCCATTTGCCGACGACGCCGGTGCGGTAGCCCGCTTGCTTCATCATGCCGGGCCAGGTCAAATTCGCAGGGTCGATGATCAAGCGCGCGTCGCCGGGTAGTACGCCCGTGCCTTTCTTGCGCCATGCGTACTCTCCAGTGAGCATCGAATAACGGCTGGGAGTGCAGGTGGCAGAAGAGGAGTGCGCGTCTGTGAAGCGCATGCCCTCTCGGGCAAGCTTGTCGAGGTTCGGTGTTTTGACGGCAGTAGCCCCGTAGCAGCCCAAATCGCCATAACCGATGTCGTCTGCGTAAATCAACACCACGTTGGGACGGGATTGGGCGGCAGCCAGAGCCCCGGCGCTGCTCATCAGAAAGGATCGGCGATTCATCTTAAGCATTTTATACGAATACCCCCAAACACCTTACAGTACTGGTAGTACTGTACAAAACTAAGATTCGGCCCTATTCTGAACTTGTGAAAACTACTAGTACCTTATTGCTTTTAGCGCTAGCCTGCCCCGTATTTGCCGTTAGGGTTGACACCGGCGGTTCGATCGTAGTCAACCAGGGTCTCTTTACACTGGTCAGCCAATCTGTGACGTTCAATTTCAACGACGGCTTGCTGCCCTCAGCAAATGGAATCACATACACGGGTGCAACAACCAATGTTGTCACCGGAAACATCTCAGGTGTCACTGCGGCACCACCAAATGACACCTCCGCATATCTGACCATCGGGCCGGCTCGGGGCGCTTCGGTGACGATCACCTCTGCCTACGCCCTTGATTACCTCGGCTTCTATGTCGGAAGCCTGGACGCGTTCAACTACATTGATCTCTACATGGGCAATAGTCTGGTTGCTGCGCTCACGGGGACGCAGATTGCTACGATTGGCGGTTTTCCAGCCAACGGAGATCAGGGCCGAGGGATCTATGTAAACATCTACTCCTCAAGCAGCGCAGAGCATTTTAATCGCATCGTAATGCGCTCCACCAGCAACGCTCTCGAGAGTGACAACCATGCCTTCCGGGCAGTCAATCGTAGCTCTACGACAGTCGTTGACAGCCCGGTTCCAGAGCCGGCTTCGGCACTTCTTCTAGTTCCTGCTTTGGTGTGGATGGCGCGCAAACGGGCGAGCCGCTAGATTACGGTTGGCCAGATTTCGAGTTCTGGCACGGCGGCACGGGGGTGCAATTTGGCCACGCCAAAAATCATCTCAGCCACATCTTCGGGTTGCAGAGCCTTGCTGAGAGTCTCAGCGTCGGGCTTAACCGGGCGCTTCTCCATCAGTTCTGTATCCACCAGGCCTGGGCAAATGACGCAGGTGCGGATGCCGTGCTGGCGTTCTTCCTGACGGATGGCCAGGGCCAGACCAAACAAGCCACGCTTGGAGGCCTGGTAGGCAGCGCCTGAAACGTCAGCGTACTTGCCGGAGATCGAGCCCACGTAGATGAAGTGGCCCTTCTTCGCTTCACGCATCGCCGGTAGCAAAGCAGAGCTCAACGAGAATGCGCCATTCAGGTTGACTTCGATCAATTCATTCCAGATTTCGCGGGTGAGGCGGGTAAGGGCGCGGTCTGGCGTGTTGGTTCCCGTTACGTAGACAACAACGTCGACCCCGCCAAGCTTGGCAACCGCGTCAGCAGCGAGAGCCTCCATCGATTCGTGAGTTCCGGCGTCACTTACGCCGTACACAATCGGAAAGCCTTCTGCGGCCATCTCGGCGGCCAGCGAGGCCAGCCTTTCTTCTCGTCTGGCGCTGGCATAAACCTTTGCTCCGTCGCGCGCAAACATCTTTGCCGCCTCGCGTCCAATGCCGCTGGAGGCACCTACAACTAATACTCGTTCGTCTTTTAGTGAAACTGGCACCCTCAACGTATATCATTGTCAAATCCGCATGTCTCAGCCCTCTTTGATCTTTGACGCCCACCTTGACCTCTCAATGAATGCGATGGAGTGGAACCGGGACATCCGGCTGCCACTGGTCGACATTCGCCGCCGCGAAATCGGCATGAAAGATTTGCCTGATCGGGGCAATGGCACAGTGTGCCTGCCTGAGATGCGCAAAGGGCGCATCGGGCTTTGTGTCGCAACTCAGATTGCCAGACACTCGGCTCGCTTCAGCAAGCTGCCCGGCTGGCAGAGCCCGGAGCAAGCCTGGGCACAGACCCAGGGTCAACTCGCCTGGTATCGAACAATGGAGCAGGCGGGGGAGCTTGTACAACTGCGCACGTGGCAGGAAGTTTCTGCCCACGCCAGCCTCTGGCGCAACGCCACCAGCACATCAAAACTTCCCATCGGATATTTGCTCAGCCTTGAAGGCGCAGACTCGATTCTTTCGATGAAGCATCTGGAGAAAGCTCGCAACAGCGGGCTCATCGCCCTGGGCCCGGTTCATTACGGCCCTGGCATCTATGGGCATGGCACGGACGACGAGGGCCCGCTCACCGTTCGCGGACATGAGCTGCTGAAGAAGATGGAAGAGCTGAGCATTATTCTTGATGCCACTCATTTGTGCGACGAGAGTTTTTGGGATGCGCTGAGCCGCTTCCGTGGCCCGGTCTGGGCGAGTCATCACAATTGCCGCAGTCTGGCAGACTGGAATCGCCAGCTCTCAGACGATCAGATCCGCGCTCTGATTGAGCGTGGTGCGGTAATCGGAATGGCCTTTGACGCCATCATGATGGTGCACAACTGGGTGCATCACAAGTCGAAGCCACAAGACTTCAATCTGAAGATTGAAAAGATCTGTGACCACATCGACCACATCTGCCAGATCGCCGGCAATGCCAAACATGTCGGGATTGGTACAGACCTCGACGGAGGCTACGGCACCGAACAGACGCCGATGGATCTGAATTCAATTGCCGACCTGGCCAACCTTTCAACGCCGCTGGCGGCTCGCGGCTACAAGCCTGCTGACATCGACAATATCTTCGCCGGCAACTTCCTGCGCTTCCTTAAAGACAACCTGAAGTGAGCGCACCCACCAAAGTCCGCTACGCAGTGCTGTCGATTGCGACGGCCAATGCATTTATCCTCTACCTGGATCGGGTTTGCATGGGTGCGGTGGTGCAATCGCAAAGTTTTCAAACCGAGATGAATTTCAGCAAGCAGGATGTCGGGGATATTCTTGCTGGCTTCTTCTTTGCTTACGCTCTCGGGCAATGCCCTGCTGGTTATCTGGCAGATCGCTTTGGGCCTCGGCGGATGCTGGTGTTGTACATTCTCGCCTGGAGCCTTTGCACGGCGCTGACGGGCTTCGTTGGGGGCTTCCTGGGACTGATGGTGGTGCGCGCAGCTTGCGGATTGGCCGAAGCAGGTGCTTATCCCGCAAGTGCCTTACTCACTTCGAAGTGGTTTCCCTTCGAGCATCGAGCGCGGGCCAATAGCGTAGTTGCCTTTGGCGGGCGCATTGGCAATTCGCTGGCACTCTGGCTTACAGCACTCGCGATTGCCACGCTCGGATCCTGGCGCCCGGTTCTCTGGATTTACGGCGCAATTGGGATTGGTTTGGCGCTGGCATCCCATTTCGTATTTCGCGATCACCCGGCACAACACCCGTGGACCAACGAAGCCGAGCGGAGCCTGGTTCCGCCGTTAACAACTCAAGGTGCGAGGTCTTTTCCATTGGGTGCGCTGGTGAAGCATCCGGGGCTATGGCTATTGAGCCTGGGCAGCCTGGGCCTCAACTTTGGCTGGGCCTTCCTGATTACCTGGCTGCCTGCTTATCTGCAGGAAGTAAGAGGCCTCGATCAGGTTACGGCCAGCCGTTATGTGTCGATTGCTTTGGCAACGAGTATGGTGGGGATGTTGTTTGGGGGCTGGTGGTGCGACATGTTAACCAGACGCTACGGCCAACGCTGGGGCCGCCGTCTGCCCTTCATCATTGGGGGAAGCACTGCGGCCATTTGCTACATCGTTTGTCCCTTGCTGTCGAGTGCTCTGGCCGTGGTGGCTGCTTGCGCGTTGGTCGCTTTTGCAGCAGACAGTGTGATGCCAGCCATCTGGGCGCTTGGGCAGGACATCGGCAACACACACGTTGCATCCACAATGGCCTGGGCCAACATGTGGGGCAATTTTGGAGCTTCAGCCGTTGCCAAGCTGATTCCCTTCATTTTGGCAACTTCGATTCATCAGAAAGACTGGCAGGAGATCTTCTATTTCTGCGCAGCAGGATTTGTTGTACTCGCGCTGTCTTCTTTGTTGATTGACAGCACAAAAACTCTGCAACAGAGTTAGTCTAAGATCGACACTATGGAACGAAGATCCTTTTTGTTTCTTCCAGCCGCAGCTCTGGCGCAAGAGGAAAAACCGCGCGAGATCCGCCTGATTTCAGCGGCCCCCAGCCCCTACACGCAACGTCGCGATTCTTACCGCGCAGGCCACGGCATTCTGTTAAACCTGCTCCGGCTGATCGAAGAGCAAAAGCTGCCGTTGATTGCCACTTACTATGATGCTTCGCCGATGCTCGGGCAGCCCGCCAGGCTCAAACAGCTTCTACCCGGTGCCTCAGTCCTGATGGTAGGAACCTCAGTCTGGGCGCAAGGCCCCTCGTCGGTATCTCGCACTTTCTTCGAAGCGATCAATTCTGAATCACTCGCGGGTGTGGCAGCCTCCACCTGGGTTACATCAGGAGGAGCGCATACCGGTGCAGCTCTTGCCTATGAGTCCAATCTGGCAACGCTTCGAAGTATCGGTGCCGCTGTGTTTAGCTTTGGGCAAAAACAGACGGTCTTCACTACCGATGAGAGAGTAGACGCTGAGAAGCCCGGCGAGTTTTCGCTGCTCGATCTTTGGTTTATGGAGGGGCTCGCGAAGGCCGCTATTGTCAATGCTCTGGCACCTGGCAACCCGGGGCGAGCCAATAGCCTCTGGCAGCAACTCAACTCTCACCCCAACTACTACCTGAAGCACTTCCCAAAAGACAGGGCATCCCTTGAGTCACGGTTCGGAATCTTCCGAAAGCAACTCAACGATGCCACCAGTCCGCGCAGCGAAGCCCGTCGTCAACTCGATGCGCGGCTGGCAAAGCTGCCCTAAGCCTAGCTCAGCGCGTCCTTGGCGTACTGCACGCACTTCTTCATCTCAGACAGAACGTCAGACCCCTGTGGCGTCTCGTATTCGTACTCAATGCTGGCGGGGAATTTATACTTCTTCTGCTTCATCAGCTTGAGGATTTCCTTCAGTGGAGTCTCGCCCTGGCCGAATGGCATGTTTGGCCCGCCCTTGCCATCTACAGGACCCTTGCGATCCTTCAAGTGCAAGCTTGAAATGCGGTCATGATACTTCTCAATCACTGGCACAGGAGACTGCCCGGTGACGCCGAAGTAATGGCCGACATCCAGATTCAAAGCAGTATATTTCGATGCACCCAGCACCTTGGCGAAACCACTCTCGCCGCCCTGGCCGTGAGTGTGAAAGGCAATGTTCAATTTGCGTTTGGCCGCATAAGAGGCCACCCGCTCCAGCAGCTTGTCGTCGGTGGGCAACTCCATCGTGATGTGGTTGGCACCAAGAGTCTCCGCCACATTCCAGATGTACTCATACTCGGCATCCGGCATCTCGAGTGTCGGCGGCAATTTGAATGCGTAAATCTTTACGCCCGCATCTTCGTACATTTTGCGGAAGGCCTTGTACTTGTCCATCGATACAGACAAGCGCCACTTGCTGACTTCCTCGGCGGCCTTCTTGCGTGCTTCGATCTGCTCAGAGGTGGGACGCTGTCTTGGCCCGCCACCGGGGCCAAAGGGACGCGCTACACCGGCCGGTGAGCCAGCGTAAGCCTCTGCTGCACCACTCATCAGTTCAATGCCGCTGATACCGCAATCGAGACAATACTTGAGGGTCTCTTCTGCGCTACCAGGCAGAGCCCGAAAGCTATAAGTGATCGCACCAATCAGCACTCCATGAAAGCGCGAATCGGGCTTGCCCATCAAATTCATCGCAGGCAAAGCTATTGCGGCGGTCTTAGCAAAATCTCTACGTGTGTAGCTCATCTGCCACGAGTTTATAATCAATCGCGAACCAATTGTTGCGGGGCCGGGCTGATTTTGAGTGCTGCTACATAGGGCCCATTGTGTTTGGCACCGACAATCAGATCGCGCCCGGCCTGCTTCCATTCGACGGCACCGGGCCGTCCCAGCATTTCTACCTTGGTGGCATCCGCCGCATAGACATTGGGCACTCGAATCGAATCACCCGTAGACGGTTTCATCACAAACGCATAGACGGCATCGCCCTTGCGGGTAAATCGCATATCCGCTTCTTTGTCTTTGACTGTCGATCGAATCCAGGGCCTGGTGTCAAAAATCCCTTCGCCGTGCACGGCGAGCCATTTGCCGAGTGTCACCAGACGGTCCTTCTGAATCTCGCTGATGCTGCCATCAGGCCTTGGCCCAACGTTCAGGAGAAGGTTTCCGTTCTTGGATACGATGTCCACCAGAAGCTCAATCAACTTGTCGGAGGCGATGACGTGCTCTGGCCCTTCAATCTGGTTGTAACCGAAGCTGAAGCCAAGGCCACGACAGCTCTCCCACTTCTTCTCAACGATAGTTTCGTAGCGCGAATACTCAGGTGTAGTGAAGTCGAAGTGATCGCGCCCAAAGCGATTGTTCACCAGCCCCTCTTTATCGCGATTGTAGAAGTCGCTGAAGATCTGCTCCAGCTTGCCCGTCTTGGGATATCCGATATCGTTCCACAAAACCGAAGGCTGATAGCGGTCCATCAGTTCGTACCAGTGGGCATCGGCGTAATCAGCATACTGCTGGCTCTGCACCACTGTGTTGCGCACATCAGCCATGGTTGCTACAGGCCGCTTCTCAAAGGTCCAGTCGAGGCCTCCAGAATAATAGAGCCCCATCTTCATCCCCGCGCTACGCACGGCCTGTGTGAGGTCTCCTACAAGATCGCGACCGATTGTAGGAAGGTCTGCCTTTACGGGATTTTTCACCTTCGAGGGCCACAAAGCAAACCCGTCATGGTGTTTGCTGGTGAGGACGACGTAGCGGGCACCTACCGAGCGAAAGAGCGAAGCCCATTCCTGGGGCTGCCACTTCATGCTCTCTTTCGTGAAACGGTCGGCAAAACGATAGTAGTCATAGTCTGCCCCGTAAGTAGCTGCATGATGTTTGTAGGCAGAGGATTCCTTCAGTCGTATCG
>JBIPMY010000663.1:0-2606 GCA_044376335.1 Bryobacter sp.
GAATGATCAGGGCCGGCCGGCTGGCAAAGCGGCTGGCGGCGGCGGCCAGACGGCTAGTCAGAGTCATAGATTTGAAGAGGCCTGAAGGCGAGAGATGAGGGCAACGAGTTGGTCAAGCGAAGTGGCTTCGACAAAGTCCTCATCCGCAATGGCAACTCCGAATTTATCTTCGAGCTCGAGGAGCAACTGCATGGCCTTTACGCTGGGCATGCCAAGATCGGCATAAAGATCGGCCTGCGAGCTGAAATCGGTTGGAAGTTCTCCCAACTGGACCAAAATATCGCGTAATTGATGCTCAATGTTTTCTTTCAAGAAGAGTTCCTTATCCCTTAGCTTAATCCGAAGCGGCTAAAATCGTCAGAGCATGAATGGTCAGGTGGAGATTGTCGAAGGCGGAGACTGGAGTCGGGCGGCAGCGCAACTGTTGATGAATGCATGGCCTCGGCCTGTGCTGGAGTATACCGAGGCGGGATTGCGCTGGCAGATGGAGTTTCCCGGCCGGGGCCGCATGGCTGGAATCTGGCACCAGGGCCAACTGATCGCATTAGGGGCGGATACGCCACGGCGCGTGCGCTGGGCCAACCAGGAACAAAGCCTGCGAATTCTATCCTTTGTGGCGGTAGAGCCACAAAGGCGCGGTCGCGGCCTGGCGGCTGCCATTTACCGTGGTTTGCTGGCCGGTTTGGACTCTCCGGTACTGACTTTTGCGTTGAGGGATTCCGCTGGGGCCCGGCTGATTGAGAACTTGTATCCAGAGATGGGCTTCCATCTGACGAAACTGGAACCTTGTGTGGTGCTTGGGCAGTTGCCGCGGCGATGGGACGAGGCCTGGCAGGTAACCGAAATTGAGGCGGAACAATGGAGGCCAGAGTCAGCGGCAGACGTTCTGGCAATGGCACCAGACCAAAAAGAACGTGAGCATTGGGCGCGGGATCCGCGCCAGGGTTGTTTTGTGCAGGCCCGGCACCAGACCAGCGGGGAAAGCGTGTTTGCCTGGGTGGTGATTTCGCGGGTGCTGCAAGCCAGCGGTGAAGTGAGCCAGGCCGTCAGTCTTGAATGTGTCACCGGCGGACCCGGCGGAACCGGGGCTCTAGGGGCAATTGCCGCCTGGGCGAACCGGTGGCAGGGTGGCGAGGGAGTTGTGCGGGCAGCCAACCTTTCCTGCTGGGATTTGCAGGAATTGCGCCAGCTCGGCTGGCGTCAGATCAGCACTCCCTTTGATTCCTGGCTCGCCACACCTCCAGGTAAAACGCCAGCCGCACCACGAGCATCGCTAGCCCCGGTTACCTAAGGGCTCATCGATACCATGACATACTAAAAATTCTCCGATGCAAGGTCTCAGAGTAAGCTGCTCCGTCCTCGTGCCGCTCTACAACAAGGCTTCGACCATTGAGCGGACACTTCAGTCCATCCAGTTGCAAAAAATGCAGGACTGGGAAGCGATCGTAGTCAATGATGGCTCAACAGACGATGGCCCGCAGCGTGTACGTGATTTCATTGCAAGAACAGGGGATCAGCGCTTCAGACTGCTGGATCAACCCAACGCTGGCCCCGGCGCAGCGCGCAATCGCGGGATTCGAGAGAGTCAGGGAGACTATGTCGCTTTTCTCGATGGAGATGATGAGTGGGGCCCGGAGTTCTTGTCGCGCAGCCTTGAACTACTAGGCCGGGATGCCAGGTTGGGCGCTGTTTCCTGCTGCTGGTTTGATGAACCGGGGCATATCTCGAGTGTGGACTGGATGCGACGTGAAGGCCTGCAAAGCGGCTCCTATGAGGTGACACCGGAGATGCCACTTGAGAGGTTTGCTTTGCTGGTAGTCCTGATGTCTCCGTGTTCAACGGTGGCCCGGCGCGAGGCCATTGAGAGATTGGGAGGGTTTCGCGAGCAGCGCTGCCGTTATGGAGAAGATGCTTTTCTATGGGTGCAGGTATTGCTGAACTACCCGGTTTATATGCTGCTTGAGGAACATGCAGTATTTCATCGCAATTTGTCGGAGTTGAGTGGCAACTACAAAGGGGCGCGCCCGCTGGAACCCTTTCTTGACGACCCCGAAGCGGTGCGGCGTAGCTGTCCGCCACATCTGAGCACGCAACTGGAACGCTGGCTGGCGCTGCGGGCCATGAAGAGTGCCTGCATGCTTGCCTATTGGGGCCAGTGGCGGCAAGCCGCAAAACTGCGGCGCCGATTTCCGGTCTCAGCTCCTTGGACCCTACCCTGGTTCTGGACTTCGCTGTTGGTATCCAACCCACTGGGCTCAGTTGCTGGAGCGATCGCAAGGGGTCTCCGGCGATGAAGATTCTGGCTGTGATGGAGGCGTTGTCGCTTACCGGTCCGGGCAAAAATCTGGTTCGCTTTGCACAACTGGCGAAGGCCGAGGGGGCGGAAGTGATCATTGCAACCTTTCGTCGCAAGGAGAATCCGGCCGAGGATGATTTCGTGCGGGCGGTGCGGGCGGCTGATATCCAGTTGGAGATTTTGTCCGACTCCGGCCCTTGGGATTTGAGCGGAGCCCGGCAGATGCGCCAGTTGTTGGCAGAACTGCAGATCGATCTAATCCAGACCCACAACGTGAAATCCCATTTTCTGATGAGTTTGAATGAATCCG
>JBIPMY010000254.1:0-8994 GCA_044376335.1 Bryobacter sp.
CGCCCAGTTCCTGCAGCGTCGCGCCCACCACGGTAATCAGCCGCCCATAAGCCCCCGGCTCAATCTTGTCCCAGGTGTCAGAAGGCTTGTGATAATCGCTATGCAAGCCACTGAAGAAAAACAAAGCCGGCACTTGCTTCGCGCTAAACGAAGTATGATCGCTCCCACCAATACTCAGGTTGTCGCTGAACTCCGGCTTTAAGTCCGTCTGACCCTGCACCACTTCATCGAGAATCTTCTTGAACGTCGAACCGGTGGCCACTCCGGCGGCAAAAAACTTGCCGCCCACCATCCGGCCCACCATGTCCATGTTGATCATCGCCGCGCACTTCTCCAGCGGAAACGGCATCTTTCCAGCCAGATGGCTCGACCCAAGCAGCCCGATCTCCTCACCAGAAAACGCCACAAACAAAACTCCCCGCTTCATCTTCGGCTGCTTGGCAAAATAACGGGCCAGCTCAATCACCGCTGCCGTACCGCTCGCATTGTCGTCCGCTCCCGGATGCAGCTTCGGCACCTCGCTCGGAGCCATCGAGAACTGCTGTCCAAACCCGAGATGATCATAGTGCCCGCCAACCACGATGTACTCATCGCTCGTCCCGGGCAGAAACCCGGCCACGTTGTGCGTCGGCCGCATCACCCGGTCCACTTCGATCCGCATCGTTGCCTTCATCGCCGCTGGAAACCGAAAACTCTGTGGCTGCAAAGTGTTATCGATCGCCTTCACAATCCCCTTCAGATCGTGCTGTGACTCCCGGAACCAAGCCTCCGCCACATTCGCCTTCACCTGCACCACTGGAATCCCCGAATCCATCGCCCCGCTCTGATTCCCAAACGGGTCCAGCTTATCGGCATCCTCCGGGTACAGCACAGCGTTGTTGATCAGAATCAGAGCAGCCGCCCCATGAAGCTTGGCATTCACCGCCTTGGTCTCGAAGTTCGAATGCCGCGTACGGTTCTTGCCATCAAATACGCTCTTCTCGTTCTGGTCCTGCGGCTCATAGCGAAGAGCCACCACCACCTTGCCCTTCACATCCATCCCGGCGTAATCGTCATAGTGATGCTCGGCGGACGTAATCCCGTAGCCAACAAACACCATCTCGCCTGTCGCAGTGCCGGTCGACGAAAACACCCGTGGCATAAAATCCTTGGCAACCGTGAGTTCCTTGCTGCCCACAGTCAGCGTATTCTTCTTACCAAGCTTTGACTCTGTATTCACCACAAACTTCTGCAGGTAAGAAGGCTTGGTTCCACCCTCAACAAAGGGAGGCTTGAGGCCAGCTTTCTCGTAATTCTTCGCGATCCATTTCGCTGCCTGATCCAGTTCCGGTGTGCCGGTAAAGCGGCCCTTGAAGCGCTCGCTCGACAACACCTTCACGTCTTCCACCATCCGGCGCCCGTCGATCGTCTCGGGCAGTTTCGCCGCCCACACCAACGCCGCAAAAATCAGGCCAGCAAAGAATCGCTTCACTTACTTCACCCCCGGCGTATTCAGACTCACACTGCAGCAGGCCGTGTCGCCGGCATTCTTCGCCGTAGCCTGGTATTTCACTTCCACATCGATAATCGACTTCAACTGTTCCCAGCTCACATTCCCGGCCAGCTTCCGGCCATTTACGTAAAGCGTAGGAGTGGAATTAATCCCCAGCTTCTTCGCCCCAGCCAGATCCTGCGTGATCTCACCATCGGTCTCTTTGTTGTCGTAGCAACGAGTCAATTGTAAGCTGTCAATCCCGTTAGCCGGAGCCCAACTCATCAACATCCCCCGAAACGTCTCCGCACCCAAGGCCTGCTGCTGATCAAAGACCCAGTCATGATACTTCCAGTAATTCTCTTCACCCTGCAAGTAGATGCAACGCCCGGCAATCGCCGCCGGCCGCGCCCACGGATGAATCTGCTCCAGCGGAAAATCGTGTATAAACAGCCGAACCTCTTTGGGGAAATTCTTCATCAGATTGGCCCGCAAGGTCTTGGCCTGTTCCCGGCAATAAGGGCACTGGTAATCGGTATAGACGCTCAATACAACGGGAGCTCCAACCGTCCCCATCGAAGGCTGCCCCACGTTACGAATCAAAGCAATGTCCTTGATGAAAGGATTGGCTGAGGTATCCAGCACCTCACCCTTCACGATCGTCTTCCCGTCGGCAGAGATCAGAATCTTCTGCTCGGCAAAGCGTTCTCCCAGCGAAGCCTTAACGGTCATCTCATCAAACCCGGGCAGCATAGAAGACGGCTGAGTATCGACAACCTCAAACTTGATTTCAGGAGTCCAAAGATTCAGATGCCGCAAATAGGCTTCAATCTTGGCCAGATCCCGCTTCGGCTGCTCCACCTTCACCGGCTTCAAGGGCTTCTTCTTACCCTGAGCCATCAGGCCCAGCGCAAGAAAGCAAAGAAAAAGAAAACGCATGACTCCAGTCTAAGGGACTGCGGCAGTCTTAGGTCGAAGTGCTCCAGCTCGCAATGCGCAAATCGTCAATGGCACCAAAATGAGCGTCGCGGCTAACAAGCGTCAATCCTTCTCTATCGCTTCCCGCATCTCCCGGGCTGAGACCGGATCCAGTCTGCCCGTGAATGCGGCAAAGTCCGAGCCCTTTTCTCCGATTGGTCTCTTTGCCGTCAACTCAGCAACAAAGCGAAGAACTTGTTCTTGTTTCGATCGGGGCAATTGGCTCACTTGTTCGGCAATTTCCTGTTGCAGGCTCATCGTCGGTAGCGACCTTTCGCTTTCAGAATACACCCCTAAAACCGAAGCAGGCATCAAGAGATTCTCAACTGTCGACCTCAAGTACGGAGAACAGCTCCATCAAACTAACTGTCAACTCCCCAGCCCTCAACTCCGAATCCACGCGCAATGGTTCTCCACCTGAATGATACTCCCAAGCCGTCCTTTTTACCGGATCAATAACCCAACATGACGGCACGCCCCAGGCATGATATTCCTCGCACTTGGCAAGCATCGCCCCAAGCCGGTCTTCAGGCGAGAGAATCTCGCAGCAAAGCAAAACAGGCGTTGTCGGGTAAGGGCTTTCGAGCTCTGCGGCCGCAATCACATCCGGCACAAGATATTTTGTAGCTGAGATCCGAACCGTAACCTCGGGCGCAGCTTGCACCCCAAGTCTTCGCAGCATCATCACCAGCATGAACTCCAAAAGACCATGAAAAGTGGTGGGAAGCGCTTTAGGCGAGAGCACACCCTCGCGGTATTCAAGACTCGGCTTCTCGGAGTTGCGAAGATACACTTCGATGGACACTACCGGCCCCTACAGCACCGGCCCAATCCGCCACGGCACAAACTCCTTATGCCCAAGCACCTCGGCCTTCGTCTTCTCGCCCGAAGCCGCCCTCAAACACAAATCAAAAATCTCCTTACCCACCTGCTCCACACTCGCATCTCCATCCACAATGCGCCCCGCATTCACATCCATGTTGTCCACCATGCGCTTATAGGTATTCGAGTTGGTAGCAATCTTGATCACCGGCACATTCGGGAAGCCAATCGCACTCCCGCGACCCGTAGTAAACGCAATCAAGTTACAACCACCAGCCGCCAGTCCGGTCAACGAAACCGGATCATAACCAGGCGTATTCATAAACACAAAGCCCGGCGACTTCACCGTCTCGGCATAATCCACCGCATCCATCATCGGGCTCGTACCAGCCTTCGCCGCAGCCCCCAAGCTCTTCTCCAAGATATTCGACAGCCCACCCTCTTTATTCCCAGGGCTCGGGTTGTCATCAAAGCTCCCGCCAAACTGCCGCAGATACTTCTTATACCCTTCAATGAACCCCAAGAACTTCTCAGCCACTTGGCGATTCCGAGCCCGCTTCACCAGCAAATGCTCCGCTCCAAAACACTCGGTCGTCTCAGCCAGCACAGCACTAGCCCCAACTGCGGCCAGCATATCGCTACAAACTCCAAGCGCCGGATTCGCCGATATCCCGCTGAAGCTATCGCTACCACCGCAATTCAACCCAAGCTGAATCTTCGACGCCGGCACCGTCACCCGCTTCTGCTCAGTCATCTCTTCCATAAACTGCTTGATGCGAGTCCGCGCCGCCTCCACCGTCCCGCGAGTCCCACCGCTAGTCTGCAGCGTCAACCCATGCAACCGCTTCGAGCGTGGCGCATTCGGCCCCAGATAGTGATCAATCTGGTTCACCTCACAACCCAAACCAATAATCAGCGCTGCCCCGATATTCGGATGATTCAGCACACCAGCCAGCGTACGCTTCAACTGATCCGTATCCGGCCCAATCGCATGCCCACAACCCTCACCATGAGGGAAGGCCACCACCCCATCCACATTCGGCAAAATGCTGCCCGCCTCAAAGCTCTCCGCGATCCAGTCCACCGTATAAGCCGCACAATTCGAAGCCGCAACTACAGCGACATAATTGCGAGTCCCCACTCGTCCGTCCTCACGCAGGAATCCCTCAAACGTAGGCATATTCGCCGGCAGCGCAGGATAAGCAATTTCACCCGTCGGAAACTCGAGCTCCAGCTCATGATCCTCAAACGCCAGGTTGTGCACATGGATATGCTGCCCCGGCTGAATGGCCATTCTTGTCTTGCCAATAGCCTGTCCATAACGGCGAACACTCTCGCCTGCGCCAATCGCCTTCAGGCAAACCTTATGCCCAGCCGGCACGCTATCCAGCACCATCACAGAGGTCCCGGCGACAACAATCGTCGCGCCCGGGCTCAGCGGCACGCGCGCAATCGCAACATTGTCCGTCTCGTGAAGGCGAATCGCAGAGTTTTCTGCAGTCGGTAATTTAGCAATATCTAGAAGACCCATGGTGAAACCACTGATTATACTTGAGGGGTGCCCAAGCCTCGCATGTGGCTCGTGGCCGCGCTTGCGATTCCCTATCTTCTGTTCCTCGCCTCCAGTGGCCTCCTAGGCCCGGACGAGCCGCGCTACGCCGCCATCGGCCATCAAATGGCCAGCTCAGGAGACTGGATCACCCCAACCCTTTGGGGCAAGCCGTGGTTCGAGAAGCCCCCTCTCCTCTACTGGCTCATCGCAATATTCGACACCCTCGGCTTCCCGCAAGACCTTGCCGCTCGCCTCCCCATAACCCTGCTCGGCCTTGGCTTCCTCTTCGCGCTCCCCTCGCTTGAAGCCGCCCTCATGCTCGGCACCACTATCGGCTGGCTCGCCCTCTCGCAAGTCGCCGTAACAGACCTCCCGCTCACCGTCTGCTTCCACGCCTTCTTGATCCTGATCCTCCGCAACAAACCCTGGCCCGCCGGCATCGCCCTAGGCCTCGCCGTCCTCGCCAAAGGCCTCGTACCGCTAGTCCTCTGCATCCCCGTAGCATTCCTTTACCGCAAAGAATGGCGCCACTGGGCCGCCATGCTCGCCACCGCACTCCCCTGGTACCTCGCCTGCTACGCCGTCAACGGCCAGCGCTTCATCGACGAATTCATCATCCGCCACCACATCCAGCGCTTCCTCTCTCCAGAGCTCCAGCACGTCCAGCCCTTTTGGTTCTACATCCCCGTCCTCATCGGTCTTGCCATGCCCTGGGCCCCCGCTCTCCTCCGCCTCAACAAAATCGACGACACGCAAAAGCCCTACCTCTACACCGTCCTCTGGGGCTTCCTCTTTCTGAGCGTCTCCCGCAACAAACTCCCCGCCTACGTACTCCCGCTCCTCCCCTCGCTCGCAGTCCTCCTCGCAGGCAAACTCCTCCGCTGGCATTACGCCTTCGCCGCAGGCCTCCTCGTAGCTCTACCCACCGTCTCGCCCTGGCTCCCCACCGCCATCGATGAAGGCCTCAGCAAAGCGAACTTCAGCACCACCGCCTGGCCCTGGCTCTTGGCCGCACCAATAGCCGCCTGGGTCTCCTACCGCTACCAGCAGAAGGCCGTAGTCGCCGCAGCAATCCTCGCCATCTGCACTCTCAAACTAAATCTCTACCCCAGCCTGGTCAACACCGTCTCTGCCAAAAACAGCAAACTCACCTGCCTGCCAGAAGGCGGCTCCCGCGGCCTCCGCTACGGCCTCTCCTACTACCTCAACCGCGAAGTCGATTACTGCCTAGAGCCGCAGGAAAACCCCACGTTTCTCAAGAGCCCGGACAAAACTCCAGGTGATCAAAAAGTAGATCCCGGTAACAAAGCAAACCCACAGTAGGGTTGAATCCTTCGGCGCAAACTTGTGCACCACATCACCCACCATCGAGTGGATCAAATACCCCGCCAACGCATTGGTCCCAAATGTCCGCAAGAACGTCGATTCAAAGCCCGGCTTGCGAATATCCGCCAGCCACAAGAACCCGCCATAAACCAGCAATGAGAACCCCGCACTAAAGGTCTGATACGACAAACTCCCCGCCCGCTGCGTCATCGTCCAAAGATCCACCGGGTTCCACGGTGGCCAAAACGGCGGCGCTTCCACCCCATGCACGCAAGAGATCAGATAGCCCGCCACACTCAACACAACACCCCAGCGCAACAACACAGGCAGCGCCATCGCAGCCCCATACTTCTTCACCGCATCACAAGCAAGCGCCCCGGCCAGCGTCGGCACTGCCCAACTCAAGAAGCCCAGCGGGCCTCCGTCAATCACCCTCACCCGCATCAAAAACTCAAACCAGAACCACCCACTCAGCGCCAGATGCAACAGCCCGCTACCCACCCCATACAGGATCAAGTCCCGGCTCCGTCTGCGCATCACCGGCAGAATCCAGAGACAAGTCACGCCAATGTGCGTCAATGCCTGAAACGGGCTCCGCAAAAAACTCTTCTCGATAAAGCCCCACCACCCCAACTCACTTAGCGACGCCCAAGTCTTGTAGTTTCCATCCAGCCCATAAACAACAAAACCCAGTAGCACCAGCCCCAGCCCACGTTTCACCATCGCACCGGTTTCAGCACCCTTCAACATCCCCAGCCGCATCGCAAATCCCACCGCAAAAAAGAAATGCGGCATGATCGTATCGGCATAAGAGTTGTAAGTGTTGTGATGTTTGAAAATGTCATGCACAACCTGAAAGCCGCCAATAAAATTGACGAGAAACATACCCACAACCGTATAGCCACGAAACTGGTCGAGCGACAGAATTCGAGCGCGGGAATCAATAGCAGCAGTCTTCATAAGTTCTAACGGACAAACACCAATCGTACGCCAGTAGTGATCACCAGGTCATTCGTCTTGCGTCCCGGCAGCGGATTCGACAAATACCGGTTACTGGCCGTTACTTGATAACTCAGCCACTTCTTGATCGCCGCCGCAAACGCTACATCCCCATTCAAGCGGTAGTTGCCCGATGTGGTGACGTTGTTATAGAAAACGATTTTCTCGCTCAATGTAAACATCCCCGCAAACCGGTGTGTCAATTCATTACCGGCCAGCACTTCACCAGACGTACGGTTCAACCCACTGTTAAAGAATTCCCGGTTCAGCGATCCCCCACCAAACAAATCCCAGGTTGTCTTCTTCGTCTTGAACCAGTGATAGCCCAACCCGCCTGCCGGAACAAATCGCAAATCCAGTCGCTGAAACTCATCAAATTCCAGATCTGTCGAGCCAAACGTATACATCTTCGGCGTGATGTTCAGGTCATACTTCAAGCCACCACGAATCGAATTCGCCGCCAGCACCGAAAGCCCATTGTTTTGGTTCTTCGAATACAGCGATTGAAAGAAGACATTGATCGAATCGCGCGACGTCGTCCGTAGCACCTTCGCCGCCGAAGAAATCGTATTCGTCTGAGCGTTACCCCGCGCTTGCGCATAACCCAAATCCACCGCCCCAGTCCAAAGGTCCACCAGCCGTGGATTTTTCGCCCGCTCCACATCCCGCAGATAAGCCTCCTGATCGGCCTTGTTCCGAAACAGCGTCATATCCGCCTCGCGAGCACTTACCGTCCCAATCGTCTCGCTCGATACCTCAACCTTCTCACCAGCCAGCTTCAGCCGCCCCACCAAACTCTGCCCATCCTTAAGCGAAACATTCACCGCATCGGTAGTCTCAACCGAAAGAACAGACTCCCGCTTGATCTTCACATCCCCGGCATACTCGGTTGTAATCGTCAGTTCCTTCGAATCAAACCGCGTCACAGTCCCCGTCAACCGGTCCCCGTTTTTCAACTTCACTTCATCCCCAAACCCAGGCCAACAGGCCAAAAACACCAACAGCAAAAAAACACGCATGACTTCAATGTTCCCACGCGCCCCGGCAAAACTTCTCAAAAAAACTTTGGCCCAAATCAACAACAGGATCCGCTAGCCAGGATAGACGCAACAATTTTGGGTAACGGCCCGTACTCTGCTGCAAACTCACCGTGCGGGCCGTCTTTTTACTCCTTGATCTTGAACCTGTAAAGATGCTGCGTTGACACCTGCACTCCCAGCAACTTCAAATACAAAAACAACTGATGCGCGTGATGATTCACATGCTTCCAGTTCCCAAGCAACGTCTCAAGAATCGGCTCTCCCTGTGGCGAAAAATAAGTCACAACCAGCCTCGATAGATCTGCATTGGTGGTCACCGAAAACCCCTCTGCGATATGCCCACGGCATGCTGCAATCAACACGAGCGGCGGCTCCTCACCAGTCATCACCCTTACCTTAAGAGCCTCAAAGTGCGGCAACCTCTCCCCATGCAACCGCACGAAGCAAGCACACAAACCCGCACAAGCTTCCACCAAATGCCCCGCCAGACGATCCACACTAAACGCAGCTTCACCCGAAGCCGAAGGCCAATCAGGCACCCACTCACCCTTCCCCTCCGGAACCATCTCCAGCATCTCTTCAATCAGCACCAGGTCTTCGTCCACCTTACGAGCCAGCACATCAATAATCGCATTTCCCATGCCTCCCAGCTTAGCCTCAGGCCCTAAGCTGTTACACTTTCTTCTCCACCCCTTTGGTCAACTCTAAGAACATATTCGGCCACCCCCGCGGCCTCTTCTATCTCGCCTTCACAGAAGCCTGGGAGCGCTTCTCCTTCTATGGCATGACCGCCCTCCTCATGCTCT
>JBIPMY010000664.1:0-2588 GCA_044376335.1 Bryobacter sp.
TTCGCGACTGGCCCGAAACCGGTGGCACCTGATATCTGCTGGAATTACAACTGCAACGAGTATGTGGTTGAAAATGGTGCTATGCAGGTGTCGTTTACCATTTCGCCCTCTTCGAAATATGTCAGCTTGCTAATGCATGTTGCTGGCGCGTTGGTATTTGAACTTTCGGCACAAGGGGTGGAAGACTTGAAGTACCACCGTGATAAGGCGAGCGAATCCCTTGAGGTGGTTACTGCTCCGCAGAACTCGATTTGGCTCACTATCAAGCCCACGATTGCCATTCGACAATTCTCTTCGTCATTCTGAAGCAGGATGTGGTTTGCTTTTCTGGAGCCTCTGAGCATTTCGTCGATGCTATCGTTTTGACGTGAAGGACTCCGCTGGAATCTATGTCGAAATCCTGATCCGTACGGATGTTGAGGAAGTGTGGCGGCGGAGTCAGAACCCTGCCTTGCATCAGCAGTGGGACCTGAGATTCAGCACGATTCAATACCAACCGCGTGCGTCTGAGGCTGAGCCGCAGAAATTTCTCTATGAGACGCGAATCGGATTTGGATTGAAGATTTCCGGAGAGGGTGAAAGCAAGGTGGCGCGAGAAAGTGCGGAGGGGGTTCGGAGTACTTCACTCAGTTTCTGGTCTGACGACGCTAAATCTTTGATCCGGGAAGGTGCTGGTTATTGGCAGTATGTGCCTGTTGCGGATGGGGTGCGATTTCTTACCTGGTATGACTACCGCACACGCTTTGGTCTGTTGGGCAAATTCGCCGACCGCTACTGCTTTCGGCCGTTGATGGGATGGGCCACTGCCTGGAGCTTTGACCGGCTGAAGCTTTGGATTGAGTACGGCGTGCCTCCTGAGACCACGATGCGGCTGGCGGTAATCCATGGCTGTGCGCGGCTCGCGATTGCGTTTACCTGGCTTTGGCATGGCCTGGTGCCCAAGTTGCTGTTTCCCAGCCTGGACGAGAAGGCCATGCTGGTGGATGCGGGCTTGTCTGTAGCCGTGTTGCCGTTTGTAGGGTTGGTAGAGGTGGCAATCGGGGTTTTGGTTTTGGCCTTGTGGCGAGCGCGGGTGGTATTTGCGTTGAATGTTTTGGCTATGGTGATGGCGCTGGTTGGTGTGAGTGTTCAATCTTCGGCCTATTTGTGGGCGGCCTTCAATCCAGTTAGCCTTAACTTAGGCATGATTGCTTTGTCTGTGATGGGCTATTTGTCGTCGGAGAAAGTTCCTACTGCGAGCCGCTGTCTGCGGCGGAGATCTGTATGAGCTCAATCTATCAACGGGTATTGGGGTCTGATTTTTCACGGTTGCATCCGCAGATCCAAAAACGGTTTGGGGTTTCGAGTGTTGACAAGATCGCCGCTATTGGCACCGGGGTGATGGATGAGGTTTGGCATGGTGCGCTCTATACCTTGCCCTTCCTGTACATCGGATCCTGGCGGAGCATCATGTTTCCGGAACGTGGGCGGAAGATCCCGTTTCAGATCGTCAACTACGCTTATGTGGATTCGCTCGGCCGGGAGACGGTGACCTGGGTGAGGACGTTTCGCACGAAACGGCCTCGGCGCTTTGATGCCTACATGATCTATAGCGAAGAGCGGCAAAAGATTGTGGACTATCTGGGGACCCACCAACACCTGGCTGTGGACATTGATATGAAGGTGGATGCTAATGGTGGCGTGCGGCTGAGATCGGGGGCTCAGCGATTCTATGAGGGACCGGTTGGGTTTTCTTTTCCGATGTTGTTCTCTGGTGTGGCGGATGTCTGCGAGTGGTATGACGATGAGTCGCAGTGCTTCCGGATTGAAGTATCGGTGAGCAATCGTGCCTGGGGGCCGCTTTTTGGATATCGGGGGCAGTTTCAGGTGGAGTGGATCCCGGTGGCTTCTGGGGTGCCTGAACTCTATCTGCCCTATCGAACCGAGGCTCGGGAATAGAGACTGCGAAAGGCCTGGGCGGTTTTTTGCCAACTGTATTCGCTGGCCCGGGCTAGCGAGGCGGCGGAGCGTTGGGGGTTGCCTCCGATTAAGGACTGCATCAGGCTGGCCCAGGCGGCGGGGTCTTTGGGGCTGGCGTAGAGGGCGGCGGTGCCTCCTACTTCTCGATGGACGGGGATGTCGGAGGCTATTACAGGGGCTCCCGATTGCATTGCTTCCAGGATCGGGAGGCCGAAGCCTTCGTAGTTAGACGGGTAAAGGACGGCTGTGGCGTTGCGGTAGAGCCTTGGGAGTTCGGCTTCTGATTGCGGCCCCAAGCGCTCGATGTTGGGGTGCAGGTCTAGCCGGTAGCCGGGGCGGGATTGGCCGGCCATCAGGAGGGGGATTCGGATGCCTTGCTCGTCTAGAATTTTCATGGCTTGTACCAGGACTTCGAGGTTTTTGCGGGGCTCGTGCGTGCCCAGGTAGAGGAAGTAGGGTTCGACTGTTTCGCGTGGCTCGGGGGTAAATATTTCTGCGGCGGCGAGGGGGATGGCTACGATGCGGTCTTCCGGCCAAGCGAAGGCTTCGATTACTTCGCGGCGGACGGCTTCTGACGGGGTGTGGATGAAGGTGGGGATCTTCCACTGCATCAGTTTGCCGGCTCGGGA
>JBIPMY010000032.1:0-24818 GCA_044376335.1 Bryobacter sp.
TCGACTTGGAATTATCGACCTGTCGAGAAGAGTGAGTTTTAACAGGTGGGGACGGTGAAGTTCAATTAGGAGGGCTGCTGAGCGATTGAAGAATTGGTTGTATTTCCAAAGCGGAACAAAAGAAGCTGATGATTCCCGAAAAGGGACGAGATTTTGGTGCTTAGGTTTGCACTATATATTTTCGTGCTCCTTATGTCCCAGATTCAAATGCCATTGCACCAACCTCTCCGATTGTCGGGAGCATTCATCGACAGACGAAGAGCATCTTTGAATTCTTATCATTTCCGAGCAACCAGTGGACATCATTTCATTATCAAAAAGCAGACTCCTTTAGTGCGTCATCGAAGATTGATTGCCGAATGGGTTTCCAATCGTTTACTTGTCCAACTGGGTTTTGTTGTGCCGCTTATTTTGGAGGTGTTCCTCCCTCTCGACACAATCGTTACTCCGGAAGAAACCGAAGAATCGGTTCTGGCCATCCACTATCCATGCAATGCGGACGCACATTCAATTTTCGATATGATCCCTGATGCTCTTGGGCACAAGGTTTGCAATCCAGGGGATTTTGTAGGAATCCGATTAGTGGATTGGTGGCTGTACAATAGGGGCGTTCGTCATGCACTGTTCGTTCATCGGAGCGCTATTGAGCCTCAAACAGTACATAATGCTGAAAATCTGCCTAAAGAAAAGAATGGCTATGTTGGCATTTTCGTGGGGAATGGCGACTGCTTCGGTGGCAGCGATTGGGGGTTTGCTGGTGAAGTACAAAAAGGGCTCTATCCCCGTCCCTGGTCTAGAGTGGAAGTTTCGGATGCGCACGATTATTGGACTGGAAAACTCTTGGGAATCAACAGTCAAGGAATAGAGGAAGCATTTCAATCTATTCCGCCGTCTTGGGTGAGTCAGGATGACCACCTTGCGCTTTCTTCCTTAAAGAAACGACTTTTGGATCGGGCCAAACAACTTGATTTTGATGCTGTTCGAATGCTGCGGAAGCCTGTTCAGAGTGCTGGCCGTCGTAGTGGAGTCGAAGAATTTCATCAACGAGTAATCATTTAATCGGCCTGGAGCATTGCGCACAGATCGTTTACGTACAATTGCAAATTTCCCATCGGCATTCTTATTGCATATGCCTCGGACAGAGAGATCACATTATGAAGGTCACTTTTGAGTCTTGTTGTGAATTGTTTCGCCCCGAGCTCTACATTAAGTTGCTCGAAGTGAGCTTTAAATCCGGAAAGGATTTCTGCAGTTTCCTCGTCGGTATCGAACTGCCAGTTTTCTCGAAAGCGGAAAACGACAGAATCGGAAGATGCATCATATACGAGCACTCCACAGATAAAAGTCGGCGTTCCTGGAAGCCGCGCTTCGAAAAAGTACAACTGCGCATCAGTTGACACAACTCTACGGTACAACATTTTTTCAGTATGCATGGCTGGAGTGCTTTCCAAGCTGAGCCCATGGATAGAGCCTTTCACTGCAGGGAAATGCACTATGGCGAAACAAGATACGATGAAGAGTTTTAGGAGCAGCGTTCATTGCAATGTGGTTGGAGCTTAACCGAAAGGGCAAGCCCATTTTGAGAGGAAAAAAAGAGGTGATGTGAACGGAGTTTGCAAATTCGTACAGGCTGGAGAACTTGATTCGGCGCGTATTTTCTCCTCACGCCTACAAACCTCCCCAGCCGCTGTTGTGCGCTGACTTGCCCCGCCCAAAAAAACTTCCTCCTCCAGTGATAACTAGAGAACTTCAAAAATGTTGCCCATTTACTGCGATGGAAAAGAGATTTGGAGTGGAGGGTAGGGCGGCTGCGTTTGATTCCCATTGCCAATTCACCCCTATAGAGTCCACGAGCTACTATCTCGAGTGAAAACTCCTCAGCCCAATGCGCTGTGTGGCGGGTGCTGGTTCTACCCCTGTCCCCAGTTTTCAAGCTTCTTTCTGGAATGGTCCATGTCCCGGAACCGGTTTGCATTGAGGGACTGGTCCCGCATCCGTCCATTGAAGCTTTACTCCTTTCAGTTCTGCATGGCCTTGCGAGGCTTTATGTAGAGCAGTTGGATCTTTTCCTGCGCGCAACAGGAAAGAAAGTGTCGTGCGGTAAACTCAGGGCCGTTGTCATGCCGGATAGGATGGGGGTTGACCTGCTCCGCCATCACCCATGCCAGAACATGACTCAAAAGTTTACTTGTCAAAACGTGTTCCTGCCTCCAGTGCCACCCATTCCCGGGTCCATGAGTCCACCATCGTTAGTGCGCGCAAACTCCGTCCCTTGCTCAAGGTATCCGTTGCGAAGGTCATCGACTATAGCGGATTGATTTGCCTTAGAAAATGCGCCACCTGAGCCGCACGTTGGACGCATTTGCGCTTGAGTCGCCGCACGGCCTGATTCTCTTCCCGGTAGAGCTAGTTGATGCACTTAAGATTGCCCCTTTTGCCCCCTCGCGCTTAAATTCCATTTCCGCTCGCTGATCCGCTCATGGCGGTAACTGCTACGGTCCACTTAGAGTAGCTTGCTGACATGGCGCTGCCCTACAAACTCCATCCGTTTTTCCTGGAATAACGTCTGCATGGCATCCTTATCGAGTGATAAGGATGCGTCGATCTTTTTCAGCCGCGCATTCTCCAAGTCCAGCCCCCCAGACTCTTTGCCTCACTGACTTCCATCCCGCCATGCTTAGACTTCCAGCGTTTAAAGTCGGCCCGCCCAGCCCGAGTTACCGCGTCGGTTCTTTAGCCGTGCCCCCTCCATATGCTTGATTCTCTGATCGCTTAATCTTCAACGTGCAGTCTCTTCTTCATCTACAAAACGGCTTCCTTCTAAATTGCCGGGAGCTCTCTAGCTTTCCTTGGTGCAGTTTGCGGGGCAGATCATCATCGGCCAGCTTGCCGCAAAGTTGACTTGTATCCGAACATGCCGCTCGGCAAAATCCAACATTCGAAATAGTGACGGTGATGCTGTACTGGAAACGATCCACGGGACCTTGCGTGCGCCTTTGGCTTTCAATTCACGGGACTTTACGTGCAGATGAACGGGACTTTACGTGCTCTCTCTCTTTATCCTATAGAGCCTGTAGGGGATACCAGTAGTCGGCTGGCGTCACGCTGTTGAAATGTGGAAAACTCTGGGTTGGCTCAACCGCCGCCGCACCGTTGGGCGGGAAAAGCGGGCGATCTGCGCTTCCGCGAAAATTTACGCCTTAGACGACCGGATTCTTGTCACACTCCTCGACCCTGACGAATCAATGAAGAATCGCGGCGTCCTTAGTTTGGAGAAACGATATGCGTTTTGTTTCGCGCATTGCAGGTGCGCTTCTTTCGTCGTTGGGCTGGGGCCAAGTCTCCCCGCCGGCGAACCCGATTGTGGAGGCCGAACGATTGGCCGACCTCCGGGCTTGGACCCGAGCCGAGCCTCTCTTCATCCAGGCCGAGCAAGCCTTCGAGCGGGCTGGGGACCAGCGCAATTCCCTCTATGCCAAGTTGGGGAGAATTCGAGGGGAGCTACCACGCCGATCCGTCGCTGAAGTCTCCCAAGAACTTGCCGACATCCTTGAATCCACTTTGGCCGCATCCGATGACCGGATCCGGCTCCGTTGCCTGGTCATCAAGGGCGAGGCCGATACCGATTTCGATGCGGCACTCGCTGAGCAAGATTGGCGGGAAGCTCTTGAGGTCGCCAAGCGTTTGAACGATCCAATGTGGATCAATCGGGCGAATGGGGAGATCGGCATCATAACAGCGCTAATGGGGAAAACAAGCGAAGGTGTTTTCCTGATCTCAACCGCATTGAAGAAGGCGGAAGAGTCGAAGGACCTTTCCTCCGTCGTTCGATGGCTGAGTATTCTTGGAACCGGGTACATTCAATTTGGTCAATTCGAGGGAGCCTTAAAGCTTTTCGACCGTGCCTTGGCGACGGGTAGCACAGTCGATGAACTGCGATTTTCGGTGATGGCCTACCTGGGCAAGGTGAGCGCACTCGCCAAACTCGGCAGGACCAAGGAGGCGCGAGAGCTCTTGGCGACATCGCTCGCCATCGCCCGCGAGCGCGAAAGTCTCGGCTACCAGGCCGAGCTACTTCATCAAGATGCCCTCCTGGCCGAAACGGCTGGCTCGCGCGACGAGGCGATTCAAAAGCTGCTCGAAGCATTGGAATTTGCCCGCCGCGCATCGGCCAATCGAATCGTCGCAGAGATCTACCTCGGCCTTGGACGCTTGCAGTTGGCACATGGCAATCGAGCCGGTGCCGCTAAGTCCTTCACCGAAGGTGTCGCTGTAGCAAGGGCCATGAAGGAACGATTGTTGACACCCCGGCTGCTGGCCAAATTTGCCGAGAGCGAAATTTCGCAAGGTCGATTGAGCGAAGCGGCGCTGCTACTGCAAGAGGCCAGCGAAATCGCCGAAGGTCTTCTCGCAGGAGTTTGGAGCCCCTGGGTGAAATCGAGGCTAATCGCAATCATGGACGAGGTCTTCACAGCGCGGATTCGCCTGGAACTGAAAGGTACCGGCAACCCCGAACGAATTTTCGCGATTGTCGAGCAAGCCCGCGGAAGAGTCGTCACCGATTTGCTGATGAACCGCGGACAGGGGCGAAGAGCCCAGACTCCCGCGGTAAAGGCGGGCGAGAAGCGGATCGCCGCGCTCCAATTGCAGCTCTGGTCACCGAAGACTCCAGCCATACAAACCAAGCTACTCGATCAGATATTCCGGGCTGAATCGGACATGATGTCGGCGACAGTGCAGGCGGACGGCGTGCGCCAGTTCAAAGGAGACCGGACGATTCCCCGGCTAAGCGAGGTTCGGCAGTCGATGGCCGCGAACGAGATGATCCTCGAGTATGTTTTGGGCGATCCGGCTTCCTTGGTTCTAGGCATTACTCGCGAACAGGCCTTCCTCACAAAGCTACCCGGCAGGTCGAGCCTGAAGAAGGCTGTGGAGGAAGCATGGAAGAGCGTCCAAGATGGCGGCGATCTCCCGCCGGGCTCGCCACTGAGCGGGCTTCTGAAAGTTCCAGGACTTGAAGCGAAGACGCGCCTCATCTTCATTCCAGACGCGGATCTGAATCGATTTGCCTTCGAGCTATTGCCTACCAGCACCGGCAAGCGCCTACTCGATTCCCACGCAGTCAGCTATTCACCATCCGTTACCTCGCTCTTCTTGGTGCGGCGCCGTCCCCAACTCGCAGCCGGGAATGCCGTTCTCGCGGTTGCCGCATCCCCCGACGTTACGCTAACGCAAAGCCTGGCTGCGTTTGGCAAGATCGACCGAGGAGCCTATGATTTCGACGGTGCGAACCTTCCCGGATTGCCAGCCGCCAAGGCCGAAGCCATGATGGCGGTCGAAGTCCTCCCGAACCCCGGCAATCGACTCTTAGCCGGAGCGGAGGCCACAGAAGTTGCAGTGAAGAAGCTTCCGCTGCAAGAGTTCACCGTGGCTCACATCGCCGCCCACGGTCTATTGAGCAGCAATTTCCCAGAGCGCTCTGCCCTCGCGCTTCGACCCGAAGGTGGAGAAGACGGCTTTCTGCAAGCCCGCGAAGTCCTCGCCTTGCCCATCCGAGCCTCTTTGGTCACCCTTTCCGCCTGCAACACCGGCAGAGGCACGCTCTTCGGCCAAGACGGCGTGTCTAGCCTGGTGCGGCCATTTCTCGCGTCGGGGGCGCGCGCGGTTGTCGCCAATCTTTGGACAGCCGATGACACCTTCAGCCTTGCACTGATGAAGGAATTCTACCGGCAGCTTGCGGCCGGAGATCAAAAGGCAGTCGCGCTGCAACGGGCGAAGCTCGCGATGATCCGCCAATACGGCAGCGCCGCCATACCCAAGCTGTGGAGCGGTCTGCTCCTGTTCGGCGAGGGTTCAGAATCCGTACTCACTCAAAAGCGGGAGGTGCGCAATGCCAGTGCTCAATGAATCACAACGGCGGCAGGTGTTTCAGAAGGTAGTCGAGACGACCGCCTCCAAGTTTGCCGATCCCAGAATGAATGGCGTGGATTGGAAGCGGATCTCCTCGGAAGCGGAGCCGGTCGTCCTCGGCACATTCGATCAACAGGAGTTTGAAGGCAAGATCAATGATCTACTTCTCAAGCTGGGCACCAGCCACATCGGCTTCTTCCATGGGGAACGCTCCCGCAGCCCAGGCCGGATCGCCATCTCCGCCACTTTCCTGAAGGCTGAAACAAGCGATGGTCCTCGATGGATGTTCCAGGATGTCCACCCCGGCGGACTTGCCGCCAATGCAGGCATTCAGCCCGGCGATGTGCTCCTTAGGTTGAATGGCATCGACATCGTACCGCCAGCGTCGGCGACGTTTTCACTAGCAACCGATCATGAGGCCGTCATTCGCCGACCCAATGGATCAACGCAGGTGGTCAAGCTTGCCGTTCCCGCATCACAAAGCAAGAAGCGTCCACTGATCGTGCCCGACAAAGTGGTCACCAGCCGCAAGCTGAATCGCGGAATCGGCTACGTTCGCGTCAGCATGTTCCCCGGCATGCTCGGCATCGACGTGGCGCGAGACATCACTCAAGCGGTCCACGAGCTTGAATGCAAGCAGCTAGTGATTGACCTTCGCGGCAACACCGGCGGCGGAATTGGTTGTTTGCGCCTAATGAGCATGCTCTGCGCTGACAAACGGGGTGCCGGCTACAACCTGGGGAGGCCGCAAATTGAACAGCAAGCTTCAAAAGAAGGGCTACCAGTCTTCGACAAGATCCCAGCCAGCAAATGGGGTGTCCTGCCATTGATCTTGAAGTTCGGCCTCGCCGGACGATCTGTTGCGGTGTTCTCCGAAGGGCTGGGCCAGGCGAAGCACCACGGCCGCGTTGCCATGCTCATCAATGAGCATTCCGCCAGCGCCAGCGAAATGGTGGCGGCCTTCGCGGGTGAATACAAGCTGGCGCACTTGGTAGGGGTGAAGACCCCCGGCAAACTGGTCGCCGCGAGTTCGTTTAAGGTTGGCCACGGATATCGAGTTGCTCTTCCGGTGGGCGCTTACTACACCTGGCAAGGGACCAAGTTGGAAGGCCGCGGGGTCGCTCCAGACACCTTGCAGGAACTACCCCCAGAGGCGCTTGCCGCCGGGGAAGATCCACAACTCGCCCGCGCCATTGAAATCCTTTGCTAAAGGCCCCTCACCTGACAATAAGTGGGAAGTACCGCCAGTCTTCCGGCTCCCGCTTGAGAGCGAGAGTGTACTTGCCAGCGGCGACTGCTGAAAGATCCAACTCCGTCGTTATGCTTGTAATGCCGTTTTCCAACTTTGCGTTGGCTACTGTGTTCAGTTGCGCCTTCACATCCGCATCGAGCAGCCGCAAGGCGTACTCGCCATCAGCCGAAGCAACCGGCAATTGAAGGACGACATTTTGTCTGGTCCGGCTCAATTCCGGTGAGGGGGGAGTGCTCGATTTCTCGTCGCCGCGAGCAATCACGAAGCGTCGCAAGTCGAGAACAGTGGAAGGCAAGGCGATCTGCGATTTCGCGATGATCGGCGGCGCAGTCTCCACCTTGGATCGTGTGAGATACCAACCTGCAGCAGCCACAACACACAGGACAGCCGCGGCTACCAACCAACGCGCGTATCCACGAGCTAAGGGTTCCCCATCAGCCCCGCCAGCCTTCTGAATTTCGCGAATCTGGGCAAGGCAAGGCGAGCACTTGGAAACATGAACATACAGCGGATCATCTATGGGTCGCTGTCGAAGCGCGAGTTCGCGCAGCACCAGTTCCGGCGGGCATCCGACGCGGCCAGGATTCGGGTTTCCATGCAACAGCATGTCCTCAATCGGTTTGAACTCATCCTCGTGCGCCATGGAACCTCAGCAAGTATAGAGCGATTTCAAAGAATCTGATCTCAAGAACTTTCGCCTCCGGAGGGCGGCTTCCGCCCGTTTGCTAAATTGCCCTGACATCGATCCCGAAGCCTCTGCATCAACTTGTCGACCGCTGATGCCTTCATTTTCAAATGCTTTCCAATTTCGGCGCTAGACCAGCCCAAGACTTTGAGCGTGGCGCAGATTCGCTCGGGTTCGCTCAAAGATTCTGCCAGTTCGCGAGCATAGATCCTCGCGAAGGTCTGACCAGCAGTTCCAATGTTGGACACCCGATTCTCTAATACCTTATCGGCCAGAGCACTAGGCACAGAGCCGTTCGCCACCAGATGCTCCGACCTTCGCAATTCAGAGACAGCGCGGCGATAAAGGATGGTCCATGCGAGAGCTTCTGGTTTTTCAATGGGCTTGCCTCGTTTGACGATCTCGGCAAACTGCTGACCCGCGCGATCAAAGAGATTTCGAATCACGGCGTCATCATGGATCAAGTAAAAGTTTTGGCGGAATCGCCGTTCGAGCGGCAAAAAGACAGACTGAATCTGGGCACTAAGAGGTTGCCCCGCCTCATCGAGCAGTTGCAACTTAGGCGATGGCTCCGGCACTTCGTGATCCTTCATGCGGCCGACCGTATGTGTCGAGATTCCCATCCTGCCAGTCAGGTTTCAGAATTCCTTTGCGTCTTGCTCAGTAGGGGGCCAATTCATGCTGTATGGACTCTATTGGCAGGAAGTTTTCCCATGGCCGACGCCTGAGGATGAGACTCCTGAATCCACCTCTCCTGTTTCAGGAGATTACATCGCCGAGGTGCTGCACCTCGAGCGGGGGAAGGCCCTGCCCTACTGCTTTGAATGTCTGGAAGGTGGGTGGCTGGATTTCTCGGTGTCATCAATATTCCCGATTGACGTTGTCGTTTGCACTTACGACCAGTACGCAATGTGGGCGGACCTTGATTTTGAAGAGGCTGCCCGTACAGCGATTGAAGTTAGGGACGGGATTCGGTCTGCATCGATCTCAATGCGAATTCCAGCGAAGGACGAATACGCCGTTGTTCTTGTGAACCTGAATGACCATCCTGCACCAATCATGGTCTTCGCCCGTCCAGTTGACCCGCCAACTGAAGAAAATCGGTAGTATTGAAACCATTTTCGCTGGAAGTTCTGTTCCCAACCATGCTCTCAACTTCCCAGAACGCCGTTCGTGAAGGGGAGCGAGCAACTCAACCTGAAAAGAAGCCTGAATAGGAATCAGACGAGATTCAGATTGAAAGCAGTTCGCCGAAATCATCCTCCACTTTGGGTGTCTGGTTGTTTTTGGCTCATGCCCAAGACATCGCTGTCGAAGAGGTGAATACGGGACAAGGCAGTGTTCACAAAGCTATCAATCTTACTTATTCTTGGTTTAAACCTTCAAGCGAAATCAAAGGAGGAGCAATTTTGCAAAATCAAAGGAGAGGTGCATTACGCCGATTGCCGGACTGAAGGCAAGAATAAAGGAACTTGCAAACTTGAGGCAGAGTTGGCGTACCATAGCTGCTTTGTGGAGAGGGCAGAACTCCAGCAGAAAATCAATTCGATCAAAACAAACGCTAAGGCTGTAACCTCCGGCAAGATTCTTCAAAAACTGTTGGCACTGGGCGCGAAGGCCCTTTAGGAATATCTCCATTGACTGCTGCGTTGAGGGCTATCGACGTAGAACTCCAGTGAAGCCCTCAACGCCGATCAGTACAAGTAATTCGAGTGATGTATATGTGAAGTCAGCGACCCGGCAAGTGACGGAAAAGAAGACATACTACTTGGATTGGAAGCGGAAGCTGAAAGTTAACGAAGGGGACAAGCGCACATTGGTTGCCGAGATTGAGAAGAAGTAACGTGGGAACACACTGCGAAAAAAATGGCCCCAACCTTCGCTGGGGCCGAATGCAGGAGCCAATGAAATCAATCGTCAAGAGGATGAAAATCCCGGTAGCGGTTACGCTCTCTGCGCCACGCCCGATCAGATGCATTGTCATTGCAGGAGGGATGCTTTCGCCGATAGGCTAGGCCAATGAGAAATGCGAGCACCCCCAAAAGGATCGCGGCAATTGTTGGCACAAAGAGCATAACCGAACCTAAGATTTGCCTCGGGGCGCTCCGAGGTTGAATCATGTTGCATCCCACCAGGCGAGCTGGGATGTATTTGATTAGTGCCTGCAATCCCGCAATATTCTCAAGGAAAAATGTCGGAGTCTTCTGACATGGCCGGTCCTTGAGTACTCACTGAGCCGTTCTGATGCGTGGTGACCAGATATCGCGTTCCGTTCGGCATAGTGAGGATGTGGGCTTCCAAAAGCCTCTCAAACCGTGTCAGCCACTCATCTGGTGTGAGCTTCGAGAATCTAATGGGTTCAACGCCAGCCGGGCCTTGTTTGAAGAGGTGCCACTCTGCTTTGGTTGCGAGAGCCAAGAGGCCCTGGCGCGTGAGCGCTCCGCGAGTCGAAGCACTATCTTTACTAAGCCACTCAATGCCTGGCAAATTTGTTTCGCAGGCGATTGGAAAGAAGTCGGGATTCACTGCGGCCATTCGATTCAAGATTTTCAATAAGCGATTACGCGGAGAAGCATCTTTCGGAACGGATTTTTCGTCCAGTACATTGCATGCGATCAGGCCGTATCCAAGACTCTCAGCAGCACGCAACAATTGCAGATAAATGAGTTCGTGCTTGCTATCAGTTGCGAGGAATTCGACTCTTGCAATAGAACGTGCATGTTTCAAGAATCCTGCGCACTCTTGGATCTGCGCTGAATAGACTGCTATTGCTACTCGCTCTTGCACCCTAAAAACTTAGCTCGAAACTGAGTGCAATAAAGCGGGCACTCGGTTTAGATGCAGGGCTGCATTGTCAGATCCCATCAATCCTTACTGGCCGTTGCAGCTTCTCAACAAGGCAGCGTGACAGAGAGAAGATGTAAAAAAAGCTACATCCAATGCTTTGGCCCTTGGAATGCATTTACAGTGATGTGTGTTTCATTATTGAACACGACAACACCCAAAGGACCTTTGAGACAATGGAACCGGTCATCATCATCATCCCCCTCATGTAGTTGTTTTGTTTAGCGTCATAACGGGCTACTCGGAAGTTGGCCAGAAGTCACGTTCCGCGAAGTTGACTCGTCTCTATTGAGTTTAAGTTGTTCGCTCTGCTCTTCTAGTCGAGCGGTCACTAGCCAAACAACCCTGCTCAATCCGAAACATAAGTTGATGGACTAATTCTTTACGACGGTGTGCAGATGTGGGATCGAGATTTCGTCACGAAAACGCTGCCTCGCAGAAATCAGACTATCTGAGCGTGATCGCACCTTTTTTTGACAGCCAGTACGCAAGCCCTGTATTGACCAGAATATTCATAGACGAATCCCTATCATCCGCAATCTTCTTAAGCTTCTTATGCAGCGGTCGCGGCAAAGAGATTGTTGTATCCCTGACCATCTTCTCTTCCGCGCTGACCAGAGTCACCGTCGCCAAATCTACCGACTCCAGAGCCTCAATCGCCATCACTGACAAATCCCCGCGATAGCGGATCAAGGACCGCAGCGCATCATTCACGCCCTCGTTCAAACGGATCGCTAGTTTGATAATCGGGTCTTGCGCGGGAGGGGCCGCTTTCTTGGCTTTCTTGCTTTCCGTGGGGCGCTCTAGGTGTACGACTGGCTTCGTTGGGTCGGGCATTTCCGTTGCTGGGTTTCTTTAGAGATTGTACAGGCATTACGGTACCACCTACTACACCCAGCGACGCCGGACGAACATTCGACTAGTTCTGGATCGCCCGGTATGACCCTTCGAAGACGATGTCGCGATTCACCCTGACATTGAAGCGATACCCGATCGGTACCTTGATCGTCGGCTGCACATTCAGGTTCCGCCGCGTGACATCCGCTCCCAGTTGGGACAATTCCCGGCCAACAGCGCTCCCGGTTACCTCAGTAGCCGATGGATACCCAAGAATTCCCCCGCGTCGGCTCTGCGAAAGCTGGAACGACGCGCTAAAGAGGCTGGTCAACAGCCCGAACCCAAGAAGCCGACGGTAATGGTTGTCCACGTCATAGCGAAGCCCGGAATAGCCCTTCGCATCTTGGCCCGACATCCCTTCGAGGTTGATCGATGAGGCGTCAGGATAAATGATGCGACTCCAGGCGACTTGCAGCCCGTTTTGTCCGTAGGAGACACGCGAGTCGTACGCACCAACCAGGCGGGAACCTTGCGGGATGAGCAGATGCCGCCCAGTCGCCGTATCGTAGACGTTCTCGCGAACGAGGGCCTTGATTTCGCCAGGAAGATCGGAGTTAAGTGCCTGTTCTAGGGTCGCTGGGATGTCCCATCCCGCTTTCAGCTCGTAGCGGCTAATGGGGGCCGTTCTAGTCGATTCGATGTAGTTGCTCCGATCGGCCTTGCGCGCAGCGGCGAGGAACGCTTCTTTGCGGTCCTGCATGTTTTGCGAGTCGTAGCCTTCACTCGAATTCTCAGCAGCGCCGATGGACAGTTTAGGGATCGCAGGAACAGATTTTACTTGACCTTGCATTGCTTGCAGAAGGTTTGTCATTTGCGCGATGTCCCCGGCCGCCGTCAGCAGCGCGCCGCGTCCAGTTCCGCTTGCCCCAGAACCAGCAAATCCGTCGCGCGTCCTGGTGGATGAGTTCAGCGCCTCTTGTTCGCGTTCATAAGCGGCCAACATCCGCTTCTCAGCCAGTGTTGGTTCTCGATGCTGAGTAGTGTTTGCCATTGCCTGGGGAGCCCCCGGCGGATAGTAGACGGTGGGTGAGGCCGCACCCCTGGGTAGCGTTAGCTGCTCCTGTTCGGCTGAAGTCGACTCCGTAGCGGGCGCAACCGCAGCCAACGTGGGCCGATTGGGCACCTGCGCCGCAACCAGCTTTCCCGCATCGGTCGCAGCGGTGATCCCACGTGATTCATCCGGTTGGAAGCCAACTTGAAATTGCTTCTGTCCCCGCGTGTAGATCCCATAGCCAATCAGCACGACCACGATGAAAACGACCAACAGCGCCACCATGCCCGCGCGCTTGCTCAGCCGCACCGGCGAAGGAGGCTCTGGATTCAGATCGATTCCAGAAGGGGAGTCAATGTCCTTCACGGGCTTCATTGCGCATCCCCTTTCTTCGCAGCCACCGACGCGTAAGGATCGCCCTTTAGTTTGAGCTTGCCGCGATAGGTTCCCCGAATGATCTCGGCCCGCTGTGCTTTCTTGCCCACGCCGAGAATCAAGGCTCCGCGCTCGAAGAGGCGATCCACGATGTACATGTCGCCCTTCACGCGGTAGTTCACCATCTCCGGCCCGTCAGGGCCAAAGACAACCAACACCGGAGCCTCCCGGTGAGCGGCGTCCGGCGTCATCTGAATGAATGTCTTACGCCCGTCATCGACAACACGCACGGGCCGGATATAGGGATTGACGCTATCGATCTTGTAGTCGAAGTAGAGGTTTTCCAGCGACTCTACCGGCGACACATGCACGGCTTCACGCTCCGCCGTCCGCCGCTGTTCTTCCCTAGCCAAGTGGACCTGCCATTTCCGAACCTCATCCTCGGGGTACGCGAATGCGACCCGCGCCAGGTACTCATCCGGCTTCGAGATCAAACGCAGGTAGTAGGCCCTGCGGTCCGTGGTCAGCAGGAGGTTCGTGTCGAGTCCCGTCTGCTTGGGTTTCAGCACAATCATCGGAGTCGCCGAGTCGGCTTGCCCCGCTCCTGCCGGCGCGATAATCCATCGAATGGCATCGCCGATATGCGGCTCTCCGATCAACTTCTCGCCGGGCTCCAGTTCCACGACGCAAACTCGCAGCGGCGCGCAGACGACCGTGGGCAGTCCAGCGCCATAGGTGTAAAGCACGCGACCATCCTTGCCTGATGCGGGAGTGTGCTTTTCGCTCATCCACGCTTGACCCACCGCCAGTGCCTCCTGCGCGGTCTGCGGAAGCGCGACATCCTTTGCCGGGTTGAAGTCTTTCGGAAGATCGGGTGAGGCGCTTGGGCTGACAGGTAATGCCGCAGGCAACGGAGCTTGCCCTTCCAACGTTTGAATGAGTTTCCCGAAGGGATACTGCTCCGGTGAGGGTACGCCTGCGGCTGGCGGAGGATTGCGCTTCAACTCGACAGACTTATTCGGCTGCGCCAACAGCGCGCCCGCTATCACAAATGATCCAAGCAGATTGAATTTCATAAGTCCTCCCTTTGAGCCAACCTTCTTACAGCACACGCGACCAACTCACGTTCGTCACATAGATCCCAAGCGGGTTCAGGCGAATCAGCCGTTCGTCATTCGGCGGGTTCACCGCAATCGTGAAAGACCCCTTCCACCGCTCCTCGCTCTCCACCTGTCCCGCCAACCCGCGAACCGTCTCGGTCCATTCCACTTGATAGGTCTTCTCGCTGGTGGCGAAGGCCGCCTTCACTTCCACGTCCACAGTGCGGGTCTGCGCCCGTTCATGCGGCGGTGCAAGCCGATAGAAATCGCCGACCTCCACCTGAGCCGGGCTCCCACTGGCGATCATCGTGTAAACGCGATCGATGGCCTTGCGCTGGGCGACGCCGTCTATGGTGACCGTCCGGAGATCGCTAACCCAGTGGAACAACGCCGCTCGCTTCAACTTGTCGTCTGCCGCCGTGGCCTGGTCGGCAGGACCCGACGCTACCGTCCGGCCAAGGTTGTCGATCGCCACAACGAAAGGCACGACCTTGGTCTTCATTGCGAGCGCGATCAGTCCCCCTGTTTGCAGCACGGCAATAGTCAGGGCGATGAATGCCGCCCTTCGCCAATTGTTGGCTCGCGCGATGAGACTGCCGTAGCGCTCATCCCATTCCTTGCGGGCGTCGAGGTAAGGACTGCTCGTTGGCGGAGTGTGAACCTGTTTGTCCATGGCTATTCGGCATCTCCTGAAGTATTCAAAGGCGGCGGCGCGACTTGCGGAGCGTGGTCCGGCGGAATCGCGCTTTGGGTGGCACGGACGAAGGCCGTGGTTGTGGCAAAGCCGCGCGCGACTTGCTTTCCCTTCTCGGCAACCTGAGTGGCCTTGCCATCAGGCGTTTTCTCCGGCGGTGGCTGGGGTTGACGCGGAGTGGAGTTCGTCCCGCCTTGCGTGCCACCGCCGTTTGATCCGCTGGAGGGCGTTGTAGAAGCCGTAGAAGGTGAAGAAGGCGGCGCAACATTGCCACCACCCCCACCGACCGGAGGCGTCCCACCACCGCTCGATCCGGCAGCCCCAGCCCCACTAGCGCCAGCGCCGCCCGCACCCATCCCAGCCGCCTGGCCTGCCGACATCGCCCCCCCCGCGGCAAGCATCTTGGCCCCCAACGCAACACCACCCGCCACGGCGGCCCCGGCCAGCAAAGCCCCTTGCGCCAGCGCCCCCGCCGTTCCCACCGCATCCCCACCCGTGAAGGCCGGCGTCCCACCCAAGATCCCAGCAGTGAACTTCGGCGCATTCCAGCAGATCATCAACAGCAGCACCGACGATGCCGCAATATCGAGCGCATCCACTGCAGGCTCCGGCCCCGATGGCACCGCCGTCGCAGCGGCAGCCCATCCATTGGTCAACGTCAGTCCAGCTCCCATCAGCAAATACAGCACCATTACCTTTACCCCGGTCGAAACAGCCAGCGAGATATAGCGCTCCACGTACGGAGCCGTCCAACGCGACCCACCAAAACCAAGAAAGATAAACCCCGCCCCCACCACGAGATAGCTCTCCACCAACGTGACAACCAGCTGAACCGTCAAACCAAGGAAAGCCAAAAACGCCAACAGCGCGGCGAACACAAGCGCCAACGCCGTCCCGAAATTCCCCATCCATCCCGAATCGGCCGCGCCGCTCAAAAGATTCCCCGTGATATTCAACCCACGAACCAGCACATCAGTCGGAGCCAGCGAAGGCAGCCCTGACGCATTCTGCCCAATGATCTGGAAGCTGTTGATGATCCGCGGAATCCAGTCCGCACCGAAGCTCAGCAGCGCAAAGAACGCGCCGATGAACATCATCTTGCGGATCAGCGCCGCAGTCCAACCCTGCAGGTCCGTCTTCTCCAGTACAAGAATCGCCGCCGTCCAAGCAAACTCAATTAGCGCCAGAATTCCAAATAGCCGATTGGCATAGCCAGCAGCCGTGTTCAACCAGGAGATGCGCACCGCCCGATAATGATCGAGCATCGCGCTGGGCGAAGTCTGAGCCCAAGCTGAGTCACCCAGCAGGCAAAGCGCCAGGCACAAGACCATACCCGACATAAGCGACCCTCTCATAACTTGACGGATTGTCATCGCTACTCCTTTCGCAGCGAGACAACCGAATCAGGTCGCCGCGCTACTTACCTGCCTCGAACCCTCGCCCATCGCCTTGCCGTTCCTTAAAACGGAACGCACTCGCAACATTCGCCGCCGCGCAAACCTTGCCCTCAGTCGAATCGGCCCAGTTCGCCGCTGCCTTTGCTGCCACCGGCGCGCAAAGTTGCTTCACCTCCAACGCCAGGTCCTTGTGTTGTCGAAACCACGTCTCCACGGCTTGTGGCGATGCGCTCCGAAGATCGCCCGCCCCAGCCGCCTCTACCTTTGCCACGATGACGCTCGAAGCTTCCTTCGTGCAGCCACCTAGAATCAGAACCAGTGCTAACGTTCTTATCCGCATCCCTCCATCATTGAGCAGCTTGAAAGCCGCGTCCATCCCCCGTCCGCCGGTTGAAACGGAAGAATCGCTCCGTAGCTGACTCGCTCGCCGCCTCTCGCTGAATCTGAGCGGCCTGAAACGCCTGCTTGCTCTGCAAGTCAGCCAGGATCAATTGGCGCAATTTCATGAGCTGCTGCACCTGTTGCTCGGCAATCTGGTTCGCCACCTGAACCGCTTTCAGCCGCCCGTCGGACGAGTTCGCCATCCCGCGCAACTGCTGCAATACTCCCTCCTCGCTCTGCATCTGCTGGCTCTGTAAGCCCGCCGCCCGCAACGTCCCCAACGTCGTATCGAGACTCGTCTGCGACCAGTTCCGGTAATCCGTGAACCACGCCCGCGAGTTGTAGCCCCAGCCGCGGAAGCGGTTGCGAAACTCGGCATCGAGATTCCCCATGGAATAGGCGAGCGCTCGCCCGCTTTGCACGATGCCAGCCAACTGGCTAATCTCCGCCATAATCGGCCCAAAGATCTGGAATGGAAGCTCCGCCGTGTTCTTGGCCATATCAAGCACCATCAGAATCTTCTGCCGCAGCTCCTCACCCTGACGAATATAGGTGGTGATCAATTGCAGGTTGTTGGCAAGCTGCGTCCATTCCGTCGCGAAGCCTCCAATGATGCCGGCCTTCGCCTGAGGGACCACGGCAGCAACCGCAGCCAGTAGCGCCGCCCTCCGAGTAACCTTCCGATTCATACCAACACCCTCCCTTTCTGTCGTTCCAGGTATTCAGCCCAATCGACTAAGCCGCGCATCCGCAGCCACTCCGCAGCCCAGTCGTCGCCGAACTGCTCCATCGTCTGCTCCGCCAATTGGCGTTCTTCCCGGCTGCTGATGCCGACAAACGAGAGCCCAACTCCACCGAGCCCCAAAGAAATCAAGCGCCGCCCGACAGGCGACACGACATAGTAATGCCGCTTGGGAATCGACTTCTGAATAATGTCCACTTCCCGGTCATTCATCCCAATCGATTCGTAGAACTCCCGCGAAGCCGGATTCGCCGCCTCCGCGTTGGGCAACAGCACCTTCGTCGGACAAGATTCCAGCACCACATCCCGTATGGGCGAATTGAAGATATCGGATAGATTCTGCGTCGAAAGCAACACGACTCCATTGAACTTCCGAAGCGTTTTCAACCATTCGCGAACCCGCTCCCGAAACAGCGGATGCCGCAAGTAAACCCAAGCCTCATCCAGCGGCACCAGCGTCGGCGACCCATCCAGCCTTTTCTCAATCCGCCGGAACAGATACAGCAGCACCGCCACCACAGCCTTCTCGCCCAGGTTCATAAGATGCTCGGTCTCGAAGGTCAGGAATCGCCCCTCGCCCAGCATGTCCTCTTCGGCGTCGAGCAAATGCCCCATCGCGCCGCCGAGCGTGTAGTAGTGCAACGCCTCACGAATGTCCGTATCCTGCACGTTCGCGCAAAGCTCAGTCAGCGTCCGCGTCGGCGAGTTCTGCAAGAGCAGCACGGCTTCAGTCAACGCATTCCTCTCACGCGGACCAATCTTGAAGTCCTGCAACGTGCAGAGGCTCTCCAGCCAATCCACCGCCCACGCCACATCCGACGCCGTATCGATCTCCTTCAACGGGCAAAACGCCCAGTGCGTTTTCTCCCCACCGATGTCGTAGAACTCTCCCCCGGCCGCCTTGGTCAGCACCAACAGCGAGTACCCCTTATCAAAGGCAAACACCTGCGCGCGTGGATAGCGAAACCACTGCGCCGCCGTAAGCCCCAGGAACGTGGACTTGCCCGCTCCCGGCGGCCCAATCATTAGCGTGTGCCCCAAATCCCCCACATGCAGATTGAAGCGAAACGGCGTAGCCCCACTCGTCGCCGCGTAAAGCAACGAAGGGGAGTCCGCCGGCATCAGATGCGACGGGTTCTTCTTCTCGCCCGCCCACACCGCCGTAATCGGCATCATGTCCGCCAGATTCAGCGTATGCAGAATCACCCGCCGCACATTCCTGTATCCGTCGCCCGGCAAGCTCCCGCGCCAGGCCTCCACCGCATTCACGCTCTCCACGCGGCAAGAGAAAGCCAGGTTCTGCACCGTCTTCACCACCAGCGCCGCCGACTCCTCCACCGCCTCCTCCTGCTCATGAAAGCAAATAATGACGGTGTTGTAGACGCAGAACTGCACATCCCCACTGCTCGCAACGCCCATTGCCGATTCCGCGTCCACCGCCATCTCCTGCGCAAAGAGATTCACCGGTCCGTTCTCCGTCCGAAGCAACTGATCCTTCCACCCGCGAATCTTCGCCCGCCACTTCCGCCGCGTCTTATCCAGCAAGCCGCGCGCTTCCTCCGGCTCGAGCATAATCGCCCGAGTATGCCATCGATACTCTATGGCCAGCGTATCCAGCGCACCCAAAATGCCGGGAAAACTCAGGCGTGGAAACCCGTCAATCGCAATCACGCGAAAGTGCTTCTGCCCGATCCGCGGATTCATCCCGCCCACAAAATCTCTCGACGCCAGGACATCATTCAAGTAGCTGGGCACTTGCGGCAGTTCCACCGGATGGTCTTCCGCCGCGACACAGCGATGCACATAACGCAGCAACTCATCGCCACCCAATCCCCCAATCAGCCGCCGCGCCTGAAACAGCGACGAGAAGATATCCTCAAACGCACTCACCCGACCCTTGAAGTAGTCCAGCGCCCGCAACGCGCTCGACTTCCACTCCCTCCGCCCCTCAAACATCCACCCCCTCACCCGCTCCTCGCTCTCCTCCGGCGGCAGGTACGTAAGCGCGACGTAGTAATCGCTCTCATAATGAGACCCCTCCGAGGTGAACTGCTGCTTCCGCTCATCATCAATCAGCTTCGTCAAAGCATCCGGAAACGCCGCACCCCGCGGATAACTCGGTGCCATTGACCGCATCGCGTCGCACTGGATCATCCACCCGCTACCTAGCCGCAGCACCGAATTCAACCGCGCACTCAACGCCCCCATCTCCGAATGAGTCGCCGAGGCCATATCCGGCCCTCGGAAGGACCAAGCCGCCAGCAACGCCCCATCCTGCAGGAGCAACACGCCGTCATCCACCATGGAGTCGTAGAGCAGCAAGTCCGCCAAGCCCTGAACGTGCGAGCGATGTTCCGCGAGCTTCATCTTTATCTCCACCTTCTTGGGATCGCCGCCGTCTCCCGCCCCACCGACCCCTTCGCCAAATAGAAGGGCCGGTACTGGATGTGGCGCAGGTAAACCTGTCGCATCATCGGGTCCGACCGGCCCATCCGAGAAAGCACTGCCACCGCGACAACCCACAACGAGATCCCCGCCACCACGCCCCACCAGGTCACCAGCGCGAAGATCAGCATCGCCGCAAGCAGCGCCGCGAAGAGCACAAGCTCCCGGTCCCCGCCCAGCAGCAAGTGCGGGCGGTTAGCCGATTGATGGATCACGATCTCGCGCGGCTTCTCCATAAGCGCTTTAGAGAACCACCGCGCCACCAACACCAAAGAGCGTAGTCATGAACCCAGCGCCCAGCACTAGAAAGGCAATCGCCAGCACCGCTACACAAGAGCGCCGCGCGAACTCGCTCAACTCCCCGCCAAACACCAGCGTCCCGCCGGCAACCATCAGCGCGATCAAAGAAATCGACAGCGCCACCGGCCCCGTCATCGACTGAGCCACCCGGTTCAACGGAGTCTCCCAAGGCAAACCGCCACCTCCCGCGCCACCAGCCCATGCCGCCTGCGCTGCGACCAGCAATAACAGCGTCAACATCCAAATCCGCTTCGAATCACGACTAGAGATCATCATCACCTTCATCCTTCCTGTAATTGAGTTAGAGATATTCCACCGAGTACTGACCGTTCTCGTACCCGTTCACCAGCAGCAGTTGTCGAACCTTGCGGCCAGCCGCTAAGTCCGCTTCTTCGTCAATGAAGACCACCAGGTCCACCGCCTCCGCAATCAGCGATTGCATCGGCGCGGCAGTAGCTTCCGCAACCAGACTTTCCAGGCGCACCAACCCGCTCAGCGCGTCATTCGCATGCACGGTGGCCGCACCCCCAGGGTGGCCCGTATTCCATGCCTTCAGCATCACGTGGGCCTCAGCGCCCCGCACCTCGCCCACCACTATGCGAGTCGGCTTCAGCCGCATACAGGCCCGCAGGCAATCGAGCATCGTCACATTGCCCACCGCCCGCAGATCCACATAATTCTCCACCGGGCATTGCAGCTCAATCGTGTCCTCAATCGAGATCACCCGGTCCGACGGAGCCAGCTTCGCCAGCGTCTCCAGGATCGCGTTCACCAGTGTCGTCTTCCCCGAACCCGTCGAGCCCACAATCAGAATGTTCTTTTTCTCCGCAATCGCGGCGCGGATCACTTCGGTGTGCGACAGCCCGCGGACCGCATCCTGAAATCCACCACGCCAGCGTCGCCGGTTCAAGGGGTCTTGCGCATCGCTCAGAATGCCTGCCCGCTCATAGGCATCGAGAGTGAAGATCCGCCGCGGCCGCTGCCGAATTGCGAAGATCGGTCGACTCACTACGGGCGGCATCAAACCCTCAAAGCGACTGCCATCAATCGGCAACTCGGTTTCGAGGATAGGCCGGTCATGGTTAATGACGGTTCCCTTCTGCGCCGCAATGGTTCCCATGGCCGTCTGCGCCTGTGCTGGAGGCATCTCCCCGATGCACTGGAAGCCCTCCCCCTGCCGCTTCACCCAAAGCCGCGAGTCCGGATTCAACACAAGGTCCTCCGTCCGCTCATCGGCGAGCGCACGCAGCACCGTCTCGCCAAGCTCCCGGCGCAACTTCGCATCCAGCCGAGCCGACTGACCTCGGTCATTGATGGGAAGCGGGGGTGCAGTGTGAGCCAACATTCCAAGACTCCGGGCTTGACTATTTTCTAGCCAGCATGTACAAGCTAGCTATGCACATGATTATTCCCGATCTTCGATCGAAGGTCAAGGAGAAAAGAGAGAAGAAAAGATGAAGAACCGCACTCTTCAGGCCGTCGATCAACAAATCGCCGCCATGGGCTGCGAAGTTTACGAGATCGGCCTCTACAAACCTCACACACCCGACTCAGACTCACGCGAGCCCGAAATGCTCCCCCGCACCTGGGACCGCGCTACCCTGCTCAAATCGGTCCCATGGCTCCGCTACCAAAACTCTCAGGGCCGCAACATCTACATCCGGCCGAAAGGTGAACACAACCTAAGCATGGTCGACGACTTGACCGCAGATGCCATCAATCGCATGAAGGCCGATGGCTTCGCCCCATGCCTGGTCGTCGAAACCTCCCCCGGCAACTTCCAGGCATGGCTAAACCACGGAGAGGTCCTCCCTCAGCGCCTATCAACCTTAGCTGCCCGCACACTCGCCAAAAGGTTTGGAGGCGACAAAGGCGCGGCAGATTGGCGGCACTTCGGCCGCCTCGCCGGCTTTACAAACCGGAAAGCAAAGCATCAATCGCCAAGTGGAGCCTTTCCCTTCGTGCGAATCATAGAGTCAAGGGAAAACTATGTCTATTCATCGTCCACCAAGCTTCTCGCCGATGTTCGCAAAGGTGCTTCTTCTTTGGAGATGCCCACGCTCACCACAGCAAAAGCCAATAAAAGTGGGAGACTACTCACCATCGACGATTTTCGCTGTAATCCGAAATACGACGGTGATGGCAACCGGATCGATTTGGCCTATGCGTTATACGCAATATCTCGCGGCATCGACGAAGCATCAGCCGCCGCTACGATTCATTCGAGAGATCTGTCTAAAAGGGGGACGCATGCCCAGCAACTCGAGTACACAAAAAGAACGGTTGAGAAGGCGACTCGGGCTCTGCGCTTTATTCGTCGCTAGGCTTCAAATTGTGGGGAGTTGCTCGACCATCGATTGAAGTCACGCCATAGGGAAATTGCGAATACACGATTAATCTTCTCAAAGACAAATCCACAAATGCTTAGCATGCATACACTAGGCCTCAGTTGAAGCTGCCGAGTTCTATAGAGCTATCGCATTGCTATCTAAGCGATCCACTCATCATTTGGAGCTTGGCGGGATGACTTCAACCTCGGCAGCTTTAGGCCCTCTAGATCCTGAAGCGATGGCAATTCTAACTCGCTCACCTGACCTTAAATACCGATACCCTTGACCTCCTCACTCATTAGCCACCCCTGCGATTGCGGCCTGCCGCTTTCTCTGTGGCTGGCTTCGCTTAGATCAGTGGCTCCGGATTCAGCAAAATTTGCGTCTCGTGCTCCGGAATAGTCCCCGCGCGCGCATGCTTCAGAAGCAACTTCGCCGCACGCTCCCCGATAGTTTCCATCGGCTGCTTCACACTCGGAAAGCGAAAAATCTGCTGATAGACCTCCAGCCGGTCAAAGCCGACCACCATCACCCGCGGCTGCCCCGCAGTCACCTCCTCCGGCCCTATCTCCGAAATCCATAGCCCCTGCTGCGACAATTGCCCGATCAACGCCGCGGCCAATTCGTCATTCACACAAAAACACGCAAACGGCAGTTCCGGCAGATGCCGGTGCTCCCGCACATACCGCTGTTCTTCCGGCGTCAGCGTCCGCTGCCCCTCTCCCTTTATCACCGCCCGTCTCAACTCCTCATACAACGCCTTGCGCCGCGCTGGCACCTCTGCCATGGCTTGCTTCAATTTGGCAAACACAATAGGTACCAACTCAGCCAGCGGAGGATACCCATTTTCCACCGACCCCTTGTAGGCCCGGATCAAGTGGCTCAGCGGCCAATCCTCAAACTCATCCACATTCCGCTGCACAATGCCCTCAAAGCCCCACAGCCGCTCCACCTCCGGCGTCGACCAGTAGTGCAACGCCGCAAAGAGAGACAGCGCCACCACAACTCTCGGCACCCCGGGAAAATACGTCGCGTACCGATCAAACAGATACCGCCCCGCAATTCGTCCGCCCTCCACATTGTTCGACTGCACAATGCAGAATTCATGCTCCGCCCGGTGATATGGCCGGTCCACCAGAATCAGCCGGCCCCCATACTTCTCGCTGAGTTCTTTCACGCGCTGAGCGTGCTTTTTGGAGAGCATTTCGTCAGGAATCATAACCGGATTCAGCAACACTCCATCCGTCTCGCGAAACGCAGTCTCAATCGCTTCCGCTTCCTGGTCCGGGTCCTTGTCCGTCCCCACCATTTCCACACGCAAACCCTCCACCTTCCCCACGCCGCGCTGCAACTCACTCACAAATGGCCTCATCGGGTTCGATACAATAAGGCGCGCCCTCACCACCCGCTCTTCACAGATCCGGAATCCCCGGGGCGGCTCCGGCTCCATCAACTTTTCCTCAATCAGCAAATCTAGCGCCTTCCGGCGGTCACTCCACGTCCAGTCCCGTTCTCCCGCTGCCTCAGCCCCCAGTAGCCTCGCCTTGCCCAGCGTCCGGAATGAAATCAGTTGCCCCGGCCGAAACCCATTCTCGTGAGACTGAATCCGTGCCCGCAACAATGCCACCAGTTGCTCCACCGCCGCCTTCACTTGCCCTTGGCTCTGCCTCACGCGCGTTGCTGCTTCCGGCTTGCTCTTCTTAGCCATGTCTTCCAGCATATCGTCATGGCAAACAAATTCAATCGTACGTGCTCTTAATTTATATTGCGTTCATGAGCAATAAATATGTTGCGCTTTCGCCATTCGTATGAAATGATTACTGCATTGACGGGGTCAACCAAGCCCTATCCAGTTGCAGGAGAAAGAAAGTGAACTACATCAAGTCACTCACCATGCTGTTCTTCCTCGCGCTCTGCTTCGCCGCACAAGCGCAAACCGTCCAACCCACCTGTGGCGCACCCTTCAAGGTCCTCGCGCGCCAGCGCATTTCCAACATCAACCGCGAATTCATGGTGGTCGAATGGACTTCTCCGAAGAGCCACGACTGGTTCATCGGGTTCGCCAAGAGCTGCCGCCTCGGCAGCGCCCTTGGTTACCCCCAGAACTCGCAGACCCGCTTCGAATTTGATAAAATCCGCACCGGCCCGCTTCGCTCTCATCTGCTCGATACGTGGGTGGGCGGCGTCCTCGCCTATGAATGGTTCTCCACCAACCCGATCAACAATGGCTTCATTGCGGAAGACGGCAACCGCACTAAGATCAGCGTGCCTGGCGGTTGGTGCTCCAATAAGTCCTGCTTCGCGCCTGGCGAACCGGATGGGAACGAGTATTACCTCGGGTACTCGAAAACCCATGCTGGCCTCTACGCCGATAAGGAACTGAGGACCACAATGAAGCGCGGATTGATCGAATTCGTGGTTCCATAAAATGACCCTTAGTCCATCAACCGTGGCGGCGGCCATGCTCTTCAGCAT
>JBIPMY010000255.1:0-8965 GCA_044376335.1 Bryobacter sp.
GTGCTCTCTCAATCAGTGGCTGTCGCTTTGCTCGTTATCTATCTTTTTACTTTGCTTCCAATCAGATAGCTGCAATTAGAGACTCACTTCCGAGTCCAATATGCTTCAAGAATCAATTTTTCAACTCGCTTAGGTATGCATTTATTTGCATGCCTAAGTCTTTGCTGCTTCAACCGCGCGACAACCGCCGAATCCCCTCAGCGCTCCACTTCACCCCGTACCCCGGCCCCGTAGGAATCGTAAGCAACCCATCGGCATCCAGCGTCGGCGGGGTCTCAAACAACTCCTCCAAATAAGGCTCCGGCGTCAAATACTCAACAAACTTCGCATTCTGCGCCGCAGCCGACAAGTGCAAATCAGCAATTAAACCAACACCCGTATTCCACCCATGCGGCACCACCAGAATGTTGTGATCATCCGCATACTGCCCAATCCGGTGCTGCTCGGTAAGCCCGCCCACCTTCGTCACATCCGGCTGCAGAATATCTACTGCCCGCCGCTCGATCCAGGGCAAAAACGATTGCCGCCGCGTCAAAACCTCACCCGACGCAATATGCACCGGCGAATGCTTCGTCAGCTCCACATGCCCATCGATATCATCAGGCCGCAACGCTTCTTCAAACCAGGTGACGTCATAGTCCTTCAACATCTTCGCTGTCTCAAGAGCCCACTTATACCCATGCCCCCAGAACGCATCGCTAGCCCCGGCATCCACCATCAGATAATCCGTTTCCCCAATCGCCTCCCGGGCTGCACGAACAATCGCTTCATCCTTCTTCGCCGAGTGCCGTCCAAACGGCCCCCAGCCCATCTTGAACGCTCGAAACCCACGAGCCTTGGCCGCCAGCAGCTTCTCCCCCATCAACTCCGGCTCCACCATTAGCATACTCGCGTAAGGCTGTATCTTGTCCCGGTACTTGCCACCCAGCAATCGCCAAATCGGCTGCCCCGTCACCTGTCCAAGCAAATCCCAAAGCGCCATATCGATACCCGAGATGGCATGAGTCACACTCCCCCCGCGCCCCTGCCAGAACGTATTCTGATGCAGCATCTCCGTTGTCGCCGCCGGGTCAATCGCGCTAGCACCCGTATACAAAGGCTTCAATAACTCAAGAGCTGCCGCCACCAGCGGCGCCGAAGTATAAACACTGCCCAGGCTCGTCAGCCCCTCATCGGTAACAACCTCAACCAGTGTGCGGGTCTGTTCCAACTCTCCATAACGTGCAGGCCAGTCTTCGTAGGCCTTGCCATAAAGAGGAATTGCGCGGATAGATTGGATTTTCATTTGCGTGCTATTGGTTTTACTACAACACCGTTCTTAACATCATCAGAAGGATTCACAACCACCTGATCGCCTTCACTCAGCCCCGAGACAGCTTCCACCTCGGTGCCAAAGTCGCGACCCACTTCAATCTTCCGGAACTGGATCTTGTTACCAGCCCCCACCACAGCGACAAAAATCCCCTCAGCCCGCGTAACAATCGTGTCCCCGGGCACCAGAATCAACTGCCGCGCACTGCTGGTCTCGATCACAACCTGCGTGTACATCCCTGGCAACATCGTGCGGCCCGGGTTCACCACATTCACTTCGGCTAGCAACGTGCGGCTCTGATTTTCCAGCGCGTTCGAAGTCCGAATCACGCTTCCCGTAAGGCTCGCACGCAACTCCGGCACCTTCACCACGGCCTTTTGCCCCACCTTGATATCCCCGATATTCGACTGCGGCACATTCACAAAAACGCGCAACTTCGACATATCGCTCAGCCGAAACAAGTCCCTGCCGGCCGCAATCGCCGAAGGCGTAATCAGATTTCCAATCGCGCAATTGCGCTGCGTGATGATTCCATCCCACGGCGCAGTCACACGCTTAAAGTCAAACAACTGCGTCACCCGCGCAACCTCTGCCGTCTGCGCCCGAATCGCCTCATCCGCAGCCTGCAGATTCGCCTCCTGCGCCTTTACATCGGCCTTCCGCGAATCAAACACTGCCGTCTTCTCATCCAGGTCTGCCTTGGCCACAATCCCGCTTGCTACCAGTTCCTTCGATCGTCCAAAGTTCACCTCAGCCAGCTTCGCCGTGGCCTTGGCCTGATCAATCGCAGCCTTCACCTGCAGAGCAGCTGCACGCAATTGCTCCAGCCGCGCCTTCGCCGTCCTCAACTGTTGATCCAGTTCCGGCGAATCAATCTCAACCAGCAGATCACCCTTCTTCACCACATCCCCAATGTCCACCTTGCGAGTGACAATGTAGCCTTCAGCCCGGGCATAAATCGGAGTCTCGCCAATAGCACCCACATTGCCTGGCAGCACGATCTCGCGCACAGGCTTCGACATCTTCACTCGTGTCGTCGTAACAGCCAGCCGCTCCTCGGCATTCGATTTCGCTTCTGCCTCGATCATCTGGATCCGCGCATTCCGCGGTGCCCAGCCAACATAAAATACTGCCCCTGCCAGCAGACCCAACAGAAGCAGGATGCTCAGTGCCCGAATCATTGTGTATCCTCAGTTTCGTTAAACGCTGGTGGTGTCTTCCGCAAACTGCTGTACACCAGCGGGACGATGAACAACGTGGCCACCGTAGCAACAATCAAGCCCCCAATCACAGCCCGGCCGAGGGGGGCATTCTGTTCTCCACCTTCTCCAAATCCAAGCGACATCGGCAACATGCCGATAATCATCGCCGCCGCCGTCATGATCACCGGGCGAAGCCGTGTAGACCCGGCCTCAAGCGCCGCCTCACGTGAGCTAAGCCCCATCGGGCGCAAGTCATTGGCAAATGTAACGAGAAGAATCGAATTCGCCACGCCCACTCCAATGCTCATAATCGCGCCCATCAAACTCGGAACATTAAACGTTGTCTGCGTCGCATAAAGAATCCAAACGATTCCACCCAGACTCCCAGGCAAGGCCGTCAGAATGATGAACGGATCCAGCCAGCTCTGGAAGTTCACCACCATCAACATATAGACAAGAAGAATCGCAAACAACATTCCCAGTCCTAGCCGTACAAACGAAGAGTTCATCGTTTCTACTTGTCCGCGAAGGTCAATCGTAACCCCCTTCGGCAGCTTCGGGCGCATCTCAGCCAGAATTGCATTCACCTTCTTCTGCACCGATCCCAGGTCTGTATTCTCGACATTGGCAAACACATTAAACGTCGGTTGAATGTTGTAGTGATTCACCACCGCCATCGACGTCGAGCGCCTCACCTCAGCAAGATTCGCCAGCAAGCTCGTATTGCCGCCGCCAGGAGGCGTAATCGGAGTGCTCGTAATATCTTCCAGATTTTCGATCTTGCTTTGTGGCGTCTGCACGTTCACCGGATAGCTCACACCATTAGCCGGGTCCAGCCAGTAGCTCGGCTGCGTCTGGCTATTCGAGCTCAAGCTCACCAGCAAACTGTTGGCCACGTCGCGCTGCGTTAGCCCCAATACATCCGCCTTTGCTCGATCCACATTCACAGCAAGGTCGGGATAATTCGGCACCTGATGCATATGCACATCAACTGCCCCCGGGATCCGCTTCACCCGGTTCTCAATCTCACGCGCCAGCTTGATACCCACCGCACGATTGCGGGCCACAACCTGAATATCAAAGGGCGCCGGCTTGCCAAAGTTCAGAATCTGATTGATGATGTTGGCCGGCTGAAAGAAGAACTCCGCATCCGGAAACGTATCCACCAGCTTCTTTCTCAAGCGCTCTACATATTCCTTGGTCGGCACTTCCCGGTCTTTGAGGCTCACCAAAATCTCGCCATCAAAGCGCCCGATCGTTGCCCCGTCCGTATACGCCAGATTCACACCAACCACAGGCAGCCCGATGTTATCGAGAATACTGTCCAGTTCCTTGGCCGGAACAACCTGCCGGATCACCTGCTCCACCTGAGCAAACAACTCTTCGGTCTCCTCGATGCGAGCTCCAGCCGGTGCCCGCACATGCAGCCGGAACTGTCCCGCGTCCACTTCAGGGAAGAAGTCCTCACCCACCTTCGTAGCAAGCCATCCTGAAAAACCAACAAACAGGAAGAAGCAGGCAAACACAATCGCCCGGTTCGACAAGCACCAGTTCAGCGCCTCTGTGTAGGAGTTCTTGAACTTGTTGAACACCCAATTGAAGCCCTCATGCACACGCCAGATCACGCCACTTTCTTTGTCCCCGGCCAGCAGCCAGTTCGACATCGTAGGTACAATCGTGCGGCTCAACATGTAGCTCGCCATCATCGCAAACACAACAGCAAGAGCAAGAGGTGTAAACAGGAATTTAGCTGTCCCGGTCAGAAAGATCACCGGCACAAAAACGATACAGATCGAAAGCGTAGAAACAAACGTCGGCACCGCAATCTGTTGCGCACCATCGAGAATCGCTCGAACCAGCGGCTTCCCCATATGCCGGTTGCGGTGAATATTCTCAATCTCAACCGTTGCATCGTCAACCAGAATGCCAACCGCCAGCGCCAGCCCGCCCAGCGTCATCACATTGATCGTGTGCCCAAACAGATACAAGATCGAAATTGAAGTGAAGATCGAAAGTGGAATCGAAACGCAAACAATCAACGTTGAGCGCCACGATCCAAGGAAGAGCAGAATCATCAAGCCCGTAAGAACCGCTGCGATAATGCCTTCCTTTACCAGCCCGTCAATCGAAGCCCGCACAAACACGCTCTGATCAAACATGCGGCGGATCTTAAGCTCTTTCGGAATCACACCTTCCAGCCGGTCCAGTTCCTTCTGCACCTTCGCAATGATGTCGAGCGTCGAAGCATTGCCATTCTTCAGCACCGTAAGCAGTGCCCCGCGCGTCCCGTTCTGCCGCACCACGTTTGCCTGAATCGCAAACCCGTCCCGCACCTGAGCAACATCCTTCAGATAAACCATCGCCCCGTTTACTTCTTTGATTGGCAGCTTGTTGATCTCGGCCACTGTTTCCGGGCTCGCATTCAACCGCACGTTGTATTCGCTCGTTCCGATCTTGGCGGTGCCGGAAGGCAAAATCAAATTCTGAGATGTCATCGCTGTAGAGACATCGACAGCCGATAGCCGCCTCGCCTGCATTGCCTCAGTGTCCAGGTCCACCATGATCTGCCGCACCCGGCCCCCATAGGGCAGCGGCAACGAAGCTCCTTGCACGTTTGCCAGCCCAATCCGGATCTGTGAGTTTGCAAGGTCGTAAATCGTCTGCTCACTCATGGATGTACTCGAGAGTGCCAACTGGAGAATAGGAACGGTAGCGGCGTTATATCGAATTACGAAAGGCGGAAAGATCCCGGGTGGCAATACACGCGTGATCGAGTTCGCAATGGCAGAAAGCTGCGCAACCGCCAGTTCCACCTTCACTCCAGGATGGAAAAATACTCGAACCACACCATAACTTGCCATCGACTGGCTCTCGATGTGTTCGACGTCGTTCACCGTCGTGGTGGTTGCGCGCTCAAACGAAGTCAGCACCCGCTTCTCCATGTCGTCGGGTGACATTCCGTTGTAATTCCAGATGACGCTAACAACCGGGATGTCGATGTTCGGAAAGATATCCGTAGGCATCGATACGATCGAGACGCCACCCAAAATCATGATCAGCATCGCCATCACCGCAAAGGTGTAGGGACGGCTCAAAGCCAGCTTTACAATCCACATTTTTGGGGTGTAATTAGCTTAACATTCCGGTTTGGAATCAGCGCTTCATCGCCCGGAAGATCCCGTAGGAATCCGGTGCCAGCTCAGAATGATTGAAAGGAATGTACTGCGTGCTGAAGCCACACTCCTTGAGCAGTCGCAACCACGTTGCCTTCGGGAAAAGCCCCTCAATATGACGTTCCTGAACTACCGTGGGCACCTGATCCCCTTCGCGGAGCACGTACACGTAGTCGACGTTGTAGGTGCTGTCGCTCGGGTCTGGATCAGCGACCCATTCCAGATAACGCATACTGCGTCCTTCCCCATCATGCCCGCCATGATCCGACGATTCAAAAAACGTCTCGGTCACATAATCAGGAACAAAGATCGCCCGCCCACCCGTAGCAAGATGTGCTGCCGCAGTTTCGAACACAGCCTTCAAATCGGCTTCGCTCGTCATGTAACAAATCGCGTCGTGCACAAAGACGCGGTCAAAGATCTGATTCAGTCGAATGCTCCGCATATCGCCTTCAATATGTGTGCAGTCCGGGTTCAGTTCCTGGCTCACCGCAAGCATGGCCGGCGAAAGATCCACCAGCGTCATCTCGTATTCTTCCTTCAGCCAGGAAGCAATATTGCCCCCGCCGCAGCCGAGCTCCAACATCGTTGCGCCCTCTTTGCCACCAAAGTGCTTGAGGAAAAACTCAGCCTCTTCCTCGTAGTCATCAGGGCTTGAGAGCAGCGGCCACCATTCGGCGAGTTCGCCGTAAAGCTTTTCATTCATCTAGTCGTAGCGTAGAACATCAAGAGGGTTAACGCGAGTTGCTCGAAGCGTCGGCATCAACGCAGCAAGCAGTGCCACACTCACCAGCGCACCCACAGCGACGGCAAAAGTCAGCGGATCGGCCGCCTCCATTCCGTAAAGCTGGCTCTGCACGTACTTGGAAAGCACGATCGCCGCCGGAATCCCCACAGCAATCCCGCCCGCAATCAGCAGCAGAATCTCCTTCATCACCAGCAGGATCACCGTACTCGTTTCTGCGCCAAGTGCAATGCGAATTCCGATCTCGCGCAACCGTCGCGACACTGCAAGCGATAGAACTCCATACAAACCAATAGCAGCTAGCACCGTCGCCACCACCCCGAAAACACTAGCCAGAAACGAGAGCAGCCGCTCCGTCGACAAAATTGTATCCACCTGTTCCTCGAAGCTCCGCATTGCATACAGCGGCAGGCTAGGGTCGAGTTGCCGCATAATGCCGCGCAGTTGCCCAAAGGCCGCAGCTTCCTCTCCACTCGTCCTTACATAAGCCACCAGCGACGATGGATAGCTGGTCTGGTAAAGCGGCACCAGCACTTGGATCTGCACGTCCTCCCGCATGTCCATGTATTTCGCATCGGAGAAGACCCCTACAATTTCAATATCGGTTTTTGTCCCCGGGTCTCCACCCATCCCAATGTGATACCCAATCGGGCTTTTGCCTGCAAAATAGGTATCGGCGAACTTCTTGTTGATCAGGCAGACCCGCCAGGTAGTAGTTCTAGGTGCCATCGCCTCTGCGTTGGCATCACTATCCCGAAAGTCTCGCCCCTCAAGAATCTTCATCCCCATGGCTTCGACATAGCCGGGTGTCACTGAATCAAAATAAGGCCCTGGCATCTTGCCCGGCTCATGCTTATAGCCCTCAACCGTAACCGTCGAGTCCCACTCGTTTCCAGACATCTTCGCCACATTCCCGATCCCAACTTTGGCAATGCCGGGCGAAGCCTCTGCCCTTTGTTTGAAGTCCCGGATGAGCTGTTTGATCTTCTCGACGCTATAACCACTCATGGATGGGTCTGCCTGAAACGTCACCAGCCGCGAAGCGACAAGCCCGGTATTCGCGAGCTTCAGATTCTGTAGCGTGCGAACAAACAATCCTGCTGCAATCAGCAGCAGTATCGAGAGCGCAACCTGCACTCCCACCAGCGCCTTGCGCACAAAGCCCGAAGATCCCGTAGACATGCCCCTGCCTTCTTCCTTTAGTGCTGGTGCCGCGTCCGTATTGCCTGCGCTTACAGCAGGAAAGAGCCCAAAGAGAATGCCTGTCAAGAATGCGATGCCAAAGGTAAAGATCAGCACCCGCCAGTCGGGAGTCGACGATAACCGCAGTGGTGTATTGCCCGGAGGCAAAAACGAAATCAGCAATGAGTTCAAGCTGTACGCGAGCACGAGTCCAGCTCCCCCGCCAAGGCAACTCAGCAGAGTACTCTCCACCAGCAAGGGCCGCATCAGCCGCCATCGCGAAGCCCCTAGCGCTGCACGTACCGCAAACTCCTTGCGCCGCCCCATAGACCGCGCAATCAGCAAATTGGCAACATTGGTGCACGCGATCAGCAAAACCAGCGCAACAATCCCCATCAGGATCCACAGGGGCTGTGCCATTTGTCGCCTCATCCCCGAGTATCCGTTTGCTGCCGCTTCCAGCTCCAGCCGCCCCTTGATAAAAGCCGCCTTGGCTTCGGGAGCCGCTTTCGCGAATGCCTCGTCCTTCATTTCCATCTGCCTCATGTTGGTGAATTGGGTCTGCAACTGGGCCTGCGCCTGGCTTTGTGTGACCCCGGGCTTGAGACGGGCAAAGACCTGCACCCAACGCGATCTGCGGTCTTCCATCGCGTCCCAACCTGGAGTCATCTGCGGCTTCATTGCAATCGGCACCCGGATACTGACGATGCGCGCCGGGTCCAATCCGAAATACTCAGGGGAACTCACCCCAATCACCGTAAGCCGATTATTGTTGACTAGTATTTCTTTGCCCACAATCGACGGGTCCGCCGAGAAGCGATTCTTCCAGAAGTCGTAACCCAACACCGCAACCGGATGTCCACCTTTGGTCAAGTCGTCCGCAGGGCTGATCAATCGCCCAAGATGCGCCTTCACCCCAAGCACCTCAAAGTAGTTCCCCGATATCAGCTCTCCGCCGGTTCGCTCCGATACGCCCTCGTAAGTCAAACTCATGCTGATCTCGCGCCGCGCGATCATTCCTGCATGCACAGGCGACTGATCTCGAAAGTCCTTGTACATCGGGTACGATGTCATCCGAGGCCCGGAATTAGACCCGTAATGCGACCCCGTCTGATAGAGCTGCACCAGCTCCCCCGGCCGCTCCACAGGCAGGGTTTTGAGAATCACCTGATCAATCAGGCTGAAGATGGCTGAGTTCGCTCCAATCCCCAGTGCGAGCGAAGCCACCGCAACAAAGGTGAACAGGGGAGTGTGAATCAAGCCACGCAGCGCAGCCCGGATTTCGTCAGTGATTCCTCGCATGTGGGGAATACGAACGAACTGCCCGCGCGGTTCTCAGCTTTGTGGGACG
>JBIPMY010000665.1:0-2578 GCA_044376335.1 Bryobacter sp.
CTTTGATACGCCTGCTGATGCAACGCTGTTTACGCTCTGCTCTGACGGGACTGTCTATCTTGTAGAACAAGGCGTAGACCGTTTTGAGGATCTACGCCTTGCTTTCAAGCAGACTCAGGGCCGATATATGATCGGCGCGGTGATGATTTAGGTATTAGGCCTGTTCTGCAGACTTCATGAAGGGTTGAGCGAAGAATTCGAGGAAGCGCGGCTTGGATTTGGGGATCTCGATGCGATCGTCGAGCATGATTTCAGCCAGCTTCTTGTAGCTGCGCCCAAGGTTGGTGTCGGCCTTGATGAGGGCGCCGTTTTCCATGGAGCAGTTGGCGGCTTCGTAGTTGTTGGCGATGGTCATTTCGACTGGTACACCAACGAGGTCAGAGATGCGATCTGCGGTCATGACGTGGCGCGGGAGAAAGCGATTGACGATCAGGCGCATCTGTTTGTCGAGCCCTGCGCGGCGGAGACGTTCCACCTTGCGGAGGAGAAGGTGCTGGCAGGCGAGTTCCTGGGTGCAGACGATGTAGATGCGCTTGGATTCGAGTAAAGCCTCAATCGCGGTGGAATCAAGCTGGCCTGAGAGGTCGATACAGGATAGGTCGTAGGCGCGGCGGAAGAACTGAACGAGGCGGCTGGTGCGGTTGCCGTCCATGGGGCTGGTGGAGTCGAGGTCTGCGGGGAGAACGTCGAGTTCGCCTACCTGCGAGCGGAGGCGGGCCCACATGTCGCCGTCCATATCCTGAACGGTTTGGAGTGCGTCACGGAGGTTGTGTTCTGAGCGGAGTTTAAAGAGAAAGGAGAGAACGCCTGAGTTGCGATCAAAGTCTGCCAAGAGGGTGCGCTTGCCTGGCATTTTGGAGGCAGCGTAGGCAGCATTGGCTGCGATTGTGGAGGCTCCGGAGCCTGGTTTGGCAGGGAGGAAGGTGACGACGTCACCACCGATGCGAGGCGCCTGGGGACGCTTAAAGAGCTTTTCAGATTGTTCTTTGAGTGTTTCGGAGATCTCGTGGAAGTTGGAGTTGGAGGTAATGTAGTTGCGGACGCCGGCCCGGAGGAGGGTGGAGAGGATCGAGATGTTTTCTTCGCAGAGAGCGAGGATTTCGGTGTTGGGTGCGTGCTGCTGGGTGAGGGAGACAATGCGCAGGGCTTTGGGCTGCTCGGCGAAGTCAACGATCAGCAGGTCGGGTGAGCTGAGGCGCAGCATGCGCAGGAGTGCAGTTTCTTCGGGATACTGCTTTTGCCATTCGATGAGCTCAAACGTGTAGGAACTGGAGATGGCCTCGCGCAGCGGAATTACATGGGAGCCTTCCGGGGCGATCATTACACAGTTTAGCGTTTGGGTATTCATTGTTCAGTCCTTATCGATCCAAGAGATTTCATTACAGGAAGCTGATCGCTTCCCAACAGCTTGAAGGTAAGCGTTTTGTTTCACGATTCCTACTAATCTTTGGGACTACAAGGGCTAGGGCCTAGTACCGAGCCGGACGGAGTTTACTTAGTACTTTGGTTGGAGCGCCATTAGCGCGATTTCAGGAATCTGGCCTGAGCGCTGAAGGCATCCGGGGCGTTTCTACGGGGGTTTCTGGCGAAAGTGCCGTCTGGCTGCATGAGACGAACGTTGGTTTCGTCCTGCAGATAGGTCCCGATGATGTCTTCGCGGATGTACTTGCTGAGGCGCTTGTCCTGGATGGGGAAGAGGATTTCGACGCGGCGGTGGAGGTTGCGCGGCATCATGTCTGCCGAGCCGAGATACATGTCGTGGGCACCACCGTTTCTGAAGTAGTAGATGCGAGAGTGTTCGAGGAAGCGACCGACGAGGGAGCGTACGGTGATGTTTTCGCTGACGCCCGGGACGCCGGCGCGGAGGGAGCAGGCACCGCGGATAAAGAGATCGATTTTGACGCCGGCTTGCGATGCCTGATAGAGGAGGCGGATGATGCCCTGGTGGGCGAGGGCGTTCATCTTAAAGACGATGTGGCCGCCGCGGCCTTCTAGCTGGTGGACGATCTCACGTTCGATAAGTTGCTGGGTGCGCTCGAAGAGGTCTACTGGGGCTACGAGGAGCTTGCGGTAGTGCTTCTTTGCGGAGTAGCCGGTGAGGTGGTTGAAGAGGTCTGTGGCGTCGGCGCCGAGGTCTTCGTCGACGGTCATGAGGCTGAGGTCCGTGTAGAGGCCGGCGGTGACGGTATTGTAGTTGCCGGTGCCGAAGTGGGTATAGCGGCGGATCTTGTCGCCTTCTTTTCGGACTACGAGCAGGAGCTTGGAGTGGATCTTGAGGCCGAGGAGGCCATAGACGACGTGGACGCCCTGGGCTTCGAGACGCCGGGCCCATTCGATGTTCGACTCTTCGTCGAAGCGGGCTTTGAGTTCTACGAGCACTGCGACCTGTTTGCCGCGTTCGTTCGCTTCGAGGAGGCAATCGATGATGGGGGAATTGCGGCCGACGCGGTAGAGCGTCATTTTGATGGCGAGTACGGCGGGGTCCTGGGCGGCTTTGCGAAGGAGGTCTACTACGGGATCGAAGGAATCGTAGGGGTGGTGGAGGAGGATGTCGCCTTTGCGGATGACGCTGAAGATG
>JBIPMY010000666.1:0-2572 GCA_044376335.1 Bryobacter sp.
ATTTGAGCTTTGAGGCTAGCTACAACGATGGAGTGACCTATGTGGCTGTGCAGGCAGTGGCCATCAACGGGACAACGGTTGTGACAGCTACAGGTGCGTTGACCAACACAAATAATGCGTATGAGATTTATTGCCCCGGGGCGACACATATCTCAGTGAGATCAACAGCCTGGACGTCGGGCACTCAGAGTGTCAGGATTGCTCCGTATGCGATTGCGATGGACCCGAATCCGGTTGTCACAGGCGTCTTGAATGCCAACCAATCTGTGAACAATGCGCAGTGGGGTGGATCGAACAGCGTGAACGGTGGCACGGCTGGCTCTGTTGGAGTTGGTGGACTGGCGGCCGATTCGGCGGCGGTGAGCGGGAATCCGGTGCAGACCGGGGGCCGGGTTCGCGTGGCAGTGGATACGACGCTGGCTGCCAACGATGCAATGGCGCTGACCGGAACCACCGGGATGCAGCTATTGATGAAGCCTTATGGATTGCCTGAAACAGACTGGCAGTTTTCGAGTCTAATCACCAGCGCCACTGTGACTGCGGCTCGAGCGGCAGGAGCGGCTGGAGTTCGCAATTATGTGACGGCAGTGCAGTTTCAGAACACTTCTGCTACTGCGAGTGAAATCCAGATCCAGGACGGGGCGACCGTCATCTGGAGAGGACAAGCGGCGGCTTCGATGGTGGCACCAGCAGTGATCCTGCTGCCCACACCATTGCGAGGCACAGCGGCGACAGCCTTGAACGTGCAGTTGATCACAACAGGTAGCAATACTTTTGTGAACCTGCAAGGGTATCAGGCCGCATAGACCTTCCTGCGGGGGAAGAGGCGGGCTTACGGGTCTTTGGTTGGACATGTGAGCCCGTCTTCAAATTTGAGAATCAGGAAGCCGGAAAGAAGGAGGTTGAACGTAGAATAGATTGTGGCTGGGGTGCCTCACTCCTTGTAACACAATGAAACATTTGGATTTGAGCAAAGAAGCACGGCGGGTTCATCTGGAGCGGATTCTTGGCTCGCCGGAATTTGCAGCAGCAGAGCGCATGAGGCATTTGCTGCGTTTTTTGTTTGAGGAAGAAGAAGCCCCGAAGGAAACCGTAATTGGGGTTGCGGTGTTTGGACGGGATGCAGGGTATGACCCGAAAGTGGATGGAGTGGTGCGGTCTGAGGTGCGGCGGCTGAGGGGGAAATTGCAGGAGTATTATGCGGGGAGCGGCAGTGGTGAGGTGGTGCAGTTTGAGATCCCCAAGGGGACTTATGTAGTAGTTGCTGTTGAGCGGGGAAAGCCGACGGAGAAGGGGTGGCCTGGGTGGGAGTGGAAGATTGCAGGCGTGGCGATCGTTGTTTTGATTTTTATGGTGGCGGCGTGGAAGTGGAGGGGCGAGGAGAGGGCTGCGGCGGAATCGCATCTGGTGACCGATAGCGTGGGGCAGGCGATGGAGCCAAATCTTTCAGCAGACGGAAATTTGCTGGCTTATACGTACCGGGGCAGTGTGCCTGGGATTTATCTGCGACGGATGGATCAGGATGAGGCGAAGCATTTGGAGGGGACGGGGGCTGGCGATAGCTGGCCAACGCTGAGTTGGGATGGGAAGCGAGTTGCTTATTTGCGGGAAGAAGGGACGAACCGGTTTGCAGTGATGGTGCAGGAGTTGGCGAGAGGGGCGGCGACGAGGTGGACGACAGTACCGCGAAGAGACAGGATGGCGTGGTTGCCGGGCGATGAGGCTCTAGTAGTGAGGGATAGCGTTGAAGGAACGCCAACGCTTGGGCTGGTGAAGCTGGACCGGCAAGGAAATCGAGAAACGTTGACTCGCCCCGGGGAGGGATTTCAATACGACGGAATGCCTGCGGTATCGGCGGATGGGCGGCGGTTGTGGTTTGTACGCGCTAGGGAAGCAGGGGTGGAGGAGTTGTTTTCGCAGGAACTGGGAGTGGGCTTTGTAGCGACGGGGGCACCAAAACAGGTGACGAGTGAGAACCGGCATATCTCAAGGTTTGCAGTACTGCCAGATGGAAAAAGTGTTATCGCGGCATTGCCGCGGGGGAAGGCGATTCGGGCGCTTTGGAGGATCGATCTTGAGGATCCGACGAAGATGACTCGACTGGGTGGGACACAGTTGCTGGCTGCGGACCCGACGGTTGCGGCAAAGACGGGGCGACTGGTGTATGCCGTGGCGGTGGACGATTTGAATGTGTACCGGCTGAAGCGAGGTGGAGGGGAGGCTGTGGCGGTATCGCCGTCTGCGACGCTCGAAAGTTCTCCGGATTTGTCACCAGACGGCAAGCAGGTGGCGATGCGGAGTGCGCGGTCTGGAACGAGCGAAGTTTGGGTGATGGGTGATGACGGAACCGGGCCGAAGAAGCTGACGAATGCGCAAGGGCCGGTAACGGGAAGCCCCAAGTGGTCTCCGCGCGGGGAGTGGCTTGCTTTTGATTCGAGGATGAGAGGGAACGCGGATGTGTATCTGATTTCTTCGACTGGAGGCGAGCCCAAGCTGATGGCGGGGAGTGAATGGAACGAGGCGGTTCGGAACTGGAGCCGGGATTGCAAGTGGCTCTATTATGAAAGTGACA
>JBIPMY010000667.1:0-2571 GCA_044376335.1 Bryobacter sp.
GTTGGTTGCTGCAGTTGGAGCCTGTGTGCTGAGCTTGCCTTCGGGGGCTAGATGGAAGGTTTTGTTGGCGGACTTCGGTGGGGGCCAGGCGTCGTATCTGCGCCACTGGTTGACGCCGGTTTCAAAGATCCAGGCCTTGGCCATGTTGCCGTCGCCTTTGGCTTTGAGGAAATGCATGAAGAAGGGGAACTCGATTTTTTCGCGGTAGAAGACGCCGGTTTTGGAGCCGAAGGTGACGTTGCCTAAACGGTCTCCGTCGCCTCGGGCGAAGCCGCCGTGATTCCAGGGGCCCATAACGAGCATGTTCTTGTTTTGCGGGCCGGCCTTCTCGATTTCTTTGAAGGTGCGAAGGGGGCCGATGGGGTCTTCTGTGTCGAACCAGCCTCCTACGGTTAGCACCGATGGCTTGGTGGCTTTGTAGTGACGCCAGATGGAGCGGGACTTCCAGAACTCGTCGTAGGTTGTGTGGTCCATGTGCTCGGTCCAGAAGGGTTGGGTGCGCTTGAAGTATTTCTCTTCGGCGTTGGCTAGCGAGCCCAGGTTTAGGTAGAAGTCGTAGCCGTCGGGGGTGCCGAAGTCGAAGGCGGGGCCGGGTGGTGGAGGGGGAGCGGGGTCTCCTGTTCGCTGCTTGAAATTTGAGTAGAAGCGGAAGCGGTGGGCGAGCATGAAGGCGCCGTTGTGGTAGCTGTCGTCGTTGAGATAGTAATCAGAGACGGGGGCCTGCGGGGAGACGGCGACTAGCGCGGGGTGGCTATCGATGAGGGCGGCGCTGGCGAAGAAGCCCGGCTGTGAAATGCCCCAGATGCCGACTTTGCCGTTGTTCGCGGGGATGTTCTTGATGAGCCATTCGATGGTGTCGTAGGCGTCGCTCGATTCATCGATGTCTTTGGGGCTTTGCTTGTTGGGCTTGAAGGGACGGGTGAGGGTGAAGTCGCCTTCGCTCATGTTGCGGCCGCGGACGTCCTGGTAGACGAAGATGAATTTCTCTCGCGAGAAGAGCGGGGAGGGACCGAGGTTGAGCGGGTATTTGTCAATGCCGTAGGGGGCCACGCTGTAGGGCGTGCGCTGGAGGAGGATGGGGTAGGTCTTGCCGTCGGTGAGGGCGTCTTTGGGCATGTAGACGCTGGCGAAGAGTTTGACGCCGTCGCGCATCGGGATCTTGTGATCGTACTTGGAGTAGTTCTCGCGGATGAAGGGGTCTGGTGGGGGAGGGGCCTGTTGCGCCAGGAGGGGTAGAACGTAAAGAGCAGCCAGCAATCGCATAGATGTGATTCTAGCGAGCGTCTTTGACCAAGTGTTGGGCGGCCTCGGGCCAGGTTGGAAATTGGAAGTCGAAACTGGCGTTGAGGAGGCGGGTGGGGATGACTCTTCTTGACTTCAAGATGAGTTCGCTTTCGGTGCGGAGGAAGAATGCGCCGAATTCGATCATCCATTCTTTGGCGGGGAGGCCGATGGATTGGCCCCAGGCTTTGCGGAGTTCGCTCATGAATTCGTTGTTGGGGAGCGGGTGGGGCGAGCAGAGGTTGATGGGGCCGCTTAAGTCTTCTCGTTCGATGAGGAAGTCTATGGCTCGGGTGAAGTCTCGATGGTGGATCCAGGAGACGTATTGGTCCCCCTTGCCAGCTGTGCCGCCGAGGCCTAACTTAACGAGTCTTGAGAGGACGCTGAAGACGCCGCCGGGGTCTGGGCTCATGGTCATTGCAGAGCGCAGAGCGACCTTGCGGGTGTTGGGAGTATTGGCTGAGAAGAATGCGTCTTCCCATTTGGTGGCAACGTCGATGGAGAAGCGCCAGGTGAAGGGGGCGTTGGGTTCTTTGCCGCCGAGCTCGCCGGTGATGTCGTCCTGGGGGCGCTCGTAGGCGTGGCGGTAGATTGTTGCCGTGGAGGCATTGAGCCAGAGGCTGGGAGGGGTTTTGGCTCTTGCGATGCATTCGCCCAAGACGTGAGTGGATTCGATGCGGGAGCGGAGGATCTGGGCGCGGTTCGATTCCGTGTAGCGGCAATCGACGCTGCGGCCGGCGAGGTTGATTACTACGTCGGTTGAGTCAAGGAGGTAGGCCCAGGTGCCGGGGCTTGCGCCGTCCCAGGGGAGGCTGCGCCAGGGCATGGTTTGCGGGTAGCGGGACAGGACGGTGACTTCGTGGCCTTGGGCGTGGAGGCGACGGGCGAGGATGGTGCCGACCTGGCCGGAGCCTCCGGGGATGAGTACGCGCATTCTTTCCCTTTAGAGCGGTGAGTCCAGGAATGGATTTTTTATCTGCAAGCCTCCAAAGCGACGGCCCGTCTGGAAGTCTTCGCTCCAGAGGACCGTGGCGCCGATCTGGATGGCGCTGTTGAGCAGAAGAGCATCCCACCAGGAGATCTTTGCCTCTTGCTGCAAAATGATGGAATTGAGAATGTCTGCGTGAGTGGGCCGATGGAGCTTCCAGTGGCTGAAATCGGCGATGATGTCGCTGAGTTCCTGGCTACTGAACTTGAGTTTCTTATTGCAGACTGAATAGAACTCCGACACAACCTGAGTGCTGAGTGCCCCTGCGCCTGTGTCTTCTAGACGCTCGATGAGTAGGTTAG
>JBIPMY010000668.1:0-2568 GCA_044376335.1 Bryobacter sp.
CAAATGACTTCCATCGCGATTCCGGGCCACGGTACTAATTCGGTCTATCCACTGCAAGCCGTCCCTGTAAGTAGCGCTCGACTTCTCGCCCTCCTTCGGCGCAGGCACAAAATCAGACTTCTCATCACTCCACAACCATCCGCTAATTCCCCCAAAGAAGGTAGTAAGCATCTGCCCCAGATCCGGATCAAAGAAGCCAACATGCGCGCAGGTATAGGCACTCATCTTCTGGTCAAAACCCGTTTCAGTTTTGGGCCGCTCTTTCGCATTCCAGTACACCGGTTTGGAGAATCCAAGCTGCGCTGCAGTAAACACACCACCAAACGCCGCAGCCCCCAGAGACTTCCCATCGGCTCCAATCGTCAGAGCCACATTCAAATCCCGCCTGCGAAACTCCGGATCCACAAACTCTTCAACCAGCGTCACCGCAAGCGTAGCCGCATCAATCTTCAACTTGCGGATCGCACCCGTGTAGACCTGCGAGACAGTTCCCGAATTGCGTTCGCCGCCTGCTTCGAAGTCGCGATAGCTCCCCATAAACTTGTGTCCACCCACCAGATAAAACATCCCGTCATCCAGCCGCACCAACTCTCCCCCGCTTACCTGTACAGCTTCGCTCTGTACATACTGGATGCGAGCATCCGCAAAACTCACTTGCCCCATCACGGCCTTTACCAGCGACGGCAGATGCACCGACGAAAGCACTGGATAAGTCACCCATTTGCCCTCTGAATTCTGGCCATAGCCTCCTGTGATGTACAGCGTCTCCCCTACTTGCACTGCTTCAGGATTGCTCGACATCCATTGGTCTCGCACCAGCGCAAGACTGGCCGGCAACTTCGAAACAGCAAGACTGTAGGTCTTGGCTGCACGATTCCCTTGCGGCGGTTCAATTACCCAAACGCTGGCATTGGCTCCGGCCCGTGGAAAGTCAGCGTCCTTGCCCCCATCCCCGTGATACCCAGCCATCCTGCCCGCAATAAAAATCCACTTGCCTTCCCATTCGGCAGACACAAATGAATGTATCTTCGGCGCACCCGGAAACATTGCGCTCACATCTTCGCTCGCCTCGATCACCAATGGCAATTTAGCAGCGCTGCCAAGCCCGGCTGACAATCCAAATGCCAACAACAAATGATGCAGTTTCATAATTCGTACCAACCTCAAGATTTAAGGGATGAAAAGAAAGAAAACCAACGAGGTTGGGCCGCATCGAAGCGAAAAAATGACGGGGATGCAACATCGTACCGCAGCCAGCAAAATCATTCAAGAGTTTTCCCTTTCATCCCCGCACGATACACTCACGGTCATGACGGCAAGCATCAACGGCAAGTCCCACTCTTTCGATACGGCGCCAGATCGGCCCCTCCTCGAGGTCCTCCGCGAAGACCTCCACCTCACCGGCACCAAGTACGGTTGTGGCGAAGGCCAGTGCCGCGCCTGCACTGTTCTCCTCGACGGCAAGCCCGTTACTTCCTGCCTCACTCCCGCCCGTCTTGCCGAAGGCAAAGAGGTCACAACCATTGAAGGCCTCGCAAAGAACGGCCGGCTCCATCGCGTCCAGCAGGCCTTCCTCGATGCCGAAGCCATGCAGTGCGGCTACTGCGTCCCCGGTATGATCCTTCGCACGGTCGTCCTGCTCGAAACCACCCCCAAGCCCACCGACGCTCAAATCACCGACGCCCTCAACGGCAATCTCTGTCGCTGCTGCGGCTATATCCGCATCCTCGCCGCCGTCCGCCTCGCTGCCCAACGGGAAGGAGAAGCCTCCAATGCCGCATGAACCCGAACGCTACGAACTCACCGAAGCCCCCATCTACGAATTCCAAACCAACCGTCGACAATTCTTCGAAGCCGCTGGTTTTATCATCCTCCTCGGCAGCGGTTCTCTCCTCGACGCGCAAACCGCCTCCAAGCCCCAGGCCCGCCTGAGCATAGCCCCAGACGGCACGGTCACTGTATATTCCGGTAAAGTCGACATGGGCCAGGGCGCTGCCACAGAACTCGCTATGGCCGTCGCCGAAGAGCTTCGCATCCCTCTCTCGAAAGTCCGCGCCGTCCTTGGCGACACAGACCTCTGCCCAAACGACGGTATCACCGCTGGTAGCCGCACCACGCCTTCCACAGTTCCCGAAGCTCGCAATGCCGCAGCCGCCCAGCGGGGCGGGGAACTCACTCCCCCTGCTGCCTGGAAGATCCTCGGCAAGTCCCATCCTGCCCTCAACGCCCATTCAATTGTTACTGGCAAGCACCAATACCCATCCGACATCCAGCGCCCCGGCATGCTCTATGCCTCAGTCTTGCGCGCCCCCAGCTTCGGCGCCAAACTCACCGCCATCGACACCACCGTCATCAAAGACAAATCCATCACCGTAGTCAATGACAACGGCTTCGTCGCTGTTGCTGCCCCCACCTCTTATGCGGCCCGCAAAGCCATTGAAGCTCTATCCGCCACAGCAAAATGGCAAGCGGCCCCCCACCCCTCCAGCACCAAACTCTTCGAAGTCCTGAAGCAAACCGCCAAGCCCCCGAGAGAAAACAAAAAAGGAGATCCTGAAGACGCTCTCG
>JBIPMY010000256.1:0-8904 GCA_044376335.1 Bryobacter sp.
CAGAAAAATTAATCGTAGTTAATGTCTTGCACGGCAAGTGGATGACGAAGTCTAAAGTGAAAGGCTAACTTGTTCAGTGGTCTTTAATAAACACCGAAAGTAATTGAGGAGAACTTGGATGAAAAGCGCAGCTATAAGGCTCTTGTTAACATTCCTGGTCGTTGGCACCCAGGGTTATGCATTGGATGTGTGGAAGGATCCGGACGGCGGAAACAAGTTCTGCACAAAGAAGTGGGTTCCCCCAGCCCCAGGAAAGACTGCCTCGACCTGCCCGGGGCTGATAGCGGAAAAATTGGAACCCGGTATGAAGGTCGTCGGCATGGTATTCAAGCCGGGCACGGGCAATGTGGGTGGCAGCAAGCCCAACGGCACTGTATCAAGGCAGAAGGCGGGCGGAAGTAAGAGCAACCAATGACTTTGTAGCAGGTAGTCGGAGAGCATGCAAAAAACCGCATTTAGCGAACCTTCAGTTAGACGCTGCTCTCAGCTCAATTGAATTGGGAGGGGAGCAGCCTTGGCATGGCGAGTTCAATCATCAAGGAGCCAAACCGACAGCAGTACTTTCACTCCATCCTGCGGTGTCAAATCCTATTGTGCTGTAGCGCGTATTTGTGCTCACCAAGCGGGCAAGACTTTAGGGCGAAATGGAGCAGTGGTGAATGCCTAGCAGCTCTGCCTCGACCGTTTAGAAATCAAACGAAACTCAACGTCAGGCAACGCCAACCTGACCGTACTCGGAAGCCTCGTCAACCGGGTCACAGCTACGTCGCGGTTATAGGAACTTCAATATTGGCGCAGGGATGAAGTGGCCAAACCTAGGCGGATGATTTCGGATGACAGTGGCAGCCGCCTCACGGAAGGCGGTCTAAGTTGAGAATTTCAGCCCATTTTGTATTGAAAGAGAAAATATGCCGATTACGTACAATCAAGACAATTCAGTACCGTTTTCAGGAGGAGTCTGCACCAAGTATTGGAAGCATGAAGAGCACAAAAGGCGCCGATTGATTTTCCTGAATGGAATCTGCAACTCCCCAAGAGATCACTCCAATGCGTGCAATCGCCTTTCAGAATTGACTAGTTGTGAGGTGACTGGCATATACAATCAAACCGGCATCGGAGTTTGTACGGACAAACAAGAACTTAAGTGGACTGAGACGCTTAAGAATGCTGCTTTCGACATCGCCCAGTCCGCCACGGACTGGACAGCAGTTAGTCTGCGCGGACTGGGAATGGATACTCCATTGCTCAATGGATGCGCAAACAGTCTGTACAAGCTTCTATGGGAGGATGGCTTTCTATGGCCGAACTGGCCAATCGTGATTGTGGCACACAGCCAAGGCAACCTGATTACATCCAATGCACTCATGCATTTTTCCAAGCAAGTTCGAAAGAGAGGTGTGGCCTGGCCCCCCAGAATTCAAGTATTTGCAGTCGCCTCACCGGCTGTCAGTTGGCCAACAAATGACTTCATTCAGGTAAAGACCTACCGGCATTCATTGGATCTTGTCGCCTGGTTGAGCCTGGGACGTAACGTTTGTGGTGAAAGAGAGGGAAACGGCAAGCAAACTGCATTCTCTTTTAGCCACACGTTTGAGAGCTATCAGAAGGATTCTTTGTTAAATGACATACGTCAAACACTGGGGACGTCAAAATGAATACTATTGAGCTGAAGTTGTGGCTTCGCGCAGGCGGAAAGGAGTCTGGAGTCTTTAGGAGCTCGCAAATGTCGAAGAAATCCGAATCCAGCATGACAAGTATCGCGGGACAGTAGGGCAGAATCGCGTCGCTTCAAATTTAGACCTGAGCAGTTGAGGCGCTTCTAGATGAAGGAGTAACGGTTGATCGGCGAAGTGCGCCGCAGCAACTTAGAATTGTCCTGGTTGGCACCAAAGTAGCGGAGTCAGGCCTATGGACCAGAGTTTACCGTGTACTAGAAGCCGAGGAGGCTGAGAACGAGAGGGGCGATGTTGGTGGTTTTCATGGAGGCGGCTCGGGAGTGGAGGTTGGGGCCGTAGGCTATGAAGAGGGCCTGGAGGTCGGGGCGGGTTGGTAGGGGGCCGTGTTCTCCTTTCACCTTTTCCAGCTTTTGTATTGTTGGTTTGCTTGTTCCGCTGGTGGATTTGTAGCCTGGGGCCAGGTCGAAGTAGAGGTCTCCGCCGAAGGGGCCGCCGATGCCGAATTTTGTTGCGGCTTCTTTGGGCCAGAACCATTCGGTGAAGACTTTGGTTTCGCCGTCTCGGAAGCTATCCAGCTTTTGCTTTACTTCTTCGAGGATTGCGGGGTCTTTGTCTTTGGCTATCAGGAAATGGTCCTGGGCGGCGACTCGGCCCTTGTAGCCTAGTTCTTCCAGCAGCTTGTTGATTCGCAGCTCGGTGTGCATTGCGGTCATGCCATGGTCACTGACTACTACCATGTGGTCTTCCTCTTTGAGTAGCTGGCTGAGCTGGGTAACTCTTTCGTCGATGATCTGGTAGCCCCAGCGGCGGTATGGCTCGATCATCTTGTCGTTGTTGCCCCACCAGTTGTGGAGCATGTCGTCGGGGGTGCTGATGTAGTCGACCAGCAGTCTTGGATTGTATTCGGCTAGCAGCGCTCTGGTGTGGCGCATGGTTTGTCTGGCGTGGAGCTCTAGCGTTTCTAAGAAGCGGCGCTCGGCCAGGCCGTCGGTGTAGGGGACTCCTAGTTCGCCTTTTGTGTAGAGGCCGCCGGCTCCGTTGCCTATGAAGGCTCCGGTTGTTGTTAGGAGCTTTTGCTTGAACCTGGTGGCCTGTGTGTCGCCGTCTTCGCAGATGCTGATTTCTTTGGCCTGGGTTTGGTAGAGGAGGAAGTCTGTGCCTTCGGCGTTCATCTCGAAGAGGCGGAAGTGGACGGCGGTGATGTCGGCTATGGGTAGGCCTTCGCTGAAGTAACGCGCTAGTGGCCTGGTTTTGTTGCCGGTGCGGAACGGCTCGGTTTCTGATTCCTTTCGCTCAACATCGACATAACGCTTGCCGCTGTAGGCCGTCATTCGGATTGTGTCGTAATGGAAACCCTTGGCGACGACGGCACCAACGAACTGGATGCGACCGGAGGTGTAGCGGAAGTAGCGGATGGGGAGTTGGGATTTGAGGGGCGTGGCGAAGCCGTCGGGGGCTTTGTCGAGCCAGGTTACGTCTTTCGCTTTTACGAGTTTTTCGGGGGCGACTTCGGGGGTCTGGTAGCCATTCATCAGCGCTACGTTGGGGCCGGAGTTGAACTGGGTGCAGGGGAAGCCCTGAGTGGGATTGTGGGCTACCGTCTTCATGCCAGAGCGGCCGGGCTTGAGCCAGAAGAATTCTGTTTTGAGTTGCTCGGCGCGGAAGCCATTGGCACGGGTCTCGAATGTCACTGGGACGTTGTTGGAGGTGACGCCGTTTAGGTTGCCGTAGACTCCGGTGAAGATGCTGGCGTGGCCGGGGGCCGTTAGACTCGGGAAGGCCGCTTGCATTGGTGCGGAGATGCCCTCGGCGGCGAGGCGGCGCATGGTTTTCATGTCGGCGGCGGCGGGGTCTTCTGTGAAGGCCTTGAAGCCCATTCCATCAAGACTGATCAAGAAGACACGCCCTTTGTCTTGCGCCACGAGAGGCGCGAGACAAAGGGCGAGGATCAGTATGATTTGCATTAGCCTTTGACGACGATGTTGACGAGCTTGGCAGGGATGACGATGATCTTGGCTACCTCTTTGCCGGCGATGAAGGCGGCTATCTTTTCGTCAGCTAGCGCTGCTGCTTCGATGGCGGCGTTGGAGGAGCCGGTGGCGATTAGCAGCTTGCCTCGGAGCTTGCCGTTGACCTGGACTGGGATCTCCATTTCGTCTTCGATCAGGTAGGCAGGATTGACTTCTGGCCAGGCGTGCTTGAAGACGGGGGCGGGTTGGCCGATTTCTTCCCAGAGCTCTTCGGCGATGAAGGGCGTGAAGGGTTCCATGAGCTGGATCAGGGATTTGAGGATCTCGGGGAGGGCCGCAGAGGTGAGGCCTTCTTCGCAGATGTAGAGCTCGTTCGTGAGCTCCATGAGGGCGGCGATGCAGGTGTTGAAGTGCCAGCGCTGCTCGAAATCCTGGGTGATTTTGGCGATGGTTTGGTGGAGCTTGCGGAGGGCGCGCTTGTCGTTGGGGCTGAGGTCGCCGGCTGGGGCGTTCATGCGGTCTACGTTGCGGGTGACGAAGCGATAGACGCGGCCGAGGAAGCGGGACTGGCCTTCTACGCCGCTCTGTTGCCAATCCATGTCTTTGTCTGGCGGGGCGGCGAAGAGGACGTAGAGACGGCAGGTGTCGGCACCGAAGTCTTTGATGAGCTCTTCGGGGTCTACGATGTTGCCGAGGCTCTTGGACATCTTGGCCCCGTCTTTGAGGACCATGCCTTGAGTGAAGAGTTTTTTGGCGGGCTCGGAGTTGGTGATGAGGCCGAGGTCGCGCATGACGCGGGTCCAGAAGCGGGAGTAGATGAGGTGGAGGATTGCGTGTTCGACACCGCCGATGTATTGATCGATGGGGAACCATTGGGCGATTACCGCGGGGTCGAAGGGGGCCGTGTTGTTCTTGGGATCGCAGTAGCGATAGAAGTACCAGGAGGAGTCGACAAAGGTGTCCATGGTGTCGGTTTCGCGACGGGCTTCGGCTCCGCATTTGGGGCAGGTGGTCTTCCAGAAGGATTCGTGACGGGCGAGGGGGGATTCGCCGGCTCCGGTGATGTCTACGTCGAGGGGGAGGAGGACTGGGAGGTCTTCGTCCTTGACGGGCTGGACACCGCAGGTGGTGCAGTGGATCATCGGGATCGGAGTGCCCCAATAACGCTGACGGGAGACGCCCCAGTCTTTGAGGCGGTATGTCGTTGTGGCTTTGCCGAAGGCCTGGGCTTCGGCGACTTCGGTCATCTTCTGGCGGGCTTCAGCGGTGGGGAGGCCGGAGTAGTCGCCCGAGTTGATGCTGATGCCGTATTCGGTGTAGGGGAGGGGGCTTTCGCCTTCGGCTGGCTTTACGACAGGGACGATGGGGATGCCGTATTTGGTGCAGAATTCGAAGTCGCGCTCGTCGTGGGCGGGGACGGCCATGATGGCGCCGGTGCCGTAGCCCATGAGGACGAAGTTGCCGATCCAGATGGGGGTCTTTTCGTTGTTGTAGGGGTTGATGGCGAAGGCGCCGGTGGCGAAGCCGTCTTTTTCGAGCAGGGCGGGATCTTTGCGGGACTGGTCGTCGACCATTGCTTTGAGGCGGGCTTTGCCGGCGTCGCCTACTAGCTCTGCAGCCTTGGGATGTTCTGGGGCGAGGATGAGGCAGGTGGCACCGTAGATGGTGTCGACGCGGGTGGTGAAGACGCGGATCTTTTCGCCGCTTTCGAGGGTGAAGTCGACTTCTGCTCCGACGCTCTTGCCGATCCAGTTGCGCTGCATGGTGAGGACGCGCTCTGGCCAGCCTTCTTCGAGGCCCTTGATGTCGGCGAGGAGTTCTTCTGTGTAGGCGGTGGTTTTGAGGAACCACTGTTCGAGACTGCGCTGGATTACGGGGACGGTTTCATGACGCCAGCAGCAGCCGTCGACAACTTGCTCGTTGGCGAGAACGGTGGCGCATTCGGGGCACCAGTTAACTAGAGATTGTTTGCGGTAGGCGAGGCCGCGCTCATACATGCGGAGGAAGAACCACTGGTTCCAGCGGTAGTATTCGGGTTCGCAGGTGGCGATTTCGCGTTCCCAATCGAGGGCGAAGCCGAGGCGCTTGAGGCCCTTCTTCATTTGGGAGATGTTCTGGAGGGTCCACTCGCGGGGCTGGCGGCCGGACTTGAGGGCGGCGTTTTCGGCGGGCAGGCCGAAGGCGTCCCAACCCATCGGATGGAGGACGTCATAGCCTCGCATACGCATGAAGCGGGCGAGGGCGTCACCGATGGAGTAGTTGCGGGCGTGGCCCATGTGGAGGCGTCCGCTTGGGTAGGGGAGCATCTCGAGGACGTAGAACTTCTTCGTCGGATTGACGGGGGTGCGATAGAGGGCGGGGTCGGCTTCCCAACGCGCGTGCCACTTCTCTTCGATCTCTTGGTGTAGATATTGCTTTTCGGGCATGTGGAGGGTAAACCTCCACTTTAACGCGGGCGGCCGGAAGGATGCTTGGGTTGGGTGAGTGGGTGGAGGTGCTTAGCGGGTTTTGCGGGTCGGCTGGACCGGCATCGTGGTCAAGAGCGCTCGCAGTACCGTGTTGACCGATTCGGCATTTTGGAAGACTTTTGCGACGTCTGGATCCAACTGGACCGTCAGGGATGGCTGACGAGTTTCACCAGCGAAACGGTTTGGTTTTGATTTGGAGTAGTCAAACCTATACTCTGGCTTGAGTTCATCAGATCGAAGCTGTTTGGGTTTAGTATCTGAGGTATTCTTCATAGTCTTGCCGCTCTATTCTTGTTGCCCGCCGGGCGCTGATGATTCGAATCCGACCTTGCTCTGGTTCGGTAAAGCAAACCATAAGAAGCCGCTTCGCTTGAGAGTGACCAATGATAATCTCACGTCTCTCGTCCACCGAATGATCTTCATCGCCGATAATCCTGGCTAAGGGATCACTAAAAACTTCCATTGCCTCTGCGAAGTTGACGGTGTGCTTTTCGATATTTGCCCGGGCCTTTTTGGGGTCCCATACAAACGTCAGATCCATCTACGCCTGCTTGTAGTCTATCGAACCTCTTCTTCTGCGCCTAGCGGTAGTAGTTTTTGAGCCAGACGTGGTGGCGCATGACTTCTAGCTCTTCGGGGCTTAGGGGGCCGAGGTCGCTGACGGCGCAGTTGGACTCTACCGTTGAGTTTCTTCTCATGCCTGGGATGGCTACGGAGACGGCTTCGCTTGAGAGGATGAAGCGGAGGGCTCGTTGGGCCAGGGTGCCTTTGATGTTGGCTGTGGCGGCTTCGAGATCTTTGACACGTTTGATTACGTCGTTGATGCGGCCGTCGCGGAAGTACCAGGCTCGGAAGTCTTCTGGCTCGAAGGTGGTGTCGGCTTTTAGGGCTCCGGTGAGTGAGCCTTCGTCGAGGGGGACGCGGGCGAGGACGCCTACGTTGTGTTCGATGCAGGCGGGGAAGAGCCAGCGCTCGGGGGATTGCTCGAAGACGTTGTAGATGACTTGGACGGTATCGATGAGGCCGCTCGATACGGCATCGAGGGCGGACTCGGGTTGATGGTCGTTGATCGAGATGCCGAAGTGTTTGACCTTACCTGATTTTTTGAGGTCTTCAATGGCGCGGCGCCAATCGTCCTGGAAGAACCAGATTGGATTCCAGACGTGGAATTGCTGGAGGTCGATTTGTTCTACGCCGAGGTTGCGGAGGCTGGTCTCTGTAGACTCGATTGCGTAATCGTAAGGGAAGACTTCTTCGATGCCGATGCCGGGAGCGGCGGGCCAGATGCGGTTCTTGGGTGGGATCTTGGTGGCGAGCCAGACCTTGTGGCCGGCTTCGCGGGCTACTTGGCCGACGAGGGTTTCGCTGTGGCCTTCGTTGTAGGCAAGGGCGGTGTCGATGAAGTTGAGGCCGAGGTCGATGGCGCGCTTGAGGGCGGTGAGGCTGCTGAGATCGTCGCCTCCGAGCCACTGTTTGCCACCAATGCCCCAGGCTCCGTAGCCGATCTCACTGACTTCAATTCCTGTTTTGCCGAGCTTGCGATATTTCACATCCGCATTTTACCTGTATGCTGTGGGCATGAGGCGAATTTTCCTCTTCCTTCTGATTTTGGTGCTGTGCGCTTTGGGCGCGCAGAATTACCGGCTTTATCTGAAAGAAGGCGGGCACCATATGGTGCGCGAACACAAGGTGGATGGGGACCGGGTGCGTTATTACTCGGTGGAACGCGGGGACTGGGAAGAGATACCGCTTTCATTTATTGATCTCAAGAAGACGCTGAAAGAGCTTGGGGATCGCGAGGATTCGCGCAAGCAGGAGAAGCAGATGCTGGCCGAGGAGGCCGCTGTTGAGCGGGAGATGCGGCGGATTGTCGCGAGTATTCCTGAGGAGCCGGGGCTGTTTCGATTAGGGCCGGAGAACAAGATCATTACGCTGAAGCTGGCGGAATCGACGCTGGTTACGGACAAGAAGCGGCAGGTGTTGAAATTGCTATCGCCGATTCCGATTGTGGCGGGTAAGAGTACGGTGGAGTTGGTGGGGGAGAAGTCTGCGACGATTTACTCTGAGCGGCGGCCGGAGTTTTATCTGCGGTTGTCGAAAACGCAGCAGTTTGCTTTGATCCAGTTGACTCCGAAGAAGGGGGGGCGGATTGTTGAGGTGGTGCAATTGATTCCGGTGAGCAAGGAGCAGATTGAGGAGCGGAAAGAGATTGAGATTTTTCGGCAGCAACTGGATGAGGGGCTTTATAAGGTGTGGCCACAAGCGGATCTGCCTATGGGTGAGTACGCTTTGATTGAGTTCACCGAGGGGCAGGTTAATTTGATGATCTGGGATTTCCGGATTGAGTAATTAGGGCGGATTGGTGCGGAAAAGCATTAGCAGGCGTTGTCTTATTTGCGGGGATAGCGGAGGCTCAATCAGAGAAGACTTCACCGCCTCACCACCACTGACATGACTTTAGCGCTGAGAATTCAAGCTGGAACAGCGGCTGCCGTCCTCACCTGCGGATCAACTTGCTCTCTTCGTGCCTGGCTTTGATGGCGGAAAGCGACATGCGGCCAGATCCTAAAACGTTTACCTGGAAGTCTTTACGCTCTAACCCCTTCAAGGAATGTCCCTGGACAATCCTCGCTGGGCCACTCAGCTCGAAAAGCCGGACAGAAGCTGCCGCCAACAGATATTCATCAAGTGGGCCGATCCCATTAGCTAAGTAAGCTTTTACTATGTTTCGAAAAGTTCTTTCACGTATTGTTGTCGCACCTACCATCAGATAGAAGGCTTCGCCCATTT
>JBIPMY010000025.1:0-26734 GCA_044376335.1 Bryobacter sp.
CCATAGCTTGATCGAGATCGGCTAGAGCCGCTTCGCTCATGGGCTCGTTGTCATTTAGGTTCTCCAGCGTAGCTAGCGCCATTTCGAGGTGCTCGTCGGGGATTTGCTCCACCAGTTGGTGGAGCATTTCTTTTGTTGTCATCCGTTGAGGCTGTTTAGTGGCGGAAGTGGCGGAAGCCGGTTAGGACCATTGCAAGGCCTAATCGGTCGGCGGCGGCGATTACTTCTTCGTCTTTGACGCTGCCTCCGGGTTGGATGAAGGCTTTGGCTCCGTGGCTGGCGGCGGCTTCTAATCCGTCTGGGAAGGGGAAGAAGGCGTCGCTGGCTACTACGCAGTTTTCTAGCGGGAGGATGGCTTTGCTGGCTCCGAACTTTACGCTGTCGACTCGGCTCATTTGGCCTGCGCCGGCGGCGATCAGTTGGCCGTCATTGGCATAGACGATTGCGTTGGACTTGACGTGCTTGACGACTCGCCAGGCAAACTGGAGGGCGTTCCACTGGGCTTCTGTGGGCTGGACCTTCGTCGCCACTTTGGCTTCTTCTTTGATCAGGAATTTGCGGTCTGCACTCTGGACCAGGTAGCCTCCGGTGATGGTTTTGACTACGGGTTCGTCTAGGCCTCCGCTTGCTACCTCCAGCAGCCGGAGGTTCTTTTTGGAGGCGAGGATCAATCTTGCCTGGTTGGTGTAGCTGGGGGCGGCGATTGCTTCGATGAAGGTTTTGGCGATTTCGGTGGCGGTGTCGGCGTCGACTTCGCGATTGAAGGCGAGGACTCCGCCGAAGGCGCTGATGGGATCGGCGGCGAAGGCTTTTTTGTATGAGTCGGCTAGCGTTGCGGCGGTGGCGCAGCCGCAGGGGTTGGTGTGTTTGATGACGGCGCTGGCGGGGAGATCGAATTCGCAGATGAGCTGCCAGGCGGCGTCGAGATCAACGAGGTTGTTGTAGCTGAGTTCTTTGCCCTGGAGTTGGGTGGCGTTGGCGATGCCGGTGTTACCGGAGGCGTAGAGGGCGGCGGCCTGGTGGGGGTTTTCGCCGTAACGCAGCGTCATCTTGAGGGGGGTGTTGATGACAAGGCGCTCGGGCATGGCGACGGGTGTGGGGATTTGTTCTAGGGTGCGGGTGATGGCGGCGTCGTAGGCGGCGGTGGTGGAGAAGGCTTTCTTGGCGAGATCCCAGTGGGTGCCGGGGGAGAGATTGGACTGGTTTGTGTTGAGCTCTTCGAGGAGGGCCGGGTAGTCGGAGGCGCGGGTGACTACGGCTACGTCCTGATAGTTTTTGGCAGCGGCGCGGATCATGGTGGGGCCGCCGATGTCGATGTTTTCGATGAGCTCTTCGAGGTGGACGCCGGGCTTGGCGGCGGTCTTTTCAAATTCGTAGAGGTTGACAACGACCATGTCGATCATCGGGATGTTGTGCTCTGCGAGGGCGGCCATGTGGTCTGCTTTGGAGCGCATGGCGAGGACGCCGGCGGCTACGCGGGGATGGATGGTTTTGACGCGGCCGTCGAGCATTTCTGGGAAGCCGGTGAGGTCGCTGACGTCGGTGGCTGTGAGGCCGGCTTCGCGCAGGAGCTTAGCGGTGCCTCCGGTAGAGATGAGTTCAATGCCAAGGGCGGCGAGGCCGCGGGCGAAGTCTGCGAGTCCGGTCTTGTCGGTGACGCTTAAAAGAGCGCGCTTGATGGTAGCCATTCTCTTTCAGTATCTGTCACTGTTGAGGTATGGCACATCTGGTTACGTTAATTGCTGGTGATGGAATTGGCCCGGAAGTGGCGCTGGCGGCCGAGCGGGTGATTGCGGCGACGGGGGTACAGATTGAATGGGAGCGGGTGGAGTTGTCGGGGGACAGGATTCGCGCGACGGGGGAATCGCTGCCGGCGGATGTGGTGGCGTCGATTGAGAAGACGAAGGTGGGGCTGAAGGGGCCGGTGACGACGCCGGTGGCCGGGGGATTTCAGAGTGTGAATGTGGCGCTGCGGAAGAAGCTTGATCTGTATGCGAATGTACGGCCGGTGAAGAGTTTGCCGGGGCTGCATACGCGGTTTGACGATGTGGCTCTCGATATGGTGATTTTTCGCGAGAATACCGAGGATTTGTATTCGGGGCTCGAGCATGAGGTGGTGCCGGATGTGATTACTTCGATCAAGGTGATTACGCGGACGGCCTCGATCCGGATTGCGCGGGCGGCGTTCCGGTTTGGGTCGCGGCATTTGCGGAAGCGGGTGACGGCGATACATAAGGCGAATATCATGAAGCTCGCCGATGGCTTGTTTTTGCGGTGTTGCCGGGAGATTGCGGCTGATTATCCGCATCTGATTTACAACGAGCTGATTGTGGATAATGCGTCGATGCAGTTGGTGACGCGGCCGGAGCAGTTTGATATTTTGCTGATGCCGAATTTGTATGGGGATATTTTGAGTGATCTGGCGGCCGGGTTAGTAGGTGGACTGGGTGTGGCGGCGGGGGCGAATCTGGGCGACAACCATGCGGTGTTTGAGAGCGTACACGGGAGTGCGCCAGATATTGCGGGACAGGGGAAGGCGAACCCGACGGCGTTGTTGCGGAGTAGCGTGATGATGCTGGAGCATTTGAAGGAGATGGAGGCGGCAAAGCGGCTGCAGCAGGCGATTGAGTATGTGTATCGCGAGGGGGATAGTTTGACACCGGATGTGGGCGGGACGGCGACGACGGATCAGTTTACGGCGGCGCTGGTGCGTTTCCTTAAAGCGTAGATTTGAGTGTGAAGTTCTACTTTTTTCTCTGTTGCCGCAGGCGCTGTAAGGCTTGATTCTCACGATCGGCCTCTGTTGGCCGGCCCATCCGGCGATAGAGTTGCGCCAGTTGCAAATGCGCTGCCTCGGCCAGAGTAGAAGTGGGCTCCAACTGCACCACACGTTGGAGCGGCTTCTCAGCCCCGGCTGGATTACCTGTGGTGGCGAGCGCTTTGCCGAGGGCCAGGAGAGTCTCCGGCATATCCGGCTGTAATCGATCGGCACGCTCCAACTCGATCAGTGCCTCGGCGGCCTTGCCCAGATTGGTCAGCACGAATCCCAGCTTGTAAGCCGCCATCGCTGACGCTGATGCCAGTCGCGCCTCAGCGCGAAACTCAGTTTCTGCCTTGGCATAGTCTGCACTGGCCAGATACAGTTCGCCGAGCGCCAAGTGCACTCCGCGGAGATCCGGCCTGGCCGCCAGGACCGTGCGGAAAAGCTTCTCGGCCTCTTCGCGTTGGCCAGCGGCAGCGGCTGCGTCCCCCAGGATCTGCTGTGTACGCGTGGCACCTGCCGGTTGGGAGCGCAAGCGATCGACGAGACCGCGGGCTAGTTGACTGTGCGCCATGCTGAGATAGTAGAGCAAGTCAGGATCTTCCGGACGCTGCAAGAGAGCGGCTTCCAGGCGATCTACGGCATCGCGCGGCTTGCCGGATTCCAGGAGGGCGATGCCGAGCAGATCGAGCGTTTGTGACTTCTCGAGGTAAGGAATTGCTTCGGCGGCGGCACCGGTGGCAAGCAAGGCGGTTCCGAGCATCTGCTGCGCTCCGGGTAACTCGCTATTGAGTGCGAGAGCACGGCGCAAGGGCCCAACGGCATTCGGATAGTCCTTCTTCTGAACATACACGCTGCCGAGATTTACGTGTGCTGCGGCCAGGTCTGGTGCCAGTTCCGCTACTCGCCTGAACTCACGGATGGCCGCATCCAGATCGCCCGCTGCGCGGGCCTTTAAGCCAGCGTCGACATGCTGGCGCAGTTCCGGAGAAACGGCTTGGGCGAAAGCCAGTAGCAGCGGTAGCAGAATCACTCTTGTTCCTTTACTGTAGCCAGTGGGCCTGGGGCAAGTTTTTCGACCTGCTTGTGCCCGCCGGGCCAGGTGATCTCCACGGAGGCGGGCGAGCCAGCCAGATGCACTCGCCGGTCGCTGGCGGACAGGTAGCTACCGGATGTCGTCGCGTGCACTGTTTGCGTGCCCGCCCGAACCAAAGCACCCGCAGCATCACGATTGGCACGCGTGCCCTGGAGTGTCAACGTCACACCTGGTGTCGCTGAGCGGTTGAGCAGCACCAGAGGGCTGCCGCCGAGTACGGAGACGACAGCATCCAGCTTGCCATCGTTATTCAGGTCTCCGAAGGCCGCACCGCGGCCTGCAACAGACGGCAGTCGTAAATCTACAGCGGCAAACTTGCCTTGTGTGTTGCGGTAGAGCCCGGGTGCCTCCAGATAACGCAGCCCCCCCTGGATACGCTCTACGTTATCCAGCACATGACTCTGTGCCACGAACAGGTCTTTCCATCCGTCGTTGTCGAAATCATGCAGGCCGACACCCCAGCCGGAACTACGCGCAGTCGCTGCAGCGAGTCCGCTGGTGAGGCTGACATAGGAGAAGCGGCCCTCACCGTCATTGCGATAGAGGGCATATTTTTCGAGTGCCAGATTGGTCACGACGATGTCAGGCCGGCCGTCGTTATCGTAGTCGGCAAAAGCCGCGCCCATACCGGCATAAGTGCGGGCATCATCAGAGAGTGCGACTCCGGCCTCAAGCGCACGCTCGGTGAAGGTGCCGTTGCGCTGGTTATGAAAGAGGAATTGCTCCATGCCGTCGTTGGCCACGAAGATATCGGCAAAGCCATCGCTGTCGTAGTCGCTGACGGCGACGCCCATTCCCTTGCCTATCGCGGCTGCAATGCCGGACTCTTTACTCACATCGCGAAAGCGTCCTTGACCTTCGTTGTGAAAAAGCAGGTTCGATACACCATTGAATTTGTCGGGACGGCAGTAGGCGTGAAAAGGCGTGCCGCAGAGAATGTTCCGCTCGATCGTCCAGTCCAGGTAGCGGGCCACGAAGAGGTCGAGCCGGCCGTCATTGTCGTAATCGAGGAAGGCCGCAGAGACAGACCAACCATTGGCCGTTGCGTCGGCGGTGGCTGTGAAGACGCCGCCATCATTGCGATAGAGAACGTTTGCGCCATAACCGGTTAGATATAGATCGGGGTCGCCGTCGTTGTCGATGTCGCCCACGGCCGCGCCCATGCCGTAGGCGTTCGGTGTCTTCAGCAAGCCCGAGCGCGCTGTAACGTCGACGAAGGAACCATTGGCTTCCTGCCGGTAGAGTCTGTTGGCAAAGGCCGGATCGTTGCGGGCGAAATTCACCGGAGAACGCGCGGGGTCGTCCAGCTTGCCGCCATTGACAAGGAAGACATCGAGCCGACCGTCACTGTCATAGTCGAGCAGGGCGACACCGCCGCCCATGGTCTCCACCAGGTACTTCTGTGTCGTCGCTGAATGCCTGTGCTGAAATGGCAGCGAGACACTGCGGAAATACGAAACGCTCTGCGCCGCCAGAGCGGCAGCGCAGAGCCATAATGCATGACGCAGCAGCAAACTAAAACTGCAGCCGGAGCGCGAATTGGATAAGGCGCGGATCATTCAATTGTCCGCTAATCACACCGAACTGAGGATTGCCCAACTGCGTACCCGGATAGCCGAATTGAACGCGATTGAAGAGGTTGAAAACCTCGGTGCGGAACTGAAGTCCAAACCGCTCGTTGATCTGGGTGTTCTTGAAGAGAGTGAAGTTATAGTTGGCGATGCCGTGCGACCGGACATCGGTTAGAGATCGCGCTGCATTGCCAAATTGGAAAGCCGGCGTTGCCGTAAAGGCGGAGGTCTCAAACCATTTACCGAGGCGGGACTGCGCATTGCCCTCGAGGTTGGCGCTGACACCTGTAGAGTTTGGACGTTGCCCGCCACCTTGCGAATTTGTGGTGTTCACGGCCATGCTCATACTGAGCGGATTGCCACTCTGGAAAGTGGTGATCCCGTTCACACCCCAACCGGCCACCAGCCGGCCTGCAAGGCCGCTGGTGCTACTCAGGAACTTCTTGCCCTTACCGAAGGGGAGGTCGTAAATGAAGCTCATCACCGCGCGGTGCGGCACGTCGTACAAAGCCACCGAACGTTCTGCGGCGAGGTTGTACCAGTTCTGCACACCCATGCCGCCACCCGGTTCAAGCCAGGCCGTGAGGGTATCGGTATCGCTGATCAGTTTCGCCCAGGTGTAGGACACAAGCACCGAAGCACCACCTGAGAAACGCTTTTCCAACTTCATCTGTGCCGAATGATAGATCGAGTTGCGATTCATCGGTGAGACCTGGTTGAAAGCCGTGTATTGGGGGTAGGGCCGCAGCAACTGAGCCCGCTGTACGGTTGGTTGCGCCAGCGCACCCAACTGCACCTGACCCACAAATGGATTCGGCACCTGCTGCGTCAACGAAGCACCCTGCGAGAGGAATTCAACCGGGAGCTGATTCAGCGCCTGGTTCGGCCCCGGCAGATGTGTACCCTTGGACCCGGCGTAAGCCAGATCGATCACCATGCCGCCGAGGAGTTCGCGCTGCACGTCGAAGTTCCACTGCTGTGTGTAGGCGCGGGGATCCGTATAGAGCGGTGCGCTAATGCCCTGGCCGTAGAAAAGCCGCTGGATGTTGGCACTGCGGCCTGGTGCGGAGATGATGCCGTTTGGAAACGGATTCGAAAGGCGGTCGGCCGGCGTGATGCCTCCATCGGGAGAGCCGAAGTATGGAGTCGTGTAGGCGTTGGAGATGTCGCCGTTTGGCGCAGTGCCGAAGGCCACGTCGTTCGGTAGATAGAACATGCCCCATCCGGTGCGGATGACTGTCTTGTTGTTCAAGCGGTAGGCCAGACCGAGACGCGGTGAAATCACGTTGCGCAACTCAGTGTTATTCCGGCTGGGGCTGTCCTGCGAATTGACAAGCCCGAAGCGGCCTTTGAAGTTGAGGCCACCGCGTCCGCTGAGTTCGTTTTCGGCGTTTGGCAACAGGACGACCAGCCGGTCAAAGCGTTCCGACCAGGGACCCATCTGCTCCAGGCGGATGCCAAAGTTCAAGGTGAGTTTCGAGTTGACTTGCATCTGGTCGCCCACGTAGTAGCCGCGATAGATCATCTGGCCCGCGACGAAACTGTTGTGAGTGAGGCCGCCGCCGCTGCCGTAGCCCAGCAGGAACGACGCGAAGCCGTTGCCTGTGCCCGCCGCAGCAAGCGGATTTACGCTTGTGAACAATGCGTCGAAGTTGAAGGAACCCGACGGGTTGTTCTGCTGATAGTAATTGTGGGTTCCGCGGCGCCATTCGCCGCCGAACTTGATGGTATGTTTGCCCCAGATCTTGGTCATGTTGGGGCTGAAGGAAAAGATATCGTTCCGGGCAACAATCGTGCTGCCGGTGCCGTTGGTACTGAACACGCCGTTGTAGCCGGTGACGATAGGGATCGGCTGCACACGTACCGCCACAGCAGAATTCAAGGCCGCAGGCCAACCCAACTGAGTCAGGTCATAGCCTGCTGATGCCGCTGTGCGGTCGTAGTGGTAACGCGAAAAGCTAGCGCGGAGATCGAGGAAGGTAGTGGGCGTAATCGAGTAGGTGTCGCCCAGTACGGCCTGGTTTGTATTCATGTCTTCGGTGCAACGGTCCACACATGTCTTGGTGTTGTAGGGATCAATCGGCAGGTTCAGGTTGCGCCAGTAAGTGTATCGGGCAAAGACGCGCTGCTTGTCGCTCACCGTGTGATCTACGCGGTAGTTCTGCTGGTTTTGGTCGCCGCCGACGCTTGCGTTGGCCGTGAAGTTGTTTACCGCTGTGAATTGCGAGCCGGGCGAGTTTGCCCTTCCCCACAACGGGGTCATCGCACGCGCGGCCCGGTCAATTCGGGTGTCGGGAATGATGTTGCCCGGGAAGGGCGCCCGCGATATCGTTCCGCCGGGGCAGGCCGGGTTGCCCAGTCGGCCGCAGGTGGTTAGAGGATCATATATGGGAACCAATGCCCCCGCACCGTTACGGACATCGGAGAAGTTACCTACGCGCATCGGGTCAGTGGGTACCGAAAATACATACGACGCGCCCTGACGCAAACGGAAGCCTTCGTAGGCTGCAAAGAAGAAAGTCTTGTCTTTGCGAATGGGCCCGCCGACAGTGGCACCAAACTGGTTCTGAGTAAAGGCGGGGCGTCCCACGCCCGCGCGATTGTTGAAGAAGGTATTAGCGTTCAAGCTGCGGTTGCGCAGGAACTCATAGGCGCTGCCGTGAAAGCTGTTGGTGCCGGACTTGGTGGTGAGGTTGATGACGCCGCCCGCCAGACGGCCAAATTCGGGGCCGAGGTTGTTGGTCTGCACCTTGAACTCCTGTACGGCGTCTTGGGAGGGTACCAGCATGGTGTGGTTGACGTAGTTTGAGTTGTTGGGGGCACCGTCGATGTATGAGGCACTCTGATTGGCTTGTCCGCCGCCGATCTGGAAGTTTGCCCAGGCAAAGGGATTTGCGCCCGTGGGCGTTGCACTCGATTGCCCGCCTGGAACAACGCCGGGCACCAGCGAGACAAGGCTGAAGACGTTGCGGCCGTTCAAAGGCATCTCCTGGACTTTGCGTGCTTCCACCACCTGGCCGAGTGAGGCGTTCTCTGTTTGTAGCAGCGGCGTCTGATCTGTTACTTCAACCACCTGACTCACATCGCCCACCTGCATGGAGGCGGCGAGACGAACCGCGCTCTGCACCTCCACTACAACGTTGTCGCGCACCAGCCGCCGAAATCCGGCTTTCTCAATCTCTACGCGATACTGCCCGGGAGTCAAGTTGACAAAGGTGTAGTTGCCGTCGGAATCGGTTTGGCCGACACGGCGGTCGCCAGTGCCGGCATTAATCAACGCAACCGAAGCCTGGCCAATGGCTGCCCCGGAAGGGTCGCTCACTGTACCGACGATGGAGCCGTAGAAGCTCTGCCCCCGTACGTTTAAGCACAGATAGAGGAGGGTACAACAGAGTACGAAATTTCTCATCCCGTGATACTAATGCAGAACAAAAATGGTTGCAAGGGTACACTTGCGATTTCTTGCCAAGAAAGTAAGGATATGATCGGCATTCAGCATGATTCAGGCAGTCCTTTTCTTTATCGCCGTCCCTTCAATTTGGGCTGCTTCGGTTTGTCTGCCTTGCCACCCGAAGCAGACTGAGGCTTACTTTCGCAGCCCGATGGGGAATGCCATTGGGTCAGCCAAGGCTATGCCTCAATCGAGCTTCACTCATTCGAAATCAAAAACTGCATTTTCCGTTTTGGGCCAGGGTGAAGCGGTGGTGCACAAAATCGAACGGGGTGGGCTCTCTGGTGAGTATTCAGTGTCGTATCGAATCGGGTCGGGGAATCACGCCGAGGGCTTTCTAGTGCGGGTGGGCGAGTGGCTGTTTCAATCTCCATTGGCGAAGTACAAGCGTCTGGATTTGTGGGATGTTGCGCCTGGGTATGAGGCGATGACACACCCGGACTTCAACCGGCGGGTGAGTGGGGAATGCCTTGCGTGCCATTCGAGCGGATCTATCGACAATCTTCAGCCCATCAGTTGCGAGCAGTGCCACGGGCCCTCGCAAGCGCATTTGCAAAAGCCAACTCGCGGCAACATACAGAACCCGGTGCGGCTTGGAGTGGAAGCGCGTGATTCGATTTGTGAGCAGTGTCATCTTACGGGTGAGGCTCGCATTCGTTATGCGGGCGGTGAGTCGGTTGCTGTGTATGACCGGCCTCGCGAAGACTTGCGGGTGGTGAGCCATGTGGAGCAGTTGGCATTGAGTGAGTGTGCGAGGCAGAGCGAGGGCAAGCTGTGGTGTGGATCGTGTCATCAGCCGCATGGGGAGAAGATTGATGTGGATGCAACGTGCCGCAGTTGTCACGGGCGTGCGACGCATGGGGATCGCGAGCAGTGTGTGGGATGTCACATGCCGAAGCGCGATGCGGTGGATGGCGGGCATACGGCGTTTACCGATCACCGCATACAGAGAGAAGCGAGCAAGGTGCCAGCCAAGACAGAAGCGCGGTTGCGGCTTTGGCGTGAGGTGGGAGACCCTGCATTGCGGGAGCGGAATCTGGGGCTTGCTTCGATTCAGGTGGGGGAGCGGGATGGGGTGCCGGAGCTGATCAACGATGGATACCGGAGGCTGGCGGCTGTGTTTTCACGGTGGCCGCGAGATGCTGATGTGCTCTCGGGGTTGGGGATGGTGTTGTTTCTCAAGGATCAGAAGAAGGATGCAGTGAAGCTGCTGGAGGCGGCGGTGCAAGCGCGGCCGGGCGATGCAGCACTACACGAAAAACTTGCTCTTGTGCGGCGAGCGGACGCTAATGTGGCGGGGGCTGTCGCCAGTCTTGAAAGATCAATTGCGCTCGACCCGGGGCGGGAGAGTGCCTACTTTTTCCTTTCGGAATGTCAGGCGACAGATGCCGGAAGGGAGCAGGTGTTGAAGCGGCTGTTGCGAGCTTTCCCGCAGAGTTTGCTTGCCCGCGAAGCGTTGCAGAGATCAGCGCGGCCCTGATACCTGGGCGAGGAGCTTGCGGATGAAGTCGTCTTCGGGGAACAGGTCTACATATTTAGTGAGGGTTTGCTTTGCTTCTTCAAAGCGCTTGAGCTGGATGAAGCGCAGGGCGAGGGATTTGTAGAGCACGGCGGTGTACGGTGCGGCCTGTATGCCCTGCTGCAGGACTTGAGCGGATTCTTCGAGGCGGCCTGAGCGGCTTAAGGCTTCGCCGAGGTCTTCAAATGTGGTGGATGAGACAGAGCCTTTTTCTCGTGCGGCCTGGAGATGAGTAATGGCTTCGGCAAAGCGATTGGCGCGCAAGGCACGGCGGCCTAGTGAGGCTAATACGAGGGGATTCTGGGCTTCTTTTTCTGAGGCCTCATCGAGGAGGACCTGGAACTTTTCGTAGTAGGTTGGCTCGCGGTCTGCCATTTGGCCGTAGGCCTGCAGGCGGGTGAGCAGGGGCAATTCTGCTTTGCCGGTGCGGTTGATGTGTATGAGGTCTGAGCCTGGATCGCGTGATGGCGGGAGCGGTTGATCTGGCTTGCGAACGATGCGGTGGTTGGTGAGTGCGGAATGGGCGATTACCTTTACGTCGCGCTTGGGCATGTGGCAATTGACGCAGTCGGGGCCGCCGCCAGCGGGATGATCGGAATGGCAGCTCAGGCATTTGGCGTTGTAGTTGATGCGGGCTGCGTGCGGGCTGTGGCAGGTGAGACAGGACATGGTGGTGCTCTTCTCGTAACACTTGCTCATGTGCATAGATTCGTGGTGCTCCAGCAGATCGCTATCCTTGGCGCGGGGTAGTTTGAAGATGGCAACTACGTCGTTTAAGACCATACCGGGCCGGTAGTCGGCTTCGGTTTTACCGGGCTGCAGGATTCGCGTGTCACCCGCCTGATGACAGTTCATGCAGATTTCGTCGGCTCGCTCACGGGATAGCTTGGCCGGGTTTACGATGGCGCTTTTGGCACCGCGCAGGGCGATGTGTTTGCGGCCCGGGCCGTGACAGTTTTCACATCCAATCGCCAGTTCTGCAAATGGTTGCTTCTGGTATTGACCGTTGGTTCCGGGAACTGGTTGTGGCCTGCCGCTATGGCAGTTGATGCAGCCGGCGGCAATGGTGCGATTAAAGCCATAGTCGGCGAATTCATAGCCGGGGGAGAGATCCCAACGGCCTACGCGCGAGTAGAACGAGAGCGGGGCTTGGAAGAGGTGTTCGCCACGCTGGACGATGAAACTCAGACCGTTGCCGCCCGAGCCGATGGCCCAGGCGAGTGGGTGTTCGTTCTGGAAGGCTTCGCCGGATTCACGTTGTTTCAATTGACCGTTGGCAGCATAAACGGTGAAGTCGCGTTTGAGCTTTTCGCTGTGTATGGTGAGTTCGCCTGTTAACTTTGGGAGGTGCTCTGAGGCGGGGCTCATGGAGCGGCCCATGGATGAATGAATCCAGTGCTCGTGGATTTGTTTGTGGCAAGTGGAGCAAGCCTTTGAGCCGACGTAATCCTGGGCTGAGGCAATTCCTACGTAAAGAAGAAGGGCTAGGAATCGCACGCTATTTCTTTCTCGCAAAGGGTGTTGCCTTGATGATTCCGGCCCCTTCGCGAATCGTTACCAGTTGGTCACAGGCTACCTTTCGCAGCTTTTCGATGGTGCCATTGGGCCAGCGGATATCAAGGTCAGCTTCGGTGGCTGTGCCGAGGCCGAAGTGGAGGCGGAAGTCGTTGACGGAGTAGAAGCTCGATTGGCTTAAGACTTCCTGGGCCTGCTTCTTGCCGCCGTAGTATGCGGTGACTCTTCCGCCGATGGCGCTGCGGTTGGACTTTACGCCTTCAAGCTTGACCTTGAGCCAGTGGGCAGAACCGGCGAGATCGTTGCGCAGGAGCGAAGGAGGCTCGTGCAGATTGAGGATCAGAATATCGATGTCGCCATCGTTGTCGAAGTCTCCGAAGGCGCAGCCACGGCTGGAATGGGATTCGCCAATGGCGGGGCCGGCGAGGTCAAATAGCTCTTCGAATTTGCCACCGCCGAGATTGCGAAAGAGCACGCGCGGAGTGGCGAATGGATAGGCGGGGAGCTTCGCTTCAAGCTCCGGATAGACGTTGCCGGTGACGTAGAAGAGGTCGGGTAGACCGTCGTTGTCGAGATCGACGATGCCTGCGCCCCAGTTGATGTAGCGAGTTTCGACGGCCAGGCCACTGCGGGCGGTAACGTCTTCAAACATGCCTTTGCCGTCGTTGCGGTAGAGGACGTTGGAGTCGTCGGCGAAGTGGGTCTTCAAGATATCGAGATTGCCGTCGAGATCGAAGTCACCGATGCCAAGGCCCATGCCGGCTTGCTCCATGCCGTCTTCGTTGAGGGCGACGCCGCGCTCGAGGCCGACCTCTTCAAAGGTGCCATCGTGTTTGTTGCGAAAGAGGAAGCTAGAGGTGGAATCGCAAGCGACATAGATGTCGGGCCAACCGTCGTTATCGAAGTCTGCGGCGACGGCTGTCATGCCGTAGCTGCCACGGGCCTTGGCGATGCCTGACTTTTGGCTGACGTCAGTGAAGGTGCCATCGCCGTTGTTGTGATAGAGCGAGTGATAGCCGGAGGGCAAGCCGCGCGGGCCGCAATTGACGGGGATGCCTTTCCAGTTGCAGTAAGAGTTCTGGCCGGGCTTGGGTACTTTATTGGGGTCGAAGTCGACGTAGTTGGAGACAAAAAGATCGAGGCGGCCGTCTCGGTCGTAGTCGATGAAGGTGCAACCAGCACCCCAGCGGCGGCCCTTGTCGAGGAGGCCAGCTTCGGCAGTGACGTCGGTAAAGGTGACCACGCCTTTCGAGTTGGGGCCGTTGTTGCGATAGAGGACGTTTTGGCCCCAGTAGGTGATGAAGAGATCGTCCCAGCCATCGTTGTTGTAGTCCCCGGCACAGACGGCCGAGGCCCAGCCGGTTTTCTTGAGGCCAGCGGCTTCGGTGACATCGCTGAACGTGCCGTCACGATTGTTTTTGTAAAGGCGATTGGTGGCGGTGGAGCCCTCAAGGGTTGTGCCGTTGAGAAGGAAGATATCGAGCCAGCCGTCGTTGTCGTAATCGATGAAGGCAACGCCACAGCCGATGGTTTCGAGCAGGTATTGTTTGGCCGCGCGACCGCCGTAGGTGCAGGGTTCGAGCAGGCCAGCCTGTTTTGCTACGTCGATAAACTTTGCATTGAAGGGGAGGCCTGAGGGCTTGCCGCGCTGCAGGGGCCGGGCTACTCTTGATACCACGCCTTGCCCGGCAGCAATACCGGCAGCGAGGAGTGAGAAGAGCGAGCGCCTTGTCGACTTAAGCATCTGTCAATCGTTTTACCAGATTGTTCTCTCCCCCAACGTCGGTAAGGCGGAATTCGCGCCCCTGGAAGAAATAGGTGAGGCGCTTGTGATCCATACCAAGGAGGCCGAGCATGGAGCCGTGGAGGTCATGCATGGTGACTTTATCTTCGACTGCCTTGAGGCCAATCTCGTCGGTTGCACCGATCACCTTGCCGCCCTTGATGCCGCCACCGGCCATCCAGACGGTGAAGCCGTAGGGGTTGTGATCGCGGCCATTGCGATTGCCTCCGCCGCCTTCTGCGCCATCAGTAAACGGAGTGCGGCCAAAGTCTCCGCCCCACAAGACAACGGTGCTTTCTAGCAAGCCGCGGGATTTGAGATCTGCGAGCAGGCCGGCAATGGGCTTGTCGACTTTTTTGGCCATGAAGCGGTGGTTCTGATCGCATTCGTTGTGGCCATCCCAACCGACTTCTGCTCCCTTTTTGCCACCCGAGTAGAGCTGTACGAAGCGGACTCCTTTTTCGACTAGTCGACGGGCCATCAGGCATTGTGTGCCGAATTCGGCCGACATGGGATCGTCGATGCCGTACATTTTGCGGGTGACATCGCTTTCCTTCGACAGGTCTGTGACGTCTGGCACGGACATTTGCATCTTGAAGGCGAGTTCATAAGAAGCCATGCGGGCGGCCAATTCGGAATCGTCGTTGCGGGCTTCGCGATGGTTCTCGTTCATGCCCTTGAGCAGGTCGAGCATTTGGCGCTGCTCGTTGTCGGACATGCCTTCGGGCCTGCGGATGTTGAGGATGGGTGGGCCTTCGCTACGCAATACGGTGCCCTGGTAGGAAGCAGGAAGGAAGCCTGAGCCGTAGGCGGGTGAGCCGGCCTTGATGCCGCCATCGAGCATCACGACGTAGGCGGGCAGGTTTTCGCTTTCGTTGCCAAGCCCGTATACGACCCAGGAGCCAACGCTGGGACGGCCCACCCTGCCCCATCCCGTATTGAGCCAGGTTTGCCCAGTGACGTGGGTGAAGCCATCGTGATGGCAGGAGCGAATGACCGCGAGATCGTCGGCATGGGCGGCTACGTTCTCGAAGAGCTCAGAGATTTCGATGCCCGACTGGCCGCGCTTCTTGAATTTCAAGGGCGAGCCCATGAGGGGGGTTCTGTCCATGTTGGAGAACTGGAAGTCGACTTTGCCGAAGCTCTTTGGGATGGGCTGGCCGTGCAGCTTGTTCAGCTCCGGTTTGGGGTCGAAGGTATCGATGTGGCTTGGGCCGCCATGCATGAAGAGGAAAATGACGCTTTTGCCCTTGGCGTCGAAGTGAGGCTTTTTGCGGGCAAAGGGGTCGGCAATCGTTGCGGCTGGCAGCAGGGAGGAGGCTGCCATGGCACCGAAGCCGAGGCCGCTCTTTTCGAGAAAGTTGCGTCTCGAAACTGCCTGGATCGTCTTTGGACAATAGACTGACATGAACTTTCTCCTAGTCGAGATACAGAAACTCGTTGGTGTTGAGCAGGGCGAGACAGATCTGGTCGAGGCTTAATGTTGAAGCTTTATCGCGTTCTGATGTGGTGGGCAGCCTTCCGAGAACTTGCTGCCAGGCAAGGTCCAATTGTTTTTTGGTGTCGGCCGGATGGGCCTTGCGGGCCATTGCGGCCAGCCGCTTCGCCTGGCCCACCATGAAGTCGCCGTTCATCAGGGTAAGGGCTTGTGGGGCGACCGTCGTATTGTCGCGGCGGGAACAACTCATGGAGCTGTCGGGGGTGTCGAAGGTAGTAAACATCGGCATCGGGAAGGTGCGCTTGACGTAGAGATAGACGCTGCGGCGGGTGTGCTCGCGTTCGTCCATGGCTTCGGGCCACTGGTTGCGGGCCCACATGACGGTGTATTCTTCTTTGCTCAGTTTGGGGATTACGGGGCGGCCTCCCATCTTGAGGTTCAGATCTCCGCTGACGGCAAGGACTGAATCGCGGAGGGTTTCTGCGTCGAGGCGTTGGCGATTCATGCGCCAGAGGTAGCGGTTGTTGGCATCCACTTTTGCGTTGCCTTCATGGGCCTCGGTAGACCTTTGATAGGTGTCGGATAGCAGGATCATGCGGTGTAGCTTTTTGAGGCTCCAGCCCTGGGAGACGAATTCGCTGGAGAGCCAGTCGAGGAGTTCGGGATGGGTTGGCTCTTCGCCCTGCCGGCCGAAATCGTTTGGCGTACCGACGATGCCACGGCCGAAATGCCAGTGCCAGACGCGGTTCACCATCACTCTTGCGGTGAGCGGATGGTCTGGCTCGGTGAGCCAGAGGGCGAGGGCTTTGCGGCGGCCCAGTTTTTTCTCGGGATCGTCTTCGATCGTTTTGCCCCCGGCCAGCATGGCTGGGAATGCGGGTGGGACTGCTTCGCCCTTGGCGCGCCAGTCGCCCCGGTGAGTCATGTGGATGGTGGGTGTGACGGCGGCGTGACCGAGCACGGTGGCTGTCTGCGCGACAGGGTTGGCCTTGAGGGCAGCCTTGCCCAATTCCACGATCAGGGCTTCGCGTTCTTTGCTTTCTTCGGGAGTGAGAGGAATATCGGCTTCTTTGCCTTCTGCGTTTTCCTGAAGACCGGCTTCGGTCATTGCGATTTCGATCTTTGCGGCCAGAGTTCGCTCTGCGACGCTTCGCTTGTCTACCGGTTTATCGTAGGCGGCCAGTACGTCAGGGCTGAAGCGCTGGCGGACAGCGTCTACTACGCGCTTGCGGGCCGCCTGATCGATACGTTGAATGGCCCCTTTGAATTCTTCTACCTTCAACCAGCCTGGGTAGCCTGACTTGAAACCGAAGGTGGAGAACTGGCTTACGACGGGGACTTCTTTCTCTTCGCTGCCGGCGAAGACGGCCATCATGGCGTGATAGTCCTTCTGTGTGACGGGATCGAACTTGTGGTTGTGGCATCGGGCACAGCCGAGGGTGAGGCCAAAGAAAGCTTCGCCGGTGGTGTCGACCACATCGGTTAACCACTCATAGCGGACCTGGCCGCCGAAGAGAGCAGCCTCATGATAGGCGGGGCCAATGGTGTACATGCCGGTACCGATCAGGGCGTTGAGGTTTTTGACTTTGCTTTCGGGAATCTTGAAGCCGCCATCGAGATCGAGGTTGTCGGGGTAGAGTTCATCGCCTGCTAGTTGCTCTTTGACGAAGCGGTCGTAGGGCTTGTCTTCGTTGAGACTTTGAATGACGTAATCGCGGTAGCGCCAGGCATTGGGGAAATAGATGTCGGTTTCGAAGCCGCCGGTGTCGGCATAACGGACAACGTCGAGCCAGTGACGCCCCCAGCGCTCTCCGTAGCGAGGAGAGGCGAGCATACGATCTACGACTTTTGAATAGGCTTCTGGGCTGCGGTCTGCCTCGAAGGCATCGAGTTCTGCCGGGGTTGGAGGGAGCCCCAACATGTCGATGCTCAAGCGTTTCAGGAGGGCTCGCCTGCTGGCTTTGGCGACAGGAACGAGTTTTTGTTCTTTCAGCTTGGCCAGTATAAAGGCATCAATGGGATTGGCTGCACCTGTGGGGACCGTGGGCTTTTTCAGTTTCTGGAAGGACCACCAGGTGGGTTGAGCCTGTATTGCAGTGTCTCCCCATTTAGCGCCGCCATCGATCCAATTGCGAATCGTCGCCACTTCCATTTCCGTCAAGGCCTTCTTGCCCGGGGGCATTGCGAGATTGCCTTTGCGCTCGACAGCCTGATAGAGAATGCTGTCGGCTGACTTGCCGGGAAGAACGGATGGGCCACGTGCCCCGCCCTGCAGCATGGCCTCTCTACTACGCAGGTCAAGGCCACCCATTTTGGCGGCTCCGTGACAGGAGACACATTGAGTGGCTAGAATTTTGCGGGCAGATTCGTCGTCTGCCACGGCAGTGAGGGCAAAGCAGACCGCGATCCAGAGTATTCGCATTTGCATTATTTCTATCAATCTCTTAACCTTTTGGCAATGCCAAGCGCCAATCCTTTAGGTTCTTTTGTAGCCAGGCCCCATCCCGCTCAGTGTGGCAAGTGAAGCAGGCGTTGGGGCTTTCCTGCCTGCCGAAGCGAAGTGTGGGCTCAGCGCGGGGCTGGTCGTCAATTTGATGATTACGGGCAGCGAAGAGCAGGCTGTTCATGTTTTTCGGCATGTGGCAGTTGACGCATCGGGTTGCGTCGCCGCCGGAGTGGCGAGTGTGTGCCACCGTAGAATACTTTGCTGGATGGCATTGCAGACACATCTGGTTTGAGTCGGCCTCATGTTTGAGGGAGGTGCGATTGGTGCCAGGATTTGCAGGGTGGGGATCGTGGCAATGGCCACAATGGGCCTCACCTTTCTGGAAGCAGGCCGAGCGCTCAAAGGATTCAACGATGAAAGTAGTTTCGCGGAAGCGGCCATCACGGTAGAAAGCCTTACGGGAAAACTCGACATAGGGGCGGCGCTGGTAGCGAGGTGGGAAGCCTTGTGGCTCGCGAATGGCAGACTGGGCATGGCACTGGGCACAGACCTCGACATAGCCGCGGTGATCCATCTTCTTGAAACTCCATTTGGCGGGACTCCCTTTGGCGTGGGCGGCGGATGGGCCGTGACACATTTCGCAATTTACGCCGGGCTCGAGAAAGCCCTTGTCCTCAGCTTGGCTGGTATGGCAGGGCGCGCAGTTCTGCTGATAGGAGGTAACATCGCGCATGCGGTGGAAATTGCCGAGCTCGGTGCGGATGGAATCGGGCGGGTCGATCATTTGCCAGTAGTTGATCCATTCGCCTTTGAGCTTGTTGTACTGCAGGGGGAGGACGTGGAGATCACCGTTGGGAGCTTTGGTGGCGTAGGCTTGCTGCCATTTTGAGCCGATGGTGTAATCGACGCGGAAGCGATCCCATAATCCGGTTGAGCGCCGCAGATCTACGAAATAGTTGCCGTTTTCCACGATGCCTTTCGCAAGGGTATTGCCCTGTTCAGCGAAAGACGCCAGTTTGGTGAAATCTCCCAAAACGGCGTCAGGTTGGAGCTTGCGGAGCATTTTGGCCATGCCCGTGGCAGCCCAGCTATCCCATTGCGCCCGATGGCAGGGCTGGCAGGATTGACTGCCAGCGTAAGAGCTGCGGGAGTCGGGCGGCTTCAGCGCCAGCGGTTGCCGAGGGGTGCCCAATACTTTTTCTGAGACGTCAATCAATCTTTGCCGGGCGAGACGCCAATCGCGCTCTGGCATTCCTTCCGGGGGCTGGAAGCGATCGAGAGCTGCCAGTGTTTCTTTGGCCTTAAGCCTGGCGGCCTGAGTTTCGCCTCTGTTGGCAAGCACGGCCGCGAGGGTGCCGGTGAGGAGGGGGTTTTCGGGATAAAGCCGTAGAGATTCCCTTGCGTAATAGAGGCCGGTGGGATAGTCGGTTAAATCGAAGCTGGCTCGGGCGCCTGCTTCATAGACTTGAGCGAGGAGCCAGGAGGCGGGGAACTTCTTCAAAAACTCAGTGACGCGGGTTCTGCGGGCTAGCGGGTCTGCTTCGCTATATAGAAGCTGGAAGGCTTTACGCTCTTCGGAATCCTCCACCTGATCGAGCAAAGTGAGCCCGCGGGATTGGCCTCGCCGGAGCGCAACATCGAGATCTTGAGCCAGCAGCACGCAACTGAAGAGGGCCAGCAACATGAGAATAATTTTGCTGCGGCTAATTATTTCAGATTATGTCGTTGAAGTGAATTTTAATCTGATATAGACTTAACCCACGATATCGGGGGATGTCGCAGTTTCTAAGAGCATACCCGCTATACGTCTATTTGGGAGGCAGTACAACGATGATTAGAAGTACCTTGCTTGTCATTGCGCTCAGCGCCTTAAGCGCAACAGCAGCATTTTCCCAAGCATCCAGCGCCACCATCAACGGAACCCTGCGCGACTCCTCTGGGAGCATCATCCCGGGAGCCGCACTTGTGCTTCGTAATCCATCCACGTCGATCGAAACCCGCTCTCAGAGTAATGAAGCCGGGTATTATGCGTTTCTGAACATTCTTCCCGGCCAATACACTCTCGAAGTGTCAAAGGCTGGATTTCGCACGAACAAACTCAGCCAGTTCACCCTGGCGGTGAATCAGACCGCAACCATTGACGTAGTCATGGAAGTCGGCTCGGTGGATCAATCCATCAACGTCGAAGCGATTGGTGCCGAAGTTCAGGCGTCAACTGCCGAAATTGGTGCCGTCGTTGCACGGCAACAAGTAGTTGACCTGCCGTTGAACGGACGTAATTTTACACAGCTTCTTTCGCTCACCCCTGGAGTTGCTCCAGTGAGCGTTTCTCAGAATAATGGTTCCGGCTTTGCCCATCCTGGGATTGGCGCTTTTATCTTTCCCGCCATCAACGGCCAGACAAACCGTTCGAACTTCTGGACTTTGGACGGTATTACCAACCAGGGCCTGATGCTTTCCACTCCTGCGGTAAATCCGATCGTAGATGCGATCGCCGAATTCAAGGTGCAATCGCACAATGACCAGGCGGAATTTGGTGGTGTACTCGGTGGCGTGATCAACGTTGCAACACAGAACGGCACCAACCAGCTTCATGGCTCAGCCTGGGAATACGTTCGCAATAGCGAATTTGATGCCCGCAACACTTTCCTGCCGCTGGTAACGCCCTTCCGTCAGAACCAGTTCGGTGGTGCCATCGGTGGCCCGGTGGTAATCCCGAAAATCTTAAATGGCCGCAACACCACGTTCTTCCATGGTGCCTACCAGGGATGGCGCTTCCGCAGGGCAAACAATGCTTTGTTTCGTGTGCCGACAGCAGCCAACCTGAATGGCGACTTGAGCGACGACGCAAGACAGATTTTTGACCCCTTCACCTCACGCGCCAACCCGAATGGAACTGGCTTCGTCCGTGATCCTTTTGCCGGCAACCGGATTCCGGCCAGCCGTATCAGCCCTGGAAATCTGCTTTATGCCAGAACCACCTTCCCAGTTGGTGGTGCTCCGATTACCTCTGACCGCAATGCGCTGGACCCGTCGGGCTTCAGCCAGAATCAGGACGAATATTCCTTCCGTGTGGACCGCGTGCTTACCCCCAAGGACAACGTATTCTTCCGCTTGAGCCACTCGATGCTCGACCAGACTGCTTCGGGCGGACGTCCGATCCTGGCCAGCTTCCGCGAGTTCAACGCAATGAACATTGGAACAAGTTGGGTACATACCTTCGACCCGACTACGATTTTGCAGGCGCAATTCGGCCGGCTTGTGAACGTAGACAATAGCGGCAACCGCTTCCGCAGTTTGCCAGCGAATTTCGTCAGGGATGTCGGCTATAATCCCGTTTTCTGCTGCAACTTCCTTGATGGGCAAACTCTGGTTCCAGCACTCAACATCGACGGATGGGTTGGTGGGGCGGAAAGCCTTTCGCTCAACCGGCCATCAGATGTTTGGCAGTACAAAGCTTCGTTCACAAAAATCAAAGGCAATCACCAGCTGAAGATGGGTGGCGAGTGGAACAACATGGACTTCCTGGGTTCCCCACGAAATGCCAGTGCGACATATCGGCCGATTCAGACCTCGAACCCGCAGAACCCCGGCACGACCGGCAGCCAGTTGGCCAGCTTTTTGCTTGATGTTCCCGACGCGGCTGGCTTCCGCAATCGCTCAACGACAGTGCGTCGCGGTGGCCACATGGGCTTCTTCATCCAGGACCAGTGGAAGTTCTCATCGAAGCTTACGATCAACCTGGGCTTCCGCTACGATAAAACCTTCATTCCGCCACTCGGCCAGGAAGGCAACGAGAATATCTTCACCGGCGGCTATGACCTGCAACGGGGTGTTTACCTCATCCAGAAGCAGCCTGGCTCATGCGAAGAACTCAAGAAAGCACCTTGCGTTCCCGGCGGCAGGCTGCCTGCAAACGTCGAACTCCTCCCGAATGCAAAGTTATACAAGAACACAAACGACAACTGGCAGCCTCGGGTTGGCTTTGCTTACCGCATTGCCCCCCGCACAGCAGTTCGTGCGTCATTCGGTATCTTCTTTGACAACTACGCCGCTGTAGTTCAGACCGCTCAAAACTACTCAGCTCAGTGGCCCAGCGTCGGAGAACAGTTGCAGGAAAACCTCAACAATCCTACCGCTGCTCAGCCAACTCCCACCTTTAGGGGCAACAACCCGTTCCCGGCTGGCGCACTTCCTGAAGCAACACCGTTCAATCAGGTGCAGTGGTACATGGATCCTAACTTCCAGAACCCCTATTCGCTGCAGTGGAATTTCGGCGTACAGCATCAGATCAATTCCGACACCGTCGTCACTGTGAACTACGTCGGATCGGGCTCGCGCCGTCTGGACATTGGTGGTTTCTACAACGTTGCCACTACGCCAGGCCCGGGCAACGCCCAGGAACGCAGACCCTTTCCCTACATCCGTCCCACTTACTATGACCGCAGCTGGGGCCGCGGCAACTATCAAAGCTTGCAGCTACTGCTCGACAAGAAGTTCAAGGGTGGCTTTGCATACATGATCAACTACACCTATTCGAAGGCCATCGACATTGCCTGCTCCGGCTGGTATGGAGTCGAAGGCTGCTCGGTTCAGGACCCCTACAAGTTCAATAATGACCGCAGCGTTTCAGGCTTCGACCTCACTCATGTGGCCACGATGAACTTTGTTTACGAACTGCCATTTGGCAAGGGTAAACGCTTCCAGACCAACAACAAGGTAGGCGACTACATCATTGGCGGCTGGAGGACGAACGGCATTATCCGTCTGAGTTCCGGCCAACCCTACAATCTTCAAATCAATGGAGATTTGGCGAATACCGGCAACTCGAATTACTTGCGCCTCAACTTCCTTGGGAATCCGGAATTGGAAAATCCAACGACGGGCCAATGGTTCGACAGGACTAAAGTGGCAGCACCGGCACCCTTTACGTTCGGTAATTCAGGCCGCTTCCGTATGCGCTCGGACGGCTGGGAAAACTTCGATCTCTCGGTATTCCGTGAGTTCGGGCTTGGCGAAGGCCGACGCTTTGAGCTTCGCGTAGAAGGGTTCAATATGTTCAACCACCCTGTTTACGGAGCGCCCAACGCCAATCTGTCGAATGCCCAGCTTTTCGGCACGGTCACCAGCACGGCTAACCAGCCGCGTCAGCTTCAACTTGGTGGTAGATTCGTGTTTTAATGCTCATCCCGATTCTTCTGCTGGCCTCAGTGGCATTTGCCCAAAACCCATGCCAGGGGCCAGCAGATCTCGAACAACAATTAAAAGCTAAACCCGCCGCCAGCGTGCACAATGCGCTCGGCGGGTTTTTCGTTTCCCGTCAGCGAAGTGAGTGCGCGGTGGCCTCCTACCGGGAGGCCATTCGCCTCGACCCTCGATTTTTCCCCGCCCGTATCTCGCTTGGCAATTTATTGATTGAAGCAAACCAACTGGCTGATGCGCAGACCCAGTTTCGAAGTGTTCTCAGCGCTCAGCCCAAGAACGCCCTCGCGTTGCGAGGCATCTCACGGGCACTCATTCTCGATTCAAAATTCAGCGCGGCCGCCGTATATCTCGAAGAAGCGCTCGTGCTCGAGCCACGCGAAGTCGGACACTATCTCGCGCTTGGCTATGCCTATGTGGAGGCGCGAAATTTCGTCAAAGCAGTAGCGATTCTTGAGCGTGCCCGCAAATTACAGCCAACTTCAGAACCCGTACAATTCAATCTTGGCCGTGCATTGGCAGGACTCGAACGCTTCGAGGATGCTGCCAGTTCTTTTGCCGAAGCACTGCGGTTGAATCCAGCAAATGAAGATGCGCGACTGTCGCTGGCGCGAGCGCTGATTGCATTTCGCGATTACGAAAAAGCCTTGCCCCTTCTTGCCGCCTATCGCGGACCCGATATGTTTGAGCGCAGCTACCTGCGAGGTCTGGCCGTGCGGGGTGTCGACCAGATGGCGGAGGCGAAAGCTGCATTCGAAGAAGCCGTCAGGCTGAACCCACGCCATGCGGATGCCAGTTACCAGCTTGGCTTTGTGTTGGCACGCCTGGGCGATGTGGCAGAGGCGAGGAAGCACCTGGAAAATGCCCGATCGCTAAACCCGCAATCCTCAGATGTTCATTTTCAGCTCGCTGCGGTTTACCGAAAGTTGAACGAAGCTGAGTTGGCAAAGATCGCGCTTGCCACTGTTCAGAAGCTCAAGCAGACGGCCGCATCGGCGGAAGTAGCCAGCTCCACCGCAGACCGGGCTAATGCCGAGTTGCTTGACGGCGATCCCCGGCGAGCGATTGAAACCTACACCGAAGCCATGAAGCTTGAACCCAACAATGCCCGAACGCATTACAATCTTGCCCTCGCACAGATAAGGATCAATGATGCTCGAGCAGCGCGGCAGTCACTGGATCGCGCACTTGCGATCGACCCTTATTTCGCTGCTGCTCATCATCGTTCAGGACTGCTTTTGCTCAGTGCAGGCCAACTTTCAACGGCAGAAGCCGCTCTTCGCCGCGCCATTGAGCTGGACCCGCAATTTGTTGCGGCGCACTCCGATCTTGGGGTGCTGCTTGGGCAGCAATCGCGATTCTCTGAAGCTGAACAGCAGTTTCGGATCAGTACAGAACTAGACCCGAGTGCTGGACTCGCTTTCCTCAATCTTGGCCTGATGAGGGCGAGCCAACAGCGTTTTGCCGATGCGTATCGAGACATCGGCCAGGCTCTCAGGCTGCTGCCATCGAACCCTCGCGTTATGAGTTCGCTGGGGATGGTTGCCTCGCGGATCAATCGCTGGAAAGAAGCTCTGGCACTCTTCGCCAAGGTGGTTGAGCTTGAGCCACAATCTTCAGAAGCACGTCTCAATTTGGGCATAGCGCAAGCCGATCAATTCGACCTTGCTGCCGCAAGTGCTTCTTTTGGCGAAGCCGTCCGCCTTGCGCCGAAGAGCGCCGCCGCACATTACAACTTTGGCCGGGCCCAGTTTGATTTGAAGCAGTATGAGGTTGCGCAGAAACACCTGGAGCTGGCACTGGAGCTAGACCCCAAATCCGATCCCGCCCTTTATCTATTGGCCCTGACACACAAGAATCTGGATCACCCTCGTGAGGCCGCCGGGCTGATTGATCGCCTGATCGCTCGCAAGCCAAACGACCAGGATGCGCTCTTCCTTTTGGGGCAAACAGCGGTTCAACTGGAGGATCGCCCACGTGCTATCGCAGCCTGGGAAAAGCTGGTTCGGCTCAACCCTAACCACAACGAAGCGCTTTACGCACTGTCACGGAATCTGCAAGCCACGAATCCAGATCAGGCAGCTGTATATCGCAAACGCTTAGCAGACCTCAAGCTATCCAGGCAAGTTGCCGAGGAGGCAGAGGCAATGGGGAATTTTGGATTGAGTGCTGCTGCTTCGCACGATTGGCCGCGTGCGATCGAACGAATCAACGAGGCGATTCAAATCTGTGGCGATTGCCGGGCGCGTGCGGATTTACACAAGAACCTCGGACTGACCTATGCGCGGGCGGGTGATCTGGAAAATGCCGAGCGGGCCTTAAGGCAAGCGCGCGAGGCGAAGCCGGGGGATATCGAAATCGTGCGGACGCTTGAGATGATCCGGCTTAGAACGAAAAAATAGCGTTTGGGCCTGAACTATATACTGTAAAGATTAAGGGCACCGAAAGCAGTTCGGCAGTCGTCTAATTGGGCAGGATCCAGGAAGTTCATGAAAAATATCTTGTGTTTGGTTTTGGCTGGCGCGGCTATGGCTTTTGCGCAGGCTCCGAAGGCGGGTAAGGTTGAGGTGTTTCCGCTTGACCAGGTGAAGGCCGGGATGAAGGCTACCGCCTGGACGGTGTTTGAGGGATCTGAAGTCGAGCCAGTGCCGATTGAAATTATTGGCCTGTGGAAGAATGCCTGGGGGCCAAAGCAGGACATCATCCTCGCGAAGATGTTTGGGAAGGCGTTGCGGACGGGCGTTGCGGGCGGGATGTCGGGATCGCCCGTTTACATTGACGGAAAGCTTGTGGGGGCGGTGAGCTTGCGGATCAGCGTGTTCTCGCCAGATGCGATCTGCGGGATTACTCCGATTGACCTGATGCTGGAGATCAACCAGTTTGACTCGTCCAAGCCGAAAGACGCGAAGACACCGCAGTCGGTGGCCGGGGATCAACCCGTGCGGGTGCCTGAGAATGTACTGGCTGGGGCGATGATGCAACAGATTGATACGCCACTGACCTTTTCTGGTTTTCATGAGGCGACGTTGCAGAATTTTGGTGCAGCTTTGCATCAGATGGGCTTGCGCCCGGTGATGGGTGGTGCGGGCGGAGCGAATTACGAGACCAAACCTGCTTCTGACTGGAAGACCTCGCTACAGCCGGGGCAGCCGATTGTGGGCGTGCTGGTTTCTGGGGACATGAATATCTCAGGGCTCGGCACGGTGACCTACAACGATGGCAATAAAGTGCTGGGATTTGGGCACCCGTTCTTCAATATGGGGCCGCTCGATATGCCGATGGCCAAGGGCGAGATTCTGACTGTATTGAGTTCGAGTTTTCAGCCGAACAAGGTTGGTAATACAACCGAGATTGTTGGCGCATTGCGGCAGGATCGGCATAGCGGCATTCAAGGCTTGCTCGGTGAGCAGGCGGAGACGATTCCGGTGACGCTCAAGGTTCGGAATCTGGGGGCCAAGGGTGGGGTGGCCGGTGAGAAGGATTTTCGCTTCAACGTTTTTGTGAATCAGAAGTGGACGCCGTTTTTGATGACGATGACTATGTTTAATTCGATTTCGGGGTTAAACGAGTTTTCCGATGAGACGACATATAAATTGAGCGGCAAGGTGGAACTGGATGGGTTGCCTTCACTGGATTTGAGCGGGATGGCAACGGTGAGTGATAGCCCTCTGCCGCCAGCAATTGGGCTGGCTAGCTGGTGGGGAGACAAGTTTAACCGGCTCTTTGCGAATACGCTGGAGAACCCGAAGCTGAAGGCCGTAAATGCAACGATTGATCTGATTCCCGAACGGCGCGCAGCAACGGTTGAGAGCGCGTGGATTGAGAAGACAGAAGTGGACCCCGGTGAGGAAATCGCACTGAAGGTATTTGTGCAGCCCTATCGCGGAGAGAGATTGAGCCGGTCGCTCAAGATCAAAATTCCTAGTGGATTGTCTAAGGGCGAACACAAGAT
>JBIPMY010000257.1:0-8895 GCA_044376335.1 Bryobacter sp.
TGCGATTCGTGACATAGATTTGCTTGGCACCCTGATTCCGCAAATGCCGCGCCGCCAGCTCACTCATCTTGCCAGCGCCAATCAGCATCACCTTGCTTCCAGCCAGATTGCCGAAGATCTCGCGCGCAAGCTCAACCGCTGCATAGCTGACGCTAACCGCGCTTTCGCCGATTTCTGTTTCCGAACGAACTCGCTTGGCAACATGAAAGGCGCGTGTAATGAGTTGATCGAGATGGCTGCTGACGGTTCCCATCTCTTTGGCCAGCGAATAAGCGTCCTTGAGTTGCCCCAGAATCTGTGGCTCCCCAACCACCATCGAATCCAGACTCGAAGCGACTCGAAATAGATGGCGCACCGCATCCCGGCCTTCCAGCTTGTACAGATATTGATCCACAGTGGCAAGCTTGAGGCTGCTCTGCTTCTCAAGAAAGTGCGAAAGTGCGTCGTTCAGGCTGGCCGAGTCATCCAGGGCCAGCGCCAGTTCCACTCGGTTGCAAGTCGAGAGGATCAGGCTCTCTTTGACCCCCGCCTGCAGATTCAACTCCGTCAATGCCGCCGGAATCGACGGTGCCGGAAGCGCCATTTTTTCCCGAACTTCAACCGGCGCTGTGCGGTGGCTGAGTCCGCAGATAGCTATGCGGCTCATCGTTCCAGTGTCGTCCTCAGCCCGACATGCGTCGCCCAGGTCAGCGCAGAGAAGCCCAGCAGACCTAACGCCATAAACGCGGTCTTGCGTCCTCTCCAGCCTTGACTTGTCCGCAGAAAGATCATCGTCAAATAGAAAAACCAGGTAAAGATCGCAAGCTGTACATTTGCATTACTCATCCAGCGCGTGCCGCTTTCGACATAGGCCCAGGAGGCCCCGGCTATGACTCCAAGCGTGGTGAATACAAAGCCCAGGCCCATCGCACGATTGATCATCGTGTCGAGGATCCCAAGGGCAGGCAGACGCGAAGCCCCTGCGAGGTCCTTGCGTTTCAGCTTGCGTTCCTGAATCAGATAAAAAAGTGATGCCCCTGCCGTGATGCACACGCTGGCGATTCCAAAGAGAATCAGCGAAACGTGCACGATCAGCCAGGCGCTTCTTACTCTGGGATTCACCCACTGCGTCAACGGGCTCTCGGTAGAAGCAACCCAGGCAAGCAAACTCACCACAGGAAACAGCAATACCCCCAGTGAAGAAAAGCTGTAGCGCCAATGTACGACAAGGTAGAGCAGGCCCAGGAGGAATGCGAAGAGGCTGACCGACTCAAAGAAATTGTCTACCGGCAAGTGCCCAACTGAAACAGCGCGTTCCACGATGGAAACCATATGGAGTACACTTCCAACCGCAAAACTGCCCACCACTGCCAACCCTGGAGTAGCTTCTTGATCCGAATTGCGATTTTTGAGAAAAGTCCAGAGGGTGCGAATCAAGCCGGCGGCGTACAAAATCGCGGCGATTCGCAACCAGAACAGGCTCATGTCCGGCATTTCCTCCAGTATAAGGTCGATGTCCTAAAGATTCCCGGGGTCAGGCCGAATAACAAGAGAGGAATGATGATTTGCGTTTAAAATCGAGTCCGGCATGGCGAGTTGAAAGTGGCAGCGAAAGTGCAAACAAAAAAGACGTGACGCTTCACCCACTAGACTACGGCCGACGAATCCTTGGATTGAGCATGGAGCCGAAACGTATGCGGACAACCCTTGACCCCAAACGTACCGGCAAAGATGCCTCCTATCTTGAATATCGACTGCGCCAGCTGATTGCCGGCCAGGATGACGCGATCGGTCAGATCGTGAACATGTTCCAGATGTACACAACGGGCTTGAGCTCCCCTGGACGTCCCATCGGAAGTTTCCTCTTCCTGGGGCCAACCGGGACGGGCAAGACTCGGTTGGTAGAAGCCGCCGCTGAATGTTTGTTGCGTCGTCCGAGTCCGGTTGTAAAGATCGATTGCGCCGAATTCCAACACAGCCACGAAATCGCCAAGCTCATCGGCAGCCCTCCCGGATATTTGGGCCACCGCGAAACTCACCCCTTGCTGAGTCAGGAGATGTTGAATCAGTACTGGAATGACGACGTCAAACTGAGCTTTGTCTTGTTTGACGAAATTGAAAAGGCAAGCGACGCACTTTGGAATTTGCTCCTCGGCATTCTGGACAAGGGCGTACTCACTCTCGGTGATAATCGCAAAGTGGATTTCTCGCGAGCGATGATCTTCATGACCAGCAACCTCGGTGCTGCCGAAATGAGCCAAATCGGGAGTCCCAAAATGGGATTTGCCCGATCGCTGGGCAAAGAGACTCTGGCCGCAGAAGAAATTGCCCGCCGTAGCGAGAAGCAGAGCAAGACTGGCGTCGAAGCTGCACGCAAGAAATTCACGCCGGAGTTTATGAACCGGCTCGACAAGATCGTGGTCTTTAAAAGCCTGGCCGACAAAGACCTGCGCCGGATCCTCGATATCGAACTGGCAATCTTTCAGCAGCGGCTCCTGGCCGGTGCCAATCAGAAAAAATTTGTCTTCGCAGTCTCTGACGATGCCAAGACTTTTCTGCTCGAGCAGGGAGTAGACCCTCGCTATGGGGCACGCCACTTGAAGCGCAGCATGGAGCGTCTACTAGTGCAGCCGCTTTCCAACCTGCTGGCGACAGAGCAAATTGAAGACGGAGATTGCCTGCGCATCGAATTCGACTCGGTGGAGCGCGAACTCACCTTCACCAAAGAAGCCGAAGGCCTTCCCATTGGCACAATGTTCGAAATGATCGATACAAGCGTACCCGTGCAATTGGGTGCTCTGGCCGCAGCCGTAAGCAACGATCATCCCAAGTTGAACAACTCGGCCGCCGCATCAAAACTGAAGGGAAAAGTCTAGCCTGCTAGGCTGCACATTCGGGTCGGCCCAACTGCAGGCTGAACTGTTCCGTATCACCCCAGTCGAGGTATAGATCGGGGTCGATCTCCATCGGCTTCACCAGATCTGCAGTCAGTGTTCTAAAGGTTTCCACCTTGAACCGCATCACGTACTCGCGAAATGTCTCATCAGCCTGACGATTGGCGATGTAATGATCGAGCACACGCTTTACAGCTACCGGCGCAGACTTCGCGGGCAGGCTCTGAATCGTGAATCCGTACTTCAACATGCCATCCCGGTCCACTCCGCCTCCAAGCAACATCTGGTAATACGGGATCTCGCGTCCATTCACCTTACGCATGTTGCCAAAGAAGCCAAGGTCGCCAAGCCAGTGCTGGCCGCAGGAATTGGGGCAGCCGCTCGCCTTGATGTGCAGCTTTCTTACCAGTGCATCCGGATGGTTTCCCACCGTTTCCCGCAGGGCCTCACCCAGACTCATGGTCTTGGTGATCCCAAGGTTGCAACTCCAGGCTCCCGGGCAGGTCACGATGTCGTCAATTTCGTCGGCGCCGCCTTCTGCCAGCTTTGCCTGTTGCAAAATCGCGTAGATTTCGCGCAATCGATTTTGCTGTACCCACGCAATGTTCAGGTTCTGGTCAATCGTGATGCGAACTAACCCGTCGCCTGCGGCGCGGGCAATTTGAGCCACTGCACGCATCTGTTGCGAAGTCATATTGCCCTGCGGAACTTTCACTGTAAGCACCACATTGCCTGCCTGGCGTTGCGGCTTCACGTTGGTGCGTAGCCAGCGCTCGTAGTCGGGCGCAAGGTCCGGCAGCACCGGCAGCAATTGATCCCGGCCCAATTGCCTCGGCTGTGGCGAATAGGCTCCAAATCCTTCGGGCACTTCTTCCGGTGCCGCGAGTCCGCCGTTGGCAAGAATGTCAGCGTATTCCAGATCGACCTGTTCCTTAAACCAATCCCACGAGCGCTCACGCACGATGAACTTCAAGCGGGCCTTATGCTTGTTTTTGCGATTGCCGTACTTGGCAAAAACTCGAATCACCGCTTCGCAGCGATTGACGATCCGTTCGACAGGCAAGAACTCGTCGAGCACCTGAGCCTCGCTCGGCACCGGGCCCAGTCCGCCTGCGGCCACAATCTTGAAGCCGCGCTGGCCATCCTTGATGCGGGCATGAAAACCCATGTCATGAATCCCGCCAACGGCGCAATCCTGCTTGCAGCCACAGAAGCTGATCTTGAACTTGCGTGGCAGATTGTCGGTCAATTCCTGATGCAGAAACGCGAACGCCGCCTGCCGAAGATAAGGCGAGATGTCGAAAACCTCATCGACTGAAATACCTGCAAGCGCGCACCCGGTCACATTGCGAACCGTGTTATAGCAGGCTTCACGCGTCGTCAGCCTTACCTTGGAGAGTTCTTCAAGCAAATCAGGAACTACAGCCAGCGGCACAAAGTGAAACTGCATATTCTGACGCGTTGTCAGATGCCCCTTGCCCGAAGCGTACTTGTCGGCGATATCCGCCAACTGCTCCATTTGCTCCGCCGTCGATAGGCCGCCCGGAACTTTTGTGCGAATCATCTGCACGCCAGCCTGGCGCTGCCCATAAACACCGCGCCTCAATCGAATGGCGCGAAACTCTTCATCCGTGTACTTTCCAGCAAGAAAATCATTGACCTGAGATCGGAAAAGCGTAAGGTCGGCATGGACCGTCTGGTCAAACTGAGCTGCGACTGAAGTTTGCGTTTGCATTGTGGTTATTCCCTATCAAGATTACTATGATTCTCTTGCCAGTGGAAGCATAAGAAATGTTCATGTAATCGAAACCAAATTGGGCTAATCTGAAATTATCCCCCTTCAGGTCTCTTCTGAAAGAAAAATTTTATGAAACACACCCTTCGCCTCGCAATGTTCCTGGTGTGCTCGCTATCCCTTTTATTTGGACAAGCGGACGCCAACAAAGGCCAGATCATCGGCACCGTCACCGACCCCAACGCCGCAGTAATTGCCGGCGCCAAACTCGTCCTCCGAAATGTCGGAACCGGCACGACTCGTGAGCTCACCACCACCTCCACTGGCACTTATCGTGCGGTGTTGATGGATCCAGGCACCTACGAAATCACCGCAACCACTGCCGGCTTTGCTGAAAACAAAATCAGCGGCCTCGTCCTCAACGTAGGTTCCACCATCACCGTCAACGTACAGATGGCTGTGCAATCCACCACAACGACTGTTGACGTCGGCGAAACTTTGCTTCAGGACGCCGTGCCTGTGGCAAGCGCACTGGTCAATAGCATCGCGATTACGAATCTGCCGATCAACGGCCGTCGCTTTCAGGACTTCGTCCTGCTGACGCCAACGGCAGTCGTAGAAGGTCAATCCCGTAACCAGATTTCCTTTGCCGGCCAGCGCGGCATCAACTCCAACATCATGCTCGATGGTGCCGACTACAATCAGCCCTTCTTCGGTGGCATCCGTGGTGGCGAACGTTCCACCAGCATCATCACAGTCCCCCAGAGCGCCATTGCTGAATTTCAGGTTCTCGCAACCGGCTACTCCGCCGAATACGGCCGTTCCACTGGCGGCGTGATGAACACTATCACCAAGTCCGGCAACAACGAAATCCACGGCGAAGGCTTCTACCAGATTCGCCACCGCGCTCTCAGCGAATTCAACCCGGTAGTTCTGATCCGTCCTTCCGAAACCCTGCAGCAGTTTGGCGGCGGCATCGGTGGCCCGATCAAGAAGAACAAGCTCTTCTGGTTTGTAGCGGCAGAAAGCCAGCGCTCCACCACCCCACGTCAGGTTGTCATTCCTTCTCTCACCGGTGTACCTGTCACAGCTCGCAACACCGAAGCCGTCAGCCTGCTTCGCAGCTTTGAGCGCTCATTCCAGCAGACCAACCGCGCCAGCGCCGTAACCGCGAAAACTGACTACTCTTTTGCTGGTGGCCACAAGCTCACCATGCGCTACAGCTTTAGCGATTCAGTCGAAAAGAACGCCGTCACCGTTGGTGCAGCCGTCAACCCCGTTACCAACAACCCTGAAGAAAATGAAGGTAACGAACTGGACCGCATCCACAACGGCGGCCTGCAATATACCCACATTTTTTCACCTTCTGTCGTCAACGACTTGAAGTTTTCAGGTTCTTATGAAGAGCGGCCCCGTACGGCAAACTCGACAAATCCCGGTGTCAATCTCCAGAACGTTTCTACCTTCGGTGCCCGTTCCTTCCTCCCCACGGTGCAGTCCGACAAGCGCTGGCAGATCACCGACTCAGTCACCATTCTCAAGAGCAGACACAGCATGAAAGCTGGCTTCGACTTTAGCTTCCTTCCCACAGCTCAGGCCTTCGGCTTCAACCAGTTTGGAAACTTCCAGGTCAATGGCGTGCCTGCTGCAGTGCTCGATATCGTTGGCGGCAACGGTGCCAACGGTGGCAACCGCTTCGACAATGCTCAGGTTACTTATAGCCGCCAAATCGGCAACCTGCAGGCTGCCTTCTCGGCCAAGCAAATTGCGGCTTTCGTCCAGGACAGCTTCCGCGCAACCAATAAACTCACCCTCGATTTTGGTCTTCGCTGGGAAGGTCAGGTAAATCCTGAGGTTGTAGCTAATAATGCAACGGTACTTGCACGTGTCGAAGGAGTTCGCTTCCCGATCGGCGGCATCGCCAGCCCTCGCAAGATCAACAACAACATGAACCAGATTGCACCGCGATTTGGATTTGCATGGACCCCCTTTACCGACCGCTTCCGTACAGTCGTCCGCGGTCATACCGGTATTTTCTATGCCGCGACCCCGCTACTTACCTTCGCCGATCCAACCGCAAACTTCCGCAACCCCCCGGGTAACGTATCGCTTTCTGTTGGCGGCCCTGGAACCATTAAGACGGCCTACCAGAGCTTCCTTGAGGCTGGTGTCGATTTGAATCGTACTCCGCTCACTGCTCTTCCGGTCATCCCTCTCGAAATCGTGCAGCGTGCTGCTGCGATCTCGGTCGGTGCAACCGCTCGTGATCCTTTTGTTGGTGTTGGTCTGACGACGGTTGGCCCCAAGTTTGAGAACCCCCGCTCTTTCCAGATGGGCCTCGGTACCGAAACCGAGTGGTTCAAGAACTTCACTGCCGGTATTCAGTTCAACTACGTCAACACCGTCCACCTGAATCGCAACCGCGATTACAATCTCCCTTCCCCAACCTTGCGTGCTGGCGACCAAAGCCTGCGTCCCGACTACGGGATCGTAGGTGGCGGGATTCTCCGTCCTGTCCCGACTGTTGGCTCTCTCACCATCCGTGAATCCTCGGCCCGCTCGATGTACCGCGCGGTTACCTTCCAGGGTCAATACCGCACCAAGAAGCTGCAGTTCCAGGGCTTCTACACTGTTGCCCAGAACTTCTCAGATGACGACAGCGAACGCAGCGCCGGTGGTTTCGACTACATGGACAGCTTCAATCTGGGGAGCGAATACTACTACAGCTCGCTCGACATCCGCCACAACTTCACCGGCAATGCCGTCTACTCGCTGCCCTGGGGCTTTGAGCTTTCCGGTATTTTCCGTGCTCGCACTGGCACGCCTATCAACCCGCGCGCCGGCACCGATCTCAATCGCGACGGCAACAACAACGATCGCCCCTTCCGTTCTGCTGGCGATCCTTTCCCCCGCAACTACTTCCGCAATCTGGGCTTCAGCACCACCGACATGCGCATCATCAAGAGCTTCAACTTCAAGGAGCGCTACAAGGTGCAATTCTCGGTTGAGGCTTTCAACATGCTCAATCGCGACAACGTTGTTCTGGGTGGCACCACGTCCATCTACGGCAACGGCTTCTCCGCCAACGGCACAACGGCTCCTGTGGCCGCCGACTTCATGCGCTTGCGCAATGCAGACGGCAGCTACAACCGTCAGAACTCGCAGCTGGGCAATCCCCGCCAGTTGCAGGGTGGCCTGCGCTTCTTCTTCTAAAGAGCACCTCAATCCCAATAAAAAAGGGGCGGATCAGCATAGCGCTGTTCCGCCCCTTTTCTTTCCCGAGAGGAAGAAAGGGATGAGGTTATGATTGCCTCTCTGGAGAGCCTAGGGATTAAACTGGGCCGGGAAACGCACCACGGTGTAGTTGCGAAGCGTAACCACATCAGAGCTTGCCGTTGCCAGCCTGGCCCTGAACGTGATCTGAACAGCCGTGGTTGGCGTCAACGTCACGTTGCTCGACAAGCCAGCCATGGCACTGCCCTCACTCGAGCCAGCCGTGCCGAAGCTATGGTTGCCAAATGCGACGCCAGTCGGGTAGTAGCCGCCTGAGCCCCTCACAAAGGCCAAGGTATCTGTTGCAGCGAATTGCCGGCTGAATACCGAAGTGGATCCAACAAATATCTCGGTGATGAACGCGCTTGCAGATCCCGAATGCTCAAAATTCAGCGAGATTTCGATACGGTCGCCCGAGTCGAAAAAGGTCTGAGGGATAGAACACGACCCCACCACTACGTTCGTCGTAGATGAGGTTGCGCCACCTCCCACGCTGCACAGCACCTGAGTGATCGGATGTATCTGCCCTGCCTCAAACGTCTTCCGTGCGCGTTGCGAGTTGTTAAACCAGAAGTCACCGCTGACGGGAAATTGAGGATCAGCTCCATTTCCGGAGTCGTTCAGTGCTGCAAACTGGCTGTTGGTGGCAACATTCATCTTCTGCACAACTAGCGTGCCTCCACTGCTGACACTGGCTAGCGTAGAGCCAGCTGCATTCACCCAGCGCGTCAGATCCGTGCTTCCCTGTGATCCGGATGCCCGGATTGTCAGGTTCGCCGCAGGGCTGGCTGTCCCAAGTCCAAGACGCCGATTCGTTGCATCCCAAAAGAAGGATGCAGAGTCTTGCGTCAGTATCGAACTGGAATTTACAAAGGGCACTGCTCCGGTTGTGAATCCCGTAAACAGACAAGTGTTCCAGATAGCATCCTGGCCATTCGAAGTCAGACAGCGGTTGGCTGCTCCCAGAGGTAGCCTCATCCATCGGGCCGTGGTTCCTTGTCCCACCAGAAGATC
>JBIPMY010000669.1:0-2553 GCA_044376335.1 Bryobacter sp.
TCAAATCGTTTTGCGTACTTCCCTTTGACCCCAGTCTTGAGTAAAGAAGCAAGGTCATATTCAGGGCGCAATTCGTCTTCTGTCTTTTTGGCGGTTTGCTTCAATTGCTTTTCTCTCGCGTTTGGCTACTCAACCAGCGCCTGATACACCGACGTCATAAACTTTGGCTGAACGTCCGTCCCATTCGGCATCATCTGCAACATCAGCACCACCACCATCCGGCTCTTTGGATCCACTTGGTAAGTGGTGCCATAAGCCCCGCCCCAACCAAACGCGCCAACAGCAGCCATCCCGCTAGCCCCATACCGGTCAACCGTCTGGAACCCAAACCCAAACCCCAAACCAGTCGAAGAATGCAAAGTACCCGATTGGTTCGTAGTCATCAACCCAACCGCACGAGGCCCCAGCACCCGCACACCGCCCAAACTCCCACCACCACGAATCATCTCAAGGAAGCGCGCATAATCCCGAGCCGTCGACGTCAACCCTGCTCCACCGGCAAAACTCTTCCTCGGTCCATCCACATAAGACCCCTGTCCGCGAGATCCTTCCGGTGCCCGGACAGCCTTCCCATCAGCACCCGTCATGTAGACCGCCGCCAGCCGATCCTTCTCAGCAGCAGGAACATAGAAGCGCGTATCCTTCAAACCCAGCGGCCCCGTAATCCGCTTCTGAATAAACTCATCGAGCGACATCCCGGAAGCCTTCTCCACCACACAACCCAGAATGTCCGTGTTGTAACCATAAACATAAGCCTCCCCGGGCTGTGCCACAAACGGCAGCGTCCCCAGCCGCTCCATCGTCTCGCAAATCGGCTCATCCTTATCCGCCGTATACCAGCCATTCCCCGCCGCCGGGCCCAATCCCTTGGCTTCGTACAAAGCCTCAACCTGCTTCTCACGCCCATAAGAAATACCAGCAGTATGCGTCAACAAATGAGCAATCGTAATCGGCCGCTTGGCAGGGACAATCCGAGGCGCCCCAAACTCATCCTTCTCCGCCACAGTAGTCTTCTTGAAGCTCGCAATGAAATTCCCCACCGGCTCCTGCAGCCCGATCTTGCCATCCTCCACCAACGCCATAATCGCAGTACTGGTCAAAGCCTTAGTCTGCGAAGCAATCCGAAACAAAGTATTCGGCATCATCTTTCGCCCAGCTTCTTTGTCGCTCCAGCCCACCGCCTTCTCATACACCGGCCGCCCGTCCTTCAAAACAAGAGCCACCGCACCCGCAATCTGTCCCTGATCGACATAGCCTTGCAGCAGGCGGTCAATCCGCGTCAGCCTTTCGGCAGAAACCCCAGTGCTAACAGGACGCGGAGCAACAGCAGGACTCTGCTGGGCAACAGCAACAGAAAGGCCAAAGGCCAGAGACAGCCATACGAATCGGATCATCAAACTATCCTACTGCGTTCAGCGCCGCCAGCACACGAGCCTTCTTAAACGGCAATCGCCGCAACCTCACACCCGTTGCATCAAAGATCGCATTCGCAACCGCCGCCAAAATCGGCTTGCAAACCGTCTCGCCAGCCCCGTAGTGCGGCAAGTCCGGTCGCTGTGGATTCGGGTCGCCATTCACCAACACGATATCGATCTTCTCCGGGCTATCCATATGCGTAAGCGTCGGATGATTCACCCAGTCGCGATCCAGCACCTTCTCCGTATCGAAGGTCATCTCCTCATACAAGGTCCGGCTCAGCGCATGAAGAGTCCCGCCAATGATCGTGCCCTTCACGCCTTCAGGATTGATCACCAGCCCACAATCCTGCGCCACCACAATACGCTTCACCCACACCTGGCCCGTCTTCCGGTTCACCTCCACATCAACGGCATTGGCAACAATCGTCTGGCTGCGGAAGCTATAGGCAAATCCACGGCCACTCAAGATGTCGCCCTTAGCCTGCCGCTGCGGAGAACTCCTCGGCTTCCAGCCATAAGCTTCAGCGGCCGCCTTCACCACCGCAATCGATCGAGCCCGCTTGAATCCCGAATCATCCTTCGTACTCCCCGCAAACAGCTTCAAACGAAACTCCACCGGGTCCGCCTTCGCCGCCAGCGCCATCTCATCCATAAACGACTCCGACGCAAACGTCACCTGCGGCCCATTCGGATCCCGCAAGTTGCCCGTCCGCAGCGGCGTCTCATGAATCAGCGGCAGCCTCACAACCTTGCTCGACATCCGACGATTCGGAATCGCATACATATCATCCGGCGTAGCTCCACCACCAGCATTGGGCGGGCTCTTCCTCACCCCCATCAACTGCGCAATCAACACCGTCTCCGGCTCGTTATAACCCACATGGCCGTAGTTACAACATTGCGAATCATAATCAAACGCCACCATGTTGCCTGAAGCATCCAGGCCCCCACGCAACTTACACGTAAACGCCGGCCCCTTCGTATCCCAGGCCTGCTCCTCATCCCGCATCCACTGCACACGCACCGGCCGCCCCAACTCTTTCGCCAGATAAGCCGCCTCAAAACCAGCGTCATCCGCAGCTGTACGCCCATACCCCTGCGGGCCATCCATCCAGATCACCCTCACCTGCTCCTT
>JBIPMY010000670.1:0-2549 GCA_044376335.1 Bryobacter sp.
GGCAGAAACGGCGGTCATGATGCCAAGCATATCGGATATTGTCTTTGCGATGGAGGCACCCTGTGGTTGATTGGAACCATTTTCGAGCTGAGGTGAATCATAATCCAGCTATGTACTGAAATTGGGTTTTGTGCAGGTTCTTGCTCAGGGAATGGGTTTGCATGACGGTTGGAGCGTTCGATGTTGTGCGGATTAAGCGGCACGAGAAACGGCTAGGAAGGAGCACTGCAGGGTGTTGACGTCCAGGTGCAGTTCCCAATCTTTGTTAGAGCCATTGGAAATTAGCGGAAGATGTTCGGCGACGGCAGACATTGCGGGACGCAGGTCGGAGTCGAGTGCGATTACGAGTAGGCGGAGGAGGTGGTCTGTGGTGGGACCGATGGTATGCTCGCCACGCTCCCATTTCGAGATTTTTGTTTTGTCGGTGTGGAGGTAAGTGCCGAGCTTTTCTCCAGTTAATCCGAGGTGGGTGCGCAGGAAGCGCAACTGATCGCCGTCTATTCGGCCGGGGCTGTTGGTAATGGCCTGAGCGATGGCACGGTGGATTTTTTCCATGTGAGGAATGAGGACATCTTGGTTAGCGCAGTGGGGGCACTCTGCGATTTCAATACCCTGGAGGATCACGTTGGAGAGACCACTTTCGGTGTAGCGATAGTTGGCGCGAGAGAGTTTTGCTGGCTGGCCACAAATGGTGCATTCGTGTGTTTTTGTTTTCATTAGATCCTCTTGAATACGGTGATAAAGACTACCTGGTTGGGGCGGAAGGTAAATACAAGTGCGAGGCGGACACTCGAAGGAGAGTTGCCTTCAATGCGGTACTTCCACTTGCCGGATTTGATGTCTTTTTCAGATGCCATGGTGATGAGGCCGGATCGGCATAGAGCCAGGATGTCTGCGGTGGTGAGTTTGTCGTTGGCCAACTCTTCGCGGAAGTGCTTTGAGTAGATGACAGTACCTTCTGACAGGCATCGATTGAGCTCTGTTTTGGCTTGGGCATTGCCGAGAGGCTCATCTTGCAACTGTTGGCATTATACCAACAATCGTGAGTGGGGTGCTGCTTGGTTTGTTCTTGCCAGTTTCAGCAAAGTCCAACTTGGCAGGCTTGTGAAAAGGATATTGTCACTAACCCCAGGCCTGGATGAGTTGATTGAAGATACGATGATCGTCTCTAATGCAACACAATGCAAACGTTAATTAAGCGTCCAAAGAAGTTGGGGACGGACCAGGCTGGAGACCTTGTAGACTTAAGTTTCAGCTTCGGTTGACTGGCGTACGAAACTCAAGGGGGGATTGTAATGGTTCTGACGATTCGGGATGAAGCTTTGGATGGGAAATCGCTGCATGAGATGGCGCTTGAGTTCCTAAGTGAAAAGGTGAGCGTTCGCCAATTGATTCGCGAGCGGGTTTATCAGGAAGTTCGCGAGTACAATCGCCGAAATGATGGGGCAGTTTTTGAGGGATTGGTGCAGCCCACCGGAACTGAAATTGTTCTCAATGGGCAGAAGCAGGGCTTTCGATTGCGTGAACCAAGGTCTCTAGATTGGGAAGTTCAGGTAGAACGCGCCCTTGAAGGGTTTGCGAAGAATTCTTTCTTCATCATTGTTGATGAGCAACAGGTTGAGGACTTGGACCAGGAGTTTATCATTGGCCCGGCAACACGGGTGAGTTTCGTGAAGTTGGTTCCGCTCGTTGGTGGATGATCGATGTCCAAGGAATTTAGCTTAGAGATCTTTTCTCCAGAACTGGATCATCCATTGCTTGCAGAGCACCACTTGATACTGCAGTGGATTCAAGAAACCAAGCCTCCTGCCTCCTACTTCGATAAATGGGAAGCGTCCGATCTGAAGTTGAGCAAGTTGGGGCTAACGCTTGATTCTTCAGCAGAGGGTGGGCGAATACAGATGCTAAGAGCCTGTATTGAACAACTCGAATTCTGGCAGGGGCAAGTTGTGCGGCTCGAGGATTCTACTGAATCGGACATCGATCGTGTGAATCTCCACTTTCATCCCCTTTGGTTGCCTGTATCTGCACATCTCCAACATTTGCAGCTTCTCTTGGTTGCACTTATTCGCAGGCCAATCGAGCTGGATGTCGAAATCGTTAGAGGGCTCGTTCGATGGCTTTGCCGTCTCTCTGGGTTGACATCACTCAATGCGCCAATTGGCCCTCTCTTCCATTTGCTTGGGAAGTACGCAAAGGAGACACCGATTGATGATGAGTTGCGATCTTCCATGCGGAATTTGGGAATTTCCTGGATTAAGGATCGGAATAAGTCTATTTCGAAGCACGCTCTGGAACTTGCGCAATGTTGTGCTGTTTCTGATGCGGTCGACTTATTTGTTGCTGAGTCTGGCGCCATCAGGCCAAGCCCTGTTCCTTCTCCAGTAGGCAATCCCTTTATACTTCAGATGCTGAAGAAGGCTTATGGGCTTGGTTCGGATTCTGCGACCAACCTTACGATTGAGACAGGGCCAGACCGCTTTGTAATGGTGGAGCAATCGCCTTTGGCTGAGGCTCACGAAGTAGTGACGAAGCTGCTGCTCGAACAT
>JBIPMY010000258.1:0-8874 GCA_044376335.1 Bryobacter sp.
AGCGCCCCTTCGGTGAATCCAGCGACATGGTGCAAGAACTCGCCCGCGCCTACCAATACACCGAGGGCAAAACCCTTGGCAAAACCGTCACTGGCGAAGACGCTGCCCGGCGCGCCACCACCGCTCGCGAGCTCGAAAGAACCCTTACCGGAGACCTCGCCGTTATCTGCACCAAAGCTCTCGATCATGAGCCCGCCCGCCGTTACGCAAGCGCCCGCGAGCTCGCAGACGACCTCGAGTCCTGGCTCGCATCACGCCCGGTCAAAGCCCGCCCTGCCACCGCCACCTACCGTGCCTCTAAATTCCTGCGCCGCAACTGGGCCCTCTCTCTGGCCACTCTGCTCATCCTCATAGCAACGATCACCGGCACCCTGGGCACCATCCGCGAAAAGCGCATCGCCGAGCGTCGTTTTGAAGATGTCCGCCGTCTGGCTCGCTACCAGATCTTCGATCTCTACGACCAAATGCTCGAAGTCGATGGCACCACCAGAATCCGGGCCGGTATGTCCGCCGAAGCCCTCAAATATCTCGATGCTCTCGCAGACGAAAGCAAGTTCAACGAGGCCCTCGCCATCGAGCTCGCACTAGGCTACCAGCGCCTCGGCGACGTTACCGGCAACTACAGCACCCAGAGCCTTGGCAACTGGAAGCAGGCCGCGCAACTCTACGAAAAAGGCCTCCGGATTCTAGCCCCCTTCCAGTCATCGCAAGCCAAACGCACCAGAGCCACGCTCAACCAGGCCTACACCGTTGCCCGTAACTCGCTCGACCCGCAACCACAGTTCCAAAATACGATCGAAGCTCTGATCAAGGATTTTGAGGCGACCCTTGCGCAAGATCCACGCAATCCCGAGAACTACCTCAATCTCGGCAAAGCCTACGCAGCCTTGGCCCGCACCATCCAGCGGCAACCCAATGCCTCGGGCCTGCTCGACCGCGGAACCGCATTCAGCCGCCAAGCCACCGAAACCCTTGAACAGGGCCTCGACAGAGACCCCGATTCCAAGCCCATCCTCATCGCACTGCACATGGTGGCCGGCGAGCCTGCCAACTGGCTCGCGCAAACCAAACCCGAAGAAGCCATCCGCTGGGCCAATAAAGCAGAAATGTGGCGGCTGCGCCTTCCCGAATCCACTCGAAATTCCATCGCCGTCAAACGGGATTGGGCCTCGCTCCTTTCTTCCCGCGCCTCTGCCCTCTTCGCGCTGGGCGAAAAAGAAGAAGGCCGCAACGAAATGTATCGAGCCCTCAAGGTCTTTGAGGGTATGGCTTCCGATCCCGATAACCTCACTGCCAAGAACGATCTCTACACCGTTCTGCATAACCTCTCGCTGCTCGAAGACGAGCTCAACAACTCCAAAGAATTCCTTGAAATTTCCGAGCGAATGCTGGTCCTGGCCGAAGACCTGCTCCGCCTCAGTCCCACTCCCCGGATGAATTTTTATCTGCAAAATGCGCTCGGCAATCTCTGCTACGCCTACTCCACCGCAAAAGACCCCCGCGCCGACGCCACCCTCGGCCGCACCTTCGCCATTCTCGAAAAACAAGCGAAAGACCAACCCAAAGACACCACCAGCCGCGCCACCATGGCCGATCTCCTCCTCAACCTCGCCCATCCCGGCTACAACCAGGCAGACAAAGCTCTCGCCTATGCCAACGAAATTGTTGCCATTGTGCCCGGCGAATTTAGCGGCTGGGAACTCGTCTCCATGGCCCACTTCAACCTCAAAAACTACCCGGAAGCCATAGCGGCACTCGAGAAAACCATCACCCTGATCCCCGCCCCAAAACCCGGCCAAACCCCCTCTGGCCTTTACCTGAAACTCAACGAGCGCCTCACCCGCTACCGCGCAAAGTTCGCCTCAAATAACTAGTATTCTGGTTGCAGGAGAGTCGCGCCATGGAAGTACAGTTTGAAAACGAATTGCAGAACAAGCTCGATGAGTTTGCCCGCCAAAGCGGTCGACCCGCTGGCGAGCTTGTACAGGACGCGGTAGCCGGTTACCTCGAAGAGTTGGCCGGAACCAAATCAATGCTGGACTCCCGCTATGACGACATCAAGAGTGGCAAGGTAAAGCTAATCCCGGGTGATGAGGCGTTTGCTCGATTGCATGAGCGAATTGAGGCGAGGCGTAAAGGCAGGGTATGATCGGCTACGACCTCCACCCGGGGCGTTCGACGATATCGATGAAATTGCCGAATACATAGGACAAAGTAGTCTTGAAGCCGCTCACCGAGTGGTCGACGAGATCTACCAATCCATTCAGAACTTGGTTCCTTTTTCGCATCGGGGACACAGACGACCTGACCTCACCAGTCGCCCGCTGCGCTTCATCCGCTTGCGTGATTATCTTATTGCCTACGCACCAGAAGAAAAACCATTGTGGGTAATTGCCGTCATGCATGGTCACCGCAGTCCCCGAGTCATGGCCGCAATCCTGAGAGGCCGGGAAGACTAGCCTCACCCGCTACCGCGCAAAGTTAGCCACAGCCGCCCGCCAATAAGGCGCCATCTCCCGCCCCGCATAAGCCGTAAACCCAATCTCATTCATCTCGCTCAGCGTCTTCGAATAGTGTTCGAGAATCGGGTCAGTCCACATCTGCTTCCCACACCTCAACGTATTCAGCGCCACAGCCGTAGACACTTCCATTAGCGGCTTCTTCTGTGCCGCCGCGATGCTCTTCAGTTGCTCCCAGTCGGCCTCCACCTTCTCCCGGTCTGCCACAACCTTCTTGAGCGACTCCCACTCCCGCATCAACGCCGCACGATTCAGCGGCGGCGTATTAAAGCTCTCAGCCAGATGCCCACTTCCACGCTCCAGCCCATCCAGCAAATCGGTAACGCTCCGCACAGACTCAGCCCCCGTCAGCCAGCCTTCTTTCTCCAGAGTCGATGCGATTTCACCTAACAACTTCCCACCCGCCCCAGACACATCCGCCATCCCGGCCAGCACCCATACGGGCGACGCATGAAACACGGCCAGCGACAGAATATCGATGCCATTACCCGCCGTCCGTCTCACCAGAAAATCTTCCGGCAACGCATCGGCCGATTGGTAAGCACCCTCCACCTTGCCCACCTTCTCAATGAGAAATCGCAAGGTCTGGTCGACAATCGATTGATACAGCCGCGTCCTTCTGAAATTCGGAGGCAGCGTGATCTCGCTTCCTTCACGCAAAAAGCCCGCACTGAGAGCAGTGAGGGCTCGAATGCTTCGTTCTGGAAGACTCAACAAATAACTAGCGGGTCTTTTCATCCTTCTCGACTTTGCCGTCACGGACGTGAATGATGCGGTGCGCATGCATGGCCACATCCAGTTCGTGCGTAACCAGAATGATCGTGTTGCCCAACGAATACAGGCGCTCAAACAACGCCATGATTTCCACGCTCGTCGTCGAATCGAGGTTACCCGTCGGTTCGTCGGCCAGCAGAATCGAAGGGTTGTTCACCAGAGCCCGGGCAATAGCCACACGCTGACGCTGTCCACCCGAAAGCTCGTTCGGCTTGTGATACATGCGCTTGGCAAGGTCCACTTGTTCCAGGCACTGCTTGGCCCGCTCCACGCGCTGGGCCTGGGTAAAGCCGGCATAAATCAGCGGCAATTCCACATTGTGCAGCGCAGTCGCGCGGGGCAACAGGTTGAAGCTCTGAAACACAAAGCCGATTTCCTTGTTCCGGATCCGTGCCAGCTCATCATCCGACATCGAGCTCACCAGACTGCCATTGATGTAATAATCACCCGAGCTCGGCGTATCGAGACACCCGATCAGGTTCATCAACGTCGACTTGCCAGAACCCGAAGGCCCCATGATCGCTACGTACTCGCCACGCTTGATCTCGATGTCCGTACCGTTCACCGCATTGATCACCTGATCACCCATGACATAGGTCTTCTTCAGGTCATAGGTGCGGATGACGATTCCGTCGCGCTTCAGTTGCTCGCCGCGAATTTTCGGGTCCGTGGCTACGGCAGTGGACATGGGTTAGGATTCCGCCTTCGTTGTGGTCTTATTGTCTACTTTAACCTTTGTATCGTTGCGAAGGGTACGAATCGCCTTGTAGGAGCCCGTAATAATCTCTTCGCCCTCTCCAAGACCGCTGGTCACCTCAATTTCGGTGGCCCCCGTGATCCCGGTCTCCACCTTCTTGTAGGTGGCCTGGCCGTTCTTCACCACAAACACGCCTTGAATTTCTTCCTTGCCAGCCTTCATCTCAGCCGGGCTCTGCGTCTCGGGCTTCTTCTCGCCGGGCTTGACAGCCTCAAGGTCGCCCTTCTGGCGAACGGTCAAAGCCTGAATCGGAATCGACAATGCCTTGGGCCGCGTAGCAGTGGTAATGCGAGCGGTGCAAGAGAGGCCCGGACGAATCTCCTCAGGAGGAGCTTCCAGCGCCACAACCACCTTAAAGTCCTTGGCTTCCTGAGAAGAAATCGCGCTCTGCGATGCAGCAAGTCCTGTCGAACGCAGAATCGCCGTATTGCCGATCTCAATCACCTTGCCAATAAACTTCTTGCCAGGGATCGCATCAATCGTCACTTCCGTCTTCTGGCCGAGCGACACATTCACAATATCCGTCTCGTCCACCTTCACTTCAGCAGTGATGATCGACATATCGGCAATCGTCATGATCAGGCTGGCAGCAGAGTTCTGAATACCAGGCACAACCGTTTCACCCACACGCACGGGCAAATTCGTCACAACACCGTCAATAGGGCTGGTGGCGAAGGTACGCTGCAACACATCGGCAGCAGAACGCAAATTCGCCTGGCTCGCTGCCACCCGCTTCTGGGCTGCATTCAACTGCGCCGATTGCTGCGTACGCGCTGCACGCAACTGATTCACTCGGGCTTCTGCTTCGCGAATCGCCGCCTGATTCGATTCGTAAGTGCTCTTCTTCGTCTCGTATTCCTGCCGCGCAATCAGCTTCTCTTCAAAAAGCTGTTTGGCGCGGTCATAATCCAGCCGGGATCGTTCTGCGTCAGCCTTCGCCCGATCAATCGACGCCTGCGCCGACTTGATGTTCTCATCCGCTGCAAGCAGCCCGGATTCCGTCGCCGAAGATTCCGCCTCAGACGTTGCCACATTGGCGCGCTGCGCCGCAAGCTGAGCTTCCGGCTGCACCGATTCCAGCTTGGCTAGCTGCTGGCCCTTGCGCACACGCTGGCCTTCTACTACGTTGATTTCAGTGATTCGCGAGGGTGCATTCGCATTCGAACCAATATTGATATAGTTGCGAGGCTTGATCTCACCCGAGGCAGTTACCAGCGACACCAGGTCCTGGCGCGACACCATGGCCGTTGTCACCGACACGATCGCATTCTGCTTCATTTTGTAATTCGCAAAGGCGGCCACTCCACCGATTGCTGCGACGCCAAGGCCGATGGCGACTTTCCACTTAGTTTTCAACGGTAACTCCCAGAAGATCAGACGACAAAATTTGTTAAGAAGTTCAAAAAGTATGATCTCTGAGTTCAGAGACGCTTAAATCGTCTTCATATTACAGGATGACACAGCTTTATTTGCCCTTCAGCCACTTGATGCTGGTCGGCTGCTTGGCCGAACACGCCATCGAGTTCGTCATCCCCGACGCAATCATGGCGCAGGCATTATCCACCGCAGTACGCATCGCCAGCTCTTCGGTCGCCCCAAGCGCCGTCCGGCAATTCGTTCTGCCCTCAAACTCCATGCACACCTCTACCCGGAACTGACTGTAGGACATAGAGTTATAAAACAGGGCTGCAATAAAACCAATCGCTGCCAGGACGATCATTGCGCCCCACTTAAGATTCTTCACAACTAAACTCCCTTAGGCACTAAAGAACGGGGCCATCTGCCGGAACTTCTGATACCGCTGCTCAACCAATCCTGCTGCATCCAGCGTCGAAAGCTCGCCCAGCGCCTTCCGAATCGAGGCCCCAAGCAGCTCAGCCGCCGCATCATGATCTTCTTGCGCTCCACCAGCAGGTTCACTGACAATTTCGTCAATAATCCCGCGCTCCAGCAAATCCGGTGCCGTCAGCTTCAGCGCCGCTGCCGCAAGTTCCGCTTTGGCCGAATCGCGCCAGATGATTGCCGCACAGCTCTCAGGAGAAATCACGCTGTAATAGCTGTTCTCCATCATCAGGATCTTGTTGCCAACGCCCATACCAAGCGCCCCACCCGATCCGCCTTCCCCAATCACCACCACAATCACCGGCACATCCAGCCGCGCCATCTCGCGCAGGTTGTAGGCAATCGCCTCCGCCTGTCCACGCTCTTCGGCATCAATCCCTGGATAAGCTCCCGGCGTATCGATAAAGGTCACGATCGGTCGCTTGAACTTGTTGGCCATCTTCATCAGCCGCATCGCCTTGCGATAGCCCTCAGGCTTTGGCATTCCAAAGTTCCGAGCCAGCTTCTGCTTGGTATCGCGGCCCTTCTGCTGGCCAACCACCATCACCGGCTTGCCATCAAGAAAAGCATATCCGCCCACAATAGCCAGATCATCGCCATAAGCTCTGTCGCCATGCAGTTCTGCAAAGTCAGTGAATATGCGATTGATGTAGTCCACCGCATGAGGCCGCTTTGGATGCCGGGCAAGCTGCACTCGCTTGTATGCGGCATTCGCCTCGCTGGAGACAGGCGCTGGTGCGCTCTCGGGATGTAGCGCATGGATCCGCGCTGTGATGTCAGAGTTGGCCATTATTTAGGCGTCGCCCGAGGCTTCGTAGGAAGTAGAACCGAAGAGCTTGGAGAGCTCTCCCTGGAATTCCTTGTCAGCCCGAACTTTGCTTGTCAAATCCAATGTTAGCGAAAAGTCACGGCTTTTTTCGAGGATGATTCGCACCGAGGCTGGGCCCGGCTTCCTTTTCACCAATTCCGCCAGTGCCAGCGCCCGCTTGTCCTCGCTATCCGTAAGCCGAATCTTCAGGTTCAGCATGGCTGGAAGTTTTACTCTGGCATTGTCCAGTGCCACCAGATCCTGAATCGATAACCGGGGCGCAGACCCCTCATCCACCAGCACTTTAGCCGTAATCATGACGGCTTTGTCTTCTTCGAGGTACTTCGACAGGCTCTCAAACTTCGAAGCAAACACCATGCAATCCACCGTGCCATGCAGGTCTTCCAGTTGCATCGCCGCCCACAATTCCTGCTTCTGATTGCGCTTGCGCTGAATCCCGGTAATCAATCCGCAAACCTTCACTTCCACACCACGGTCCACCCCAATGAGCGTCGAAGTATTGTGAGTACCCAGGTCGTTCACCTTGTCGAGGTACCGATCCAGTGGATGGCCACTGACGTAGAAGCCCAGCAATTCTTTCTCGTTGGTCAACTTCTGCGAGGCATCCCAATCCGGAACCTTGGGCAATTCACCCTCTTCATGCTTCTCTTCATTGCCGCCAAACAAATCGCCAAACAAGCCCGATTGCCCCGAGTTGCGATCCCGCGAGGCCCGCAAGCCTGTCTCGATGGCCGCATCAAGAATCGCCATCTTCTGCGACCTTGTGCCCTTCAACTCATCCATCGCCCCGCAGCGGATCAGCGCTTCAATCACTCGCCGGTTCACCGACGACATATCCACCCGCTCGCAGAACTCATAAAGCGAAGAGAACTTGCCGTCCTTGTCGCGAACCTTGATGATCGCCTCCACCGCACCCGCACCCACGTTCTTGATCGCGCCAAGTCCGAAGCGAATCCCGTCACCAGACGGCGTAAAGTTCAAGTCCGATGCGTTCACACTCGGCGGCAACACCTGGATCTGCCGTTCACGACACTCGTTGATATATCGAACCACCTTCGCCGTGTTGCCAGTTTCTGACGTCAGCAGCGCGCTGATAAACTCCAGCCGGTAATTCGCCTTCAGATATGCCGTAACATAGGCGAGATAAGCATAAGCCGCCGAGTGGCTCTTGTTAAAGCCATACCCCGCAAACTTCTCCATGTGGTCAAAGACCTTCTCGGCCTTCTTCGGATTAAAGCCTTTCCGAATCGCACCTTCCAGAAACCGCTGCCGCTGCGCCGCCATCTCTTCGATCTTCTTCTTACCCATCGCGCGCCGCAGCAAATCGGCGTCTCCCAGCGAGTAGCCGGCCAGCAGATTCGCCATCTGCATAACCTGCTCCTGGTACACCATAACGCCGTAGGTTTCCTCGAGAATCTCCTTCATTTCAGGAATCTCGTAGGTCACCTTCGATCGGCCATGCTTGCGATCGATGAAGTCATCGATCATGTCCATCGGGCCAGGCCGGTACAGCGCGTTGAGTGCAATCAGGTCTTCCAGCCGATCCGGTGCGTACCGGATCAGAATGTCCTTCATGCCGTCAGATTCAAACTGGAAGATACCCGAAGTCTGCCCGTCGCAGAACACCTTATAAGCCGCCTTATCATCCAGCGGCAGGTCTTCCACCACCACCTTGATCCCCTGATGCCGCTCTATCAGCGCCAGCGTATCGGCAATGATCGTCAGCGTTGTCAGCCCCAGAAAGTCCATCTTGAGCAACCCGAGTTTTTCGAGGCCCACCATGTCGTACTGGGTGACAATTTCGTCCTTGTTCGTCCGGTACAGCGGAACAATATCCTTGATCGGCCGGGGCGAGATCACCACACCCGCCGCGTGAATCGAAGCATTGCGCGCCATGCCCTCAAGCCGCATCGCGATATCAAGCAGCTCCTGCACCTTCGGATTCGCCTTGGCCATTTCCCCGAAGTTCGGCTCCATCTCCATCGCCTGCTTCAGCTTGATGTTGAGCGGCTGCGTCGGCACCAGCTTCGTCAGCTTATCGACATCGGCAAAGCTCATGTCCATCACGCGGCCCACGTCCTTGATCGCCGCCCTTGCCCCAAGCGTTCCAAACGTGATGATCTGCGCCACCTGCTCGCGGCCATATTTCTCAG
>JBIPMY010000259.1:0-8860 GCA_044376335.1 Bryobacter sp.
AGATGTGTGAGACGTCGACCATCATGCCGATGCGGTTCATCTCGAGAACGATGGACTTGCCAAGATCGTTGAGGCCTCCCCAGTGCTTGACCTTCGGGTTGTTGATGTCGCCGGAGGAATCGCACCAGTTGTTGGTGTTGGCCCAGGTGAGTGTCATGTAGCGGGTGCCGAGTTCGTAGAAGCGGCGTAGCAGGCGCACGTCGTCTTCGATAGCGTGGCCGCCTTCAATCCCGATCAGCGCGCTCATCTTGCCAGCCTTTTTGTTGGCAAGAATATCAGCCGGGCTGTTGGCCCAATTGAACTGGGCAGCGTTTTTCTTCCAGATGTCTTCCTTGATCGAATCGATCAAACGTAGCGCCTGGTGGGCGCTGGAGTTCGTGGTGACGTAATTGGTGGGAACGAATGCGGCAAACATTTGCCCGCCCATGCCGCCTTCCTTCATACGAATCGCGTCGGTGTGTTGACCCGCGCCACGGAGTGAGAAATCTTTGCCGGTGACCGTGATCATGGGCACATCGTTATGAAGATCGACAAGGTAGGCTTCCTTGTGGATTTTCATCACTTCGGCATCAGTCCAGGTCTTTTTGGGTTGAGTCTGGGAAAAGCAAAAGGAGCCCGCCAGCGCAAAGGCTGACAGGCTCCTCGTTAGTGTTGAGAGCTTCATTCGATTGGTTACCAGATGAGCTTGAGAGCCAACTGAATGTTGCGGGGTTCGCCCTGGCCGAGACCGGGAGCACCACCGCCGTTGCGGGTGTTGGTGATGAGACCAAAGCTGGTTGCGGCATTGAAGCTGGTGCCAGGATTGGCGAAGTTAGCACGGTTGAAGAGGTTGAAGACTTCAACGCGGAATTCAGTCTTGATGCGTTCGGTGATTGCCGTGCGCTTCAGGATCGAGAAGTCGGTTGCGTTAAAACCGGGGCCACGCAGAGCGTTGCGTCCGATGTTACCGAAGGTGCCGATTGCAGGCAAAGCGAAGTTAGCAGCGCTAAAGTAGCGACGTGCGCCACCAGGAACTGTGGGCTCCTGAACGCCAACCGTGGGCGAACCGATAACATCAACGCGATCGCGATTGTCAAAGGAGTTAGAACGGTTCACGCCAGCGGTGATGTCGATGGGGGTACCAGTTGTCATCTGGAAGAGGCTTCCAAATTGCCAGCCCTGAGTGAGCGGCTTCATACGCTGTGTAAACTGCGGCACGTCGTATGCAACGTAACCGGTGAAGATGTGAGCGAGGTCGATCGCACCCGGACCGTATTCACGACGGAGGTCATAGCTGTTGGCGGGCAGAACGTTGCGAACGTCCGTACCGTTGTCCATCTGACGGCTCCAGGTGTAGTTGCCATTGATCATCAAGCCCTTCCAACGGGTGACGCGGATCGAAGACTGCCAGGAGTGGTACTGGGAATTGGCGATCGATTCCAACATGTTGATGGCAGCAATGGTGGGATAGGCGGAGTTGAAAGGACGACGCGATTGCAGATCACCGGTTGTGCCGGGGATCGGAGCGTTGATGTTTCTCAAGAGGCTGAGCTTGCGGCCGGTGGAAGCAACATAACCAGTCTGGAAGATGGTTCCGTTACCGAGCTGCTGCTGGATGTTGAGGTTGTAATTCTGCACGTACGGCATACGGAAGTCCTGGTTGATGCCATAAGCACCAAAGGGAGGACGGGGAGCAGCAGTGCCGAAGATGGCCTGTCCGGCAACGATCTGTGTGGGAGCGCCAGTCAGGTTGATGTTGAAGACAGGCTCAGGACCACCGGGATTGGCATGGACGCCAGCGGCGCTGCCGTTACCGGGGCTGGTGTTGGCCACGATGAAGTTGAGAGGAGGAGTGTCATAGAACAATCCCCAGCTGCCGCGAACCACAGTCTTGCCAGAGCCGAAGGGCTGGTAAGCGAAACCGAAGCGGGGAGCAAAGTTGTTGAAGTCGTTCGGGAAGAGGCTGTCGATGTCCTTGCCAGGAGTGACAAAACCGCGACCAGGAATGAAATTGGTGATTGTCTTGTCTACGTCGTGAAGAATACCGTTGAAGGTATAACGAACACCAAAGTTCAGGTTGAGTTTGCGGTTGACCTGGAAGTTATCGTGAATCCACCAGTCGATGCTGTTCTGGCGATAGTCGCGCTGCAACTGGCCACGGGTAATGGAAGCGCCATTGTTGGCTGTGGTGAGCATGGCAAGAAAATCGGCCATGCTGCGGTCTTGAGCAGGAACGGAAGTATCAGCGCGCCAGGGGCCAGCTGAACCATCCCAGGTGAAACTACCGCGCTTGTTGGTGTCGTAGAAGACATCAAGGACAGCGCGACGATATTCACCACCAAACTTCATTTGATGACGACCGACGGTGTAGCTGAGGTTGTCGGTGATGTGACCAGTGGTGTCGATGCGACCCAGGGGTTGCGTAAAACCGGCACCGGCGAAATTGGTGATGCGAAGGGTAGGGGTACCAATCAGGCTGGCTTCGGTAACTCCGGTATTAAAGCCAAGACCGACGGGATTGAAGCTGGTGTCCTTGTCGTTGAAAACCTGAAGGAAGTAGTTTGTACCGAGAATCAGGTTGTTGAACATACGGGGAGAAAGAGTGGAGTTTGCGACAACACTGACGTTGTGCATACGGCTGGGAGCCACCTGGAAGTATTCCTGATAGACGCCACCAGAGGAAGCAGATTGCTTGCCGGTGCCACCGTAGTAGCGAGTAGCGATCGAGTGCTTTTCGTTGATGTTGTAGTCGACCTTAACAATGCCGTTGTAGCTGTCGTAATCGTTCTGGTCGCCAGCAACGAGGTTGTTGGGGGTGGCAGGAAGATTATTAAAGCGGCTGGGCCAGGCAGTTAGAACACGGGTGGCCAGGGGGCTTTCAGGAATGTTGTAGCGGCGCAGGAGAGCGCGGCCTTGTTCGACGAAAGCAGTAGAAGGATGGGTGTCACGAAGACTGATGGCTGCAATGGCCTTCTGCGCTTCGCCGGTCATGAAGTAGAAGAGCTTGTTCTTGATGATTGGACCACCGAGGCTGAAACCATACTGATCGTTGCGTACAACGCGCTTCTTGGAACCGGGAGCCTGGAAGGGGCTCAACTCGGCGAGTGCTTCGCGACGGTTGAAGTAGTAGGCGCTGCCATGCAGTTCGTTGGTACCGCTCTTGATTACGAGGTTCACGTTGGAACCGCCATTGCGGCCCTGTTCGGCACTTGCATTGGTTGCGATGGCGAACTGGTCGATTGCTTCGACAGGAAGCAAGGTGCCAGCGATGCCGGCAACTCCGCCCTGATTCACGGCAGAAGTGTTGTGGAATGCGTCGTTGTTATCGGCACCATCGATCTGGTAGTTGTTGCCGGAGGTACGCATGCCATTGACGCTGTTGTTGAGCGGGTTGACGCCCGGAGCCATCTTCAGCATCTGACGGAAGTCGCGTCCGTTCATCGGCATTTCCTGCACCATCTGGGGATTGACAACGTTGGCCAGAGTGGTTGAGGAGGTTTCGATCGTAGCGGCAACAGCGCTGATTTCAACCGTGGTTGCCTGGCTTGAAACGGCAAGCTTTACCGGAAGGTTGGTGACGCGGCTAACAGCCACTTCGACCTTGTCGACCTTGGTGGTCTGAAAGCCTGACTTGCTAAAAGTGAGGGTATAAAAACCCAGCGGCAAGTCAGGAAAGTTGAAATCACCGCTCGCGGTAGTGGTGCCTTCACGGGCATAACCGGTGGCATCGTTGATCAACTTGACAGTGGTATCAGGCACAGCAGCGCCCGAAGCATCCACCACACTACCGGAGACAGAACCCCGGAATGTTTGTCCGAAAACACTTGTTGCCAGCAGAAGCAACAAGGAAAGAAAAAGCGAAGACCTTTGAGGTACTTTCACGTAAAACCCCTTGAAACAGTTGAATTTTTGATTTTTGCCAGAGCAGAACGGGGCTCTTAAGCATACTTGGATTACGGAAAGGTTAACACTTCTGAGGCAAAGACTCAAATTGAGTCTTTTGATAAGTCTAATCATCTCTTTGATTTGGGCCTTCCGAATCCCTTTCAGCTCCTGTCTGATCCGATAGCGTTTTTTCGTGCCGCAGCTGAGGCGCAGGGCCCTGTCGCGCGCATTCAATTCGGCAATCGTGAGTTCGTGCTGCTCAATGATCCGGCAATTATTGAAGAGCTGTTCATCCACCACCCTTCGAGTTTTGAGAAATTCCCACGGATCAATCGCACGCGTGGGCTTTTCGGCGAAGGCTTGCTCACCAGTGAAGAACCCCTGCACCTCAAGCAGCGCCGGCTTGCGCAGCCTGCTTTTCATCGAGATCGCTTGTCAGCCTATGCAGGGGAGATGGTGGCAGCAACCACAAGATTGACTCGCGGTTGGAAACCTGGTGAAACCGTCAACGCGGCTCACGACATGGGGAATCTGGCGTTGGACATTGTGTCTCGAACCCTCTTTTCTCAACAAACAGATTCGCAGGCAGAGCAAATTGGGGCGGCTCTCGATGAAGTTGTCAAGACACTAAACCATCTGGTGACGCCTTGGGGGAACCTGCTGCTCAGTATTCCTTCTCCTTTGAGAAATCGTTACCGGAAGGCACTGCAGGAACTGGATGCCATCATCTATGGCTTCATCGCAGAACGCAGGCTGTCTATGAATGAACACACAGACCTGCTGTCGATGCTCATGAACGCCAAAGACCCGGACACCGGAACGGGAATGCCCGATCTCCAACTACGCGACGAATTGATGACCATTTTCGTGGCAGGTCACGACACCACGGCAAATGCTCTGGCCTGGACTCTCTATTTACTGTCTCAGCATCCGCAAGAGCGCAAGCTGATGGAAGACGAAATTGACGAGGTACTGCAAGGCCGGCCGGCTCAGATGCAAGATGCCGCCAGGCTGCCTCGCACGGTTGCCATTTTCCGGGAATCTCTTCGAATGTACCCGCCAGTCTGGATCCTGGGCCGTAGAGCGCTCAAGCCCGTCGAGACGCCATTGATTCATTTGCGGCGTGGGGCGATAGTCTTGGTTTCGATGGCTGTACTCCACCGGCGGCCTGAGCTTTTTGAAAAACCAGATTCTTTCCTGCCGGGGCGCAATGAACCCAAAGACAGATACGCGTTTCTGCCGTTTGGGCTTGGATCGAGGCTCTGCATCGGGGAGAGGTTTGCCTGGCTGGAAGGGGTACTTTGCCTGGCCACAATAAGCCAAAAATGGCGACTGGATCTGGAACCAGATGCAAAGATAGAGCCACAACCACTGCTAACTTTGCGCCCCCGCTATGGATTGCCGATGACGCCCACACTAAGATAGATGGCATGCCCCTTCGATTCCTCGCCGTTTTCCTGGCAATGTCTGCAGGCCTTTGCGGCCAGGCCATCCGCAACAACACGAGCTTTTACCAGAACCAGTTGGAGCGCAACGATGATGGGTCATCCGACGCATTTCAATTGGGCTTTCGGATTAACTTCTTCGGTCGCTTGCAGGACACTGTCTTCGTCAACAACAACGGCAACATCACTTTTGACGCAGCGCTGCCCGACTACACACCACAGAGGATCGTTGAAACAGGACGGGTGATCATCGCGCCGTTCTGGGCGGACGTTGATACAACAGGAACCCGATCATCACCTGTCACCTACGGTCGCGGTGTCGTTAACGGCAGGCCAGCCTTTGCCGCAACCTGGCGCAATGTGGGCTACTACGCGCGTAAGGACGACAAGCTGAATTCGTTTCAGGTTGTGTTGATCGACCGGTCGGATACAGCGCCCGGCAATTTCGATATCGAGTTCAACTACGAGACGATCCAGTGGGAGTCTGGAGATGTCTCAGGGGGTGGCGGCGGCACAGGAGGCTATGCAGCCCGTGCGGGTTATTCCAACGGATCGACAATTCAGGCAGATGCGAATTTCGAATTGCCGGGTTCTGGCTTGTCCAGATCTTTTCTCGACTCAAACACAAATGGATTGATCCGCAGGCGCCTGAATTCCGATGTTCCCGGAAGACTTGTGTTTGAAGTGCGAGCCGGTGGGGTGGCATCCACTCTCACGATCGAGCCCGATGGCTTGCTCTTCACTACAGACCGGCCAGAAAACAAGCCAGCGATCCAGCGCATCAACATGTCAACGAATCAGGGAAGCATCCGGTATAACGTGACAACGGCAACCTCGACCCCATCGGCTGCAAACTGGCTCTTTGCTTCACCCCAGTCTGGCCAGACACCGGCTAGCATCAACGTCGACGTCACTACTGAAAATCTGGCCCTTGGCGGCTATGTTGGTTCCGTGCGGATCGGGCCGGCGGGGAGTGTGAACAACTTTGGCGTACAGGAAGTATTGGTAGTGCTGGCGGTGGGTAACAATGTGCCGCTTGCGCTGAGAGCTGGAGTGGTGAACGCGGCAAGCTTTCTCCCTGGAGTACTCAGCCCGGGAGGGATCTTCAGCGTGTTTGGCCTGAATCTGGCAGGGGTAACGCAAGGTGTGACACAAACGCCAATCCCCGATGTTTTGGGTAACGTGCGCGTGGAGATCAACAACCAGCGCCTGCCATTGTTTTTTGTCAGCCCCAATCAGATCAACGCAATGATTCCGCACAATTACCAGCCGGTGCAGAATGCGGTGCTGCGTGTGATTCGCGATAACGTTCCAGGCACACCTGTGAGAGTCGATGTAGTGCCGGCTGTACCTGGGGTCTTCCAACAAGCCGCTGGCGTTGGAGTAGTGGTGAATCAGAATGGAAGCGTGAATGGGCCGAACTCCGGGGAAAGACCGGGACGAGCGATCGTGATTTATGCCACTGGTCTTGGCCCTGTACGTAATCCCCCGAACCCGGGAGTGCCTGCAAGCCTGACGGAATTGAGTCCTACGCTGCAGCCGGCAACTGTATCGATCGGCGGGAGAAATGCCTCAGTCGCATTCTCCGGATTGACGCCCGGATTCATCGGCCTCTATCAAATCAATGCAGTAGTACCGAATGGCATTAGCGCCGGGCCACAGGCTCTGGTCTTGACCAGTGGTGACGGCTACCCAAGCGCACCGGTACTTTTCTACGTTCAATAAAAGGACCGCGACATTCGAAAAAGAACTGTGTTCAATCTGACATGAAGTCAATTATCCTTATAACCATCACATTGGCTGGTGCCCTGTTTGCACAAGAAGCAACCCCGGGAGTTACCAAGCGCCAGACCAATCAGCAGAAGCGCATTGCCGAGGGAGTAGCCGACGGCAGCCTCACCAAGAAGGAAACCATCCGTCTTGAAAAGCAGCAGAGAGAATTGCGCAAAGACAAGCGTGCGGCAAAGGCCGATGGCGTTGTGACGGCCGAAGAACGTAAAGACTTGCACCAGGATCAGAACAAAATGAGCCGTCGCATCCGGAAGCAAAAGAACGACGCTCAGACACAAAAGCCGTAGAGTTCATTTTGTATAGGGAAGAGTGCAGCGAAGCCATCTTTCGCTACACTCTTCCCTATGCGTAGTTCCTTCCTCTTTCTGTTAGTTGCGGCGCTGGGAGCACAATCCCCGCAACTGGACTTGATCATTACCAACGCGCGAATCGTGGATGGATCGGGTGCGCCCTGGTATTACGGCGATCTGGCAGTGAGCAAAGACAGAATCGCGCGGATCACACCTCGTGGGATGTTGGCATCTACGCCTGCGGTGAAGAAGATCAATGGCCTGGGAACGCTAGTATTATCGCCTGGATTTATTGACATCCAGTCTCATTCCAGAGACGCTCTTCTGAATGGCGATGGGCGCGTCATCAGCAAAGTCTCCCAAGGCATCACGACCGAGATCATGGGCGAGGGCTCTTCGAATGCTCCAGCCAGTGCCAAGTCTGAGACAGAAGCGGACCGCCAGTTTATTGGCCCACATGGGTTTGCCCGCTGGCTTGAGGCGATGAAGAAGCATGGCTCCAGCGTGAACTTTGGCTCCTACGTCGGCCAGGGTACGATACGCGCTTATGCCAAAGGCATGGCTGCAGGCAAAGCCACTCCCGCTGAACTGGAAAGCATGAAGGCAGCCATGAAGGAAGCGATGGAAGACGGCGCTTTTGGTTTGGCCAGCGCTTTGATCTACCCACCTGGCTCATACTCCGACACTGAAGAGATTGTTGAAGTAGCCAAGGTGATGGCGCCTTTCGGTGGTACCTACATCACCCACATGCGGTCTGAAGCCGATGACATCTTCCCCGCCCTCGAAGAAGCCATCCGGATCGGCAAGGAAGCCAAGGTTCCGGTGGAGCTGTACCACTTGAAAGTAGCCGGGCGCAAAAACTGGCCGAAGTCTGCTGAGTTTCTCGCCACGATCAACAATGCGCGAGCGCAGGGCGTTGATCTTCAGGCGAACATGTATCCGTACACGGCAGGGTCGACTGGATTGACCTCTTGCCTTCCCCCATGGGCGGCTGAGAACGGCAAGCTTTACGAAAATATCGCCAGCCCCACGATTCGAGAGAAGATGCGTGCGGAGATGTTGTCGGATCGCACCACCTGGGAGAATTTGTGCGGTGCCGGGACGCCAGAAGGCGTTTTGGTGCTTGGCCTTCTGAAGCCAGAGAACAAAATTTACGCCGGCAAATACCTGAGCGAAATTGCTGCGATGAAGGGGAAATCCTGGACCGAGACTGTTTTTGAATTGTTGGAATCCGAGCGGCAGCGCATCGGGACGGTCTACTTCATGATGAGCGACGAGAACGTCGAGGCAAAGATGAAGCAGCCCTGGATGAAGTTCGGCACAGACGCCGGCGCTGCCGATCCCGATAAAGCAACGAGCCTCGTGCACCCGCGAAGCTACGGTACAGCTACCCAGATCCTTGGCCATTACGTGCGTGAGCGCAAAGTAATGACGCTTGAAGAGGCTGTCCGCAAGATGAGCTCAGCTACG
>JBIPMY010000671.1:0-2541 GCA_044376335.1 Bryobacter sp.
GCAGTATGAGCCGCTCAAAGGCAACGTGATCGATGTACGGTATGTAGGAACGCGCGGAATCGGTTTGATGGCCAAGCTGAATCTGGCTCAGGCCTACGACCCGCGGGTGACACCGGTGAATGGATTTACCGATATTCGTACACGCACTGGGGCGTTGATTAACCCGGATTTCTTTGTTCCAAGCGAGTATCTGGGACTAGGCCGTCAGAGTGGCTACAGGAAGAGATCGAACTACGGTATGTCTACTTACCATGGGCTACAGGTGAATTACCGGAGACGCTTCCAGCGCCGGGTCCTGGTACAGGCTGCTTATACCTGGGCCAAGACGCTCGATAACATCTCAAGCGATGGCGGCACAGTCGAGCATGATGCCCGAAATATGGCGAATAACCGTGGCGTTGCTGACTTCGACCGGACGCAGCGGTTTACGGCAGCTTTCATCTACGAGATTCCGCAAGCGTTTAAAGGATCGCAGGCCGCAAAGATGTTGCTGGGTGGTTGGTCCTTGAACGGGATGACGACCCTGCAGAGCGGATCTCCATTCTCAGTAACCGGTGCAAACACGGCAAATGCGAACTGGGCTCAAGTGGCGCGTGTGAGAACTGATCTTGCTCCTGGCCGAACCATCGACAGCGCATTCAAGACCGGTCGAGTGCAGGACCGTTTGAATGGTTTCTTTGATGTGACTGCCTTTGGCAATTCAGACGATCGATGGGGCAATGCAGGACGCAACATCCTGCGTGGACCCGATCAACGCCAGTTCGACTTCGCGCTCAGCAAAACGACTGCTGTGAATGAACGAATTAACGTCGAGACCCGTATGGAGGTGTTTAACGCCTTCAACCAGACCACTTTTGCTAATCCGAGTTCGGCACTGCCGGCCGCCGGATTTGGCACGATGGGAACCATCACATCCACCATTGGCGGCCCTCGCACCATGCAGGTGGCACTGCGGATGAAGTTCTAACGGATGAATTGATTGATGAAGTCGGGACCAAGGCCGCAAGCGATGTAGTGCTTGCGGCACATCTCGATCTTGGTGAAGACATCTTCGTAAGCCGTGACGGCACCCTTTTCATCGACGTAAATCATCGCGCCGGTGATGTGAAAGAGAGTGATCATCTGCGGGACGTCCTCGGGGACGGTGAGGGTGTGGGTTTCGCCGGGCGGCTCGAAGACATAGCTGCCTTGGGTGGCGGTCCAGTCGTGTTCGAGGTACTTCCATTTGCCTTCGATAACGTAGCCGTGTACGGGCGCCGGGTGGCGGTGGCGGCTGAGGATCCCCGATTTGCGGACTCGCAGGAGGTTCACCCAGTAGCCTTGTCTGGTGGAGAGGCAGAGTGGGCGGAACCAGACATTTTCAGCCTGTGGGACCCAGACTCGTTCGTCTTCTGGAAGGACACCGTTGACGACGATGTCTTTGGCCATCTCGATGGGGTTGAGCATTGGTTTTACGCTATCAGGTATCCGCCGTCGACGGGGAGGATTGCTCCAGTAATGAAGGCGGCAGCCGGGGAGGCAAGGAAGAGTGCGGGGCCTGCAATATCTTCTGGCTGGCCCCAGCGGCGCATGGGTGTGCGGAGGCGGATGGCTTCGCTTTTGGCGGTTTCTTCTCGGAGCGCTGAGGTGAGTGGAGTTTCGATCCAGCCGGGGGCGAGCGCGTTGACGCGGATCTCATCAGGGGCCCAGGCGATGGCGAGGCTTTTAGTGAGTTGCGCGAGGCCGCCCTTGCTTGCGCTGTAGGCTGGGGCTGGGCCTGAGCCGAAGAAACTCAGCATGGAAGCGATGTTGATTACCGAGCCCTTGGTGGCTTTCAGGTGCGAGTGGCAGGCGGAGCACATGCGCATGGCTCCGTTCAGGTTGATGTCGATGACCTGGGCGAAGACATCAGGCGAGTGTTCTTCGAGACGGCGGATGACACCCGCGGCGTTGACGAGCACATCGATGGTGCTGATGCTGGATAGAGCTTGTTCGATTGTCGCTGGCTTTGTGATGTCGAGGCCGGTTTCAAGGCCCAAAGCATGCACTTGTGCGCCGCTGTCGGCAAAGGCCTTTGCAATGCTCGCGCCGATGCCACTGGTGCCGCCCGAGATAAGGACGGACTTTCCTTCGAAGCTATACATGCTGGCTTAAAGGTCTGTGAGATGGTCGACGCGACCTGTGGAATCGCCGAACTTCTCTTCCTTAACGCCAACGCTATCGAGCATATTGAGGTACAGGTTAGTCATCGGTGTACCCTTGCGATAGCGGATGTGGCGCCCGCCTTTGATCTGCCCGGCTGCGTGTCCAGCAATGACGGTGGGCAGATTGAAGTGCTCGTGCTTGTTGCTGTCGGAGAGGCTGCTTCCGTAGAGCACCATTGAGTTATCGAGCAGGGTGCCGTCGCCATCTTTGGTCTGCTTGAGCTTGGCCAGGAAGTGGCTGAACATTTCGACGTGGTGCTGGTCGATCTTCTGGAGGCGCTCGATCTTGGCCGGATCGTTGAAGTGGTGCGAGAGGCCGTGGTGGGCGTCGGGGACGCCGATAGAACGGTAGGTGCGG
>JBIPMY010000261.1:0-8827 GCA_044376335.1 Bryobacter sp.
TGGTTCTTGATGCTTCATCCAGCCCAATTCACCTGCTTGCAGAGACAAACAGCGAAGGGGTGTTTCAGTTTACTGGTCTTCCCAGCGGCAACTATCGCTTGAAGGCGAACCGTTCTGGTTTTCTCGAGCGGCGTGCCAGCCAGCGTGTTGCTCTGGGCCAGGACGAGCACCTGAGCGGCAAAGATATCCGCATTCCTCCCCAGGGCGTGATCTCCGGGCGCATTCTGGACGCCGATGGAGACCCGCTGGATGCCGCTTCGGTGCGAATCCATAAACAGGTTTACCGTGATGGCCGGAGGAGTCTGCAGGCGCTCAATGTCGGTGCCACTAGCAATGACACGGGCGAATATCGAATCTCCAATTTGTCGCCAGGCCGCTATTTCCTTCAGGCAATCCATCAAAAGCCGATTGCAAATAATCACTTTGGTGACGCTGATGCACCCAAAATGATCTATGTCCCCACCTTCTACCCGAATGCAATAAGTGCAGAGAAAGGGCTGCCGGTAGAAGTCAATGTGGGGACGGTGATAACAGGTGTTGATATCCAAATCGTGAAGCTCAGGCAGCCGGCATTGCTTCGTGTGAGTGGCAAGGTGGTTGGTGTGGATGCCAGCTCACAGGCCGTTGTCTCGGTGGCAATGTATGATGCCGACAGGCTGCTCAGCACAAGCACCAGACAGCCGGATCAAGGCTTTGAATTCAAGGCCCCTCCGGGTCAATACACAATGACTGCAGAGCTTCAATCGGGTGGTGCTGAAGCCTATGCCAGTTCAACTTTGGATGTGAATGCCGACACCAGCAATGTCGTTCTTGCGCTAAGCCCAGCGCCACAGATTTCGGGAAAGATCACCGTTGCTGAAGGAGCTGCTCGCATCGCTCTCGAGAATCTTGCTCTAACTCTTCGCCATCATTCCATAGGCTTCGCCCGCTACGAGACCCGCCCGGATTCTGCCGGTGCCTTCGCCAAAGCGGTTCGTCCGGGCCGCTACTCGCTCGAAGCAGCTATCCCGGATGGGTGCTTCTGGCAGAACTTGAGCATCGGCGGAGTGGAAGCATCTATGCGCGACTTCCAGATTCAAAACCCAACCAGGCTCGAGATGCGCCTGAATTGCACTGCCGGAAAAACAATTGCCAATGTCCTAGATAGTGATGGCAGGCCAGCACCAGATTCAGTAGTCTGTCTGGTTCCGCTCGAAGAAAAAGGGATCTCGCAAAAGCAAATCGCCTCAGACGACGGTACCGTGCATTTCAAATCCTTGCGACCTGGAAAATACAAGCTCTACGCCTGGGACCACATCGATGACGACCTCTGGCAAGACCCGGACTTTCTCAAGAACTATGCAAGCCAGGCACTGGAAATCACGGTTGGCCCCAGCGAAACCAAAACTCCCAGATTGACGCTCATCCGCACCGAATAGCCAGGGCACGCTGAACCCGATCGCTAGACAATCGGCTTTACTTCAACCCGCTTGTACATGGCCTTGGTCTGTTCGAGATTCGCAAAGCTAATCCCCGGCAACATCGCCGACGCCGTACCCGCCGCCACACCCCAACGCAGCGAATCATAAAACGCCTTGCCCTTCATCATGGCCCACGTAAAAGCCGCGGCCATCGCGTCGCCAGCGCCGATCGGGCACACCGCATCCACACGCGGCGGGATCACCTCATACACACGATCCTCGGTGCAACCCATGGCTCCGCGCGCGCCAAGCGACAGCACCACGTTTTCTGCGCCCATGTCGCGTATTCTCTGAGCTGCCTCGACAAAATGGCTGCGCGTCAGCAATGCTCTGCCCAGCAGCCGCTCGGCCTCCGGCTGATTCGGCGTTACAACCGTAGGCCCGGCTTCGATGCTGAGGGTCAGCGGGTCGCTGTCAGTATCAAGCAGCGTGCTTACACCATGCTCTTTGGCGGCAGCGATCAGACGCGAATAAAAGTTATTGGGCACCCCGGGCGGGACGCTCCCGCAAAGCATCAGCCACTTGGCTTTGGGCAGCCGCTTCACGATCGCTTCTTCAATTGCCTTAACCTCTGAGGCAGCCAGTTGCGGCCCTCGCTCATTCAGCTTGACGCTCAGCCCCTGCTTGTCGGTAATCGAAAGGTTGTGGCGGATGGCGTTTTTCATCGGCACGAACTCGCTGGGGAAGCCATAGCTGCGCATCAACTTCTCAAAATGCGCACCGCTGGCTCCGCCCGAGAAGGCGAGCGCGTGAGTCTTGCCGCCAAAGGAATGGATGACCCGCGAAGCATTAATGCCCCGCCCACCCGCACTCTCGAAGCTGTCGAGAATGTAGGCGCGGTCTTCGAAAACCAGTTGATCGGCCGAAATGTTTTGGTCCACTGCCGGATTGAGCGTGACGGTAATGATCAAGTCTCGATTGTACTTGCTACCCTGAGGGCTTGTCTCGCACTGAACCATCATCAGCCGCCTGGTGGAGTCTGGCCGCCGTCTGCTTTTTCTGGGGAACCACTTACCTCGGCATCCGGATTGCGCTCGAAGGGATTCCTCCACTCTTGCTTGTGGCCAGCCGCTTTCTGCTTTCAGGGGCGTTGATCCTCGGTTTTGCCTGGTGGCGAAAATGGCCGATGCCGAAGGGCGCTGAGCTTTATGGGCCGATCGGTACCGGCTTGCTTACCTTGGGAGTCGGCAATTACGCCCTTACCCTGGCCGAGACACACATCCCCAGCGGCCTCGCTGCACTCTTCATTACCGTTAACCCCTTCTGGATGATCGGTGTCGAGTTGCTGGTTCCGGGTGGCGACAGAATCAACCCCAAGGCCTTTATCGGGATGGCAATTGGCTTTGCCGGTGCCGTCTGGCTGGTGGGGCCAGAGGCGCTGAACTCCGGCTTGAGTGGCGAGACGGTGAAGGGATTTCTGATCCTTCAGGTGAGTTGTATTTCGTGGTCGCTCGGCTCAATCCTGCAAAAACGCCGCAACGACAAAACCAATCCAATTCTGGTGGGCGCGATTCAGCAGGCTAGTGTTGGGGTCGTTGTGGGCCTCCTCTGCTTAGTACAGGGGGACTGGAACGTCCAACTTAGCCCGAGAGTCATGGGCGCAGTCGTATACCTGGCGCTCTTCGGATCGATCGTTGCCTACAGCGCCTATCTCTACGCGCTGCAGCACCTGCCGCTCGCCGTAGTCTCCATCTACATGTATATAAACCCCGTTGTCGCCGTCACCTTAGGCTGGTTGTTCTACCGCGAAGACTTTGGCTTCAAAGAACTGGGTGCGATGCTGGTGATCTTCTCAGGTGTTTGGCTGGTAAAAAAACTAAGCACAAAAACCTAGTTCATCTAAGGCATAATTCTTTTATTTTCAATCACTTAGAACCATGAAGAATGTTCGATAATGCTGTATGTCAGCTACTGAACTACGGTACTAAAGTGTCTTTTTGAAAAAGCGGTTTCAAGTTGAAACAGAAATTCCCGATATGAAACATTCAACCCGCTTTGGTTCCCGCTTTGGGGCTGTGGAAAACTTCGCTGAATGTCGATCTTGTCGAGCAAGGGCTAAGGTAAACCCCTAAGTCTTTGTAAAACAACAGTTTATGGCTTTTGAGAGGCAATCCAAATGGCTTCCGCTTTGCGCCAAAATAGGGCTAAAGTTTCCGAAATAGAACGGCACGAGTCTTGCATTCCATATTGCGTCGCCGCAGAAGTAAATACGCGGCGAACCGGCAAAAGGATCAAAGCAATGCGCAAGCCACCAACTAAAGAAATGATCGGCACACCGAATGCACAACTTGAGGCCCAACAAGTTGAAAGTGAATTTCAGGTCGCAGCAACTTTCTCCAGCCGGGAAGATAACACCCAACCCCGTTCGGAGATTTCAACCATGACCGCTGCTCAAGTTTCATTCCAGACTCTCACCCAATCGATCGAGGCGAATACCGCCATCGCTGAAGCCGTTCACCCAGACCAGAGCGTCTATGCTCACCGTGACCGTGTAGTTCTGGAACACCTTCCCCTGGTTCGCGCCATCGCTGTCCGTGTACATGACAACCTTCCTGTACATGTAGACCTGGACGACTTGATTCACGCCGGGATTATGGGCTTGTTTGATGCAGCCACCAAGTTTGATATGGACAAGAACGTCGCCTTTTCCTCGTATGCCAAGCACCGCATCAAGGGCGCGATTCTTGACAGCCTCCGCCAGCTCGACTGGGCCTCACGCGATCTGCGCCGCCGCCACAAGCAGGTAGAAGCCATTACCAGAGACCTCGCAAGCGAACTGCAGCGAAACCCCACCGAGCAGGAAATTGCCAACAAAATGGGCGTCGATGTAGACCGCTGGCGCCAGATGATGATTGACCTGCGCAATGTTGGCCTGGTTTCGGCCTCCACCCGCACCCATGAGAGCGAAGATCTGCCGGCGCCAGACTTTCCTACCAGCGCAGACCACCACCCCGATTCGATCTGCGCCAAAGAAGAACTGCGCAGCCTCCTCAAGGACGCGCTGCACACCCTGCCTGAGCGCTACCAGCGCGTCGTAATGCTTTACTACTCGAACGAACTGACGATGAAAGAAATCGGCGGCATGCTTGGCATCAACGAAAGCCGCGTTTCCCAAATCCACAAGGCAGCGCTTGAGAAAATGGCGAACGCTCTCGGCCAGGCCGGAATCAGCTCAGCCGCCGCTTTCTAAGCCAAACTACTTGACGTCAATCGAATAGGGCATCCAGCGCAACATGCCGCCCTGCCGCAAGGCCGGGCGCAGAGCGCGGCGGATTTCATCGGCATATGCGGGTTTCTCAAAGCCAATGATGCCACCCATCGCCGCACTCAGCAGCTTTTCGTCGCTAAACCAGCGCTCCAGCGTATTCTGCGCAGGAGGGTAAGGCACCAGTTGGAGTTTGGCGTCGGCTTTGATATTGGCCTTCTTGAGCAATGCAGCCATTGCTGCGTCGATGCCGCCCAGTTGGTCGGTCAGACGCTTGGCACCGGGGTCTGAGGCGATCCAGGCTCTTCCCTGGGCCAATTCCTCGATCTCTTCCACCTTGGCCTTGCGGCCGGCAGCCACCTTGGCAACAAAGGTTGTGTAGCTCTCGTTGATTCCTTCACGAAGCTTCTTGCGGGCAATCTCAGACAAGGGCTTGGATTCAGAGTCGATGTCGGCATTCTTGCCACGCTGCATCCCGTCTTTGGTCAAACCGATCTTGTCGTAGAGGCCTTTCAGGTTGGGCCGGCCATAGACGACACCGATCGAACCGGTAATCGTGCCGGGATAGGCAAAAATCTGGTCTCCCGTAACAGCCATGTAATAGCCACCGCTAGCCGCAACGTCAGACATGGAAATCACCACCGGCTTTACCTTGCTCAAATCGAGCAACGCCGCCAGCAACTCATCGGATGCCACAGCGTCGCCGCCAGGCGAATCGATGCGCAGCAGCACAGCCTTGAAGCTCGGGTCAGCTTTGAGGTCCTGCACGTGTTTGATGAAGTCCCGCGAGGCAATCTGGCCTTCTCCGACGCCAGACCCGCGGATGATGTCGCCTTCAGCCACGAAATAGGCAATCTTGTTGTTGTCGTCACGCTCCCAGCGGAAGCGGATCTGCTTGCGATAGTCGCGGGCTGAGATCGCGCCTTTGGTTGAGACATTCGCCTTCTTGGCCAATTGCTCGCGCGCTATGTTGTCGTATTCGAGAGCATCCACGAGCTTATTCTTCAAAGCTTCTTTGGCAAGAAAGGGGCCTTCATCGATCAGAGCTTCAATCTCGGCCGGTGTGCGTTTACGGCCTTCGGCAATGCCCTTCACCATCACATTAAAAATCCCGTTCAGGATGGCGCCAAGCGATTCACGCGATTCCGGCGTCATCGATGTACGGGTGTAGCTGTCGCCAAAGTCTTTGTACTTGCCGGCGTGTTCAATCTCAACCTGCACGCCCAGCTTGTCGAGCGTATTTTTGTAATAGGTGCGCTCGGCACGCAAACCCTTGAGGTCGAGAACGTCCTCATCCACCATCGAGATGCGGTCGACACCGGCAACCAGAAAATAGTCTTTGGCATCGGGCCGGCGCATGAAGGCATGCATCGGTTTGCCGCTCTTCTTGAAGGTGGCCAGCGCCATCTTTACTTCTTCAGCCTTGGCCCAGCCCATTTCAGCGCCACCGGTCTCAATCATGAGGCCCTTGATCTTGCTGTCGGTAGCTGCCTTCTCGAGAACCTGCTTGATCTCAAGCACCGTCCATGGGCTTTGCTGATCCAGCCACGGGATCGGTATCTCGTCGGCGGGATGCTCTTGCACGCCGCCCTCCAGCTTCAAGACCAAATACGACTCTGCCGGCGTATCGGGAACGCTCTTACCCGCCATGCGCACCAGCGCAAAGCCCAAGATCACGATCGCGACGCCGGCAAAGACGAAGCCACAAAGGATGCCTAGTAGAAACTTCTTCATTCACCTACTAGGATACGGTCGAATCGCTTGCTTACGTCAGCCAGGTAGGCAGCATCGCCGCCACGAAGCTCGACAGTGGCAATTCCTTCATACCCGATATCGACAAATGCCTTGTGAACTTCCTTCCATTCGATCTCGCCATCCCAGAGGTCAACAAACTCGGCGAGGCCCTTTTTAAAGCGGAAATCCTTGATATGCACCTTGGCGATACGCTTCTTGCCGAGGGTGCGCACCCAGTCTTGCGGGTAGCCAAAGAGCACCATGTTGCCGACGTCAAGATAGGCTTTCAGGTATGGCGATTTGAAAGAATCGACGTAGCTGGCCATCTCCATCGGGCTCAACAGAAACTTGTTCCAGACGTTCTCAACGGCGATAACCACCTTGGCCTTTTCAGCTTCGGGCAGCAGTACCTTGATCTTCTCCGAGCTCTTCTTCCAGGCGTCTTCATAAGGGCTCTTGGCCGAAACCACCGCAGGCACCAGCAACACCGTCGATGCACCCCAGGCCTTTGCATTGCGAATGCTGTTGCGCATCCCCTGCATCCCGGTTTCGACAACCGAGCTGTCGGATGAATTGAGCGGGTTCTTCCAGTGCGCACTGTTCATGACGCCGTGAATCTTCATGCCGGTGTCAGAGGCGGCCTTGGCAATGATCGCTTCTTCTTTCGGGTCGTCTGCCGTGCCCATTTCAAGATGCGTAAAGCCCGCCGCTTTGGCAACTTCAAACTTCGACTTCCAGTCGGGCAATTCCTTGGGCAGCATCCCGCCGAGCACTGCCTTCTGAATCGGCAATCGCGCCGCCTTCATCTGGGTGGCCATCATCGCCGCAGTAGCGGTCATCATCAAATCTCTGCGATTCATTCGAACTCTCCTCAGGCCAGTGGATACTTCATTTCACCGGCGATCTTACTAATGTAATCGAAGCCCTGCTTGTATTCCTCTGCTGTCTTCAAATGTTCGAGCATCAGGGGCACAGGCGTCTTGAGGCCGCGCAGACCCCGCAGATAAGCGCGGTAATCCACCTCGCCTTTGCCCGGAATCACTTCGAGAAAATGAACATTCAGTTCCACCACCCACTCAAGGTCCTTCGCATGGCAGCTCTTGATGTAGGGGCCCAGCTTGCGGAAGCATTCGTCAATCAGCGCACCGCTCTGGTAGAACTTTTCAGGCGAATTGATCGCATTGCAGACATCGAGGTGTACGGCGAAGCCTTTTCGATCAATCGCCTTCACCAGACGCAGGTAATTGTCGGGGGTATCAGGGTAGGTCCAGCCCATCACCTCGAGCGTGAAAAAGCTGCGCTTCGGCTTCACGGCGTCGAGGATCCTGCGGCAGTTCTCAACCGTCGCATCAAAGCCTTCTTTCGAGAGATTTTTGGGATGCGGCCCAAACCACGACTTTTCGTTGTAGCTGCCAGCGATATCGACGCAACAACGAGCCCCCACCTCGTCGGCAATCGCCATGCGCTCCACCACGTAATCGAAGTTTTCTTTGCGCTTGACTGGGTCTACATCCAGCAGATTCTTCCAGGCACCCACTTCGGCGATCACAACATTTTCTTTGGCAAAGGCGGCTTCAATCGCGCGAAGCTTTTCCTTTTCGCCAATGCGCACCGCAGGGCAGTAGGCGGCGCTATAGCCAACGCGGCGGTGTTCACGGGCGAGTGCAGCCGGGTCGTCCGACTTCAAAAAAATGGGAGCACCAATAAGCAAAGCCCCCACAGAGGCAGATGTAGGGGCAGATGCGGGAGCTAGCGTTGAGGCTATCGGCAGACTCGAGCCAAGTTTCAACAAATTGCGGCGATTCACACCGCGATTGTATAAGGATTCGAGCTGTATAAGGATTCGAGCTCGAACTAAACCATGTTCGGGATCTTGATGATCTTCTTCTGAATTGCGTACTGAACAAGTTGCGCTTTGTTGTGGATGTCGAGCTTGCGCATCAGATTGAACTTATGGGCTTCAACCGTCTTTACGCTCAGGTTGAGGTCACAGGCAATTTCCTTGACGCTCTGGCCTTCGGCCAACATCTTCAGCACTTCACGCTCGCGCGTCGTGAGGGTGGCAAATCGGGGCAGGCGATTGGCACTCTTGATGCGGCTGCGGAAGTCATCCACCAACTGGCTCAGCATGCGCGGGCTCAGATAGCTGCCACCGCGGCAGATATCACGGATGGCACTGATCAACTGGCCCGAAGGGCTGTCTTTCAGTACGTATCCGCTGGCACCAACTTCCATGCCTTCAACCAGATAATCTTCGTCGTCATACATCGTCAGAAACAGAATCTTGGTTTCTGGACGGTTCTTTTTGATTTGCCGTGTCGATTCAAAGCTGCTCAAGCCAGGCATGCCGATATCCATCAGCACCAAATCTGGACGAACTTCAGCCGCGCGATCCACAGCATCCCCACCATTGGGTGCTTCGGAAACT
>JBIPMY010000262.1:0-8814 GCA_044376335.1 Bryobacter sp.
ATCCCGCTCAAATCCGAGTTCGCATAAAACAACCTGTCATGCCCATTCAACATCTTCTGCCTGCCCGGCGAGGCAAGGAAGCCCGGCGTCGGCCGCACCATCGCATGGCCATTGCGAAAGATATCAATGCGCGAAACGCAGTCCCCGAGGTCTGCGTGAGCCCGGCCCAGATCCGCCATTGCCAGATCCCGCCAATACTCCCAGGGCTTTTCAAGCAGGATCCGCCGAGCCTCGTTTGGTGTCTTTTCTGCGAATGCGTAGTACCAGGTCCACACGGTCTGTTCCCGGTGCATCGCCACGCTCTGATGTGTCGCCACAACATAGCCAAGTGAAGGAGAGCCGAAGATCACGTTGTCCCATGCCATCTCTGCGCCGCCACTCAACTTTGGCATCCTGTCCAGCGTCAGATTCGCAGTCACCCACGGCGAATAGCTGAAGCCCTCGGCTCTCGGAGCACCCTCCACGATGTAGCTTGCGAGAAAGCTCGGTGCCGCCCAAATCACCGTCTGTGCTACATACTGCGTCCTCGGTGTCATTACGTTCCAAGCGTTGCCACTGCGCCCCACGCGATAGACCGGCTCACCCGTCCGTACATGCCCACTTACCTTCGCCTGCAACTGCTTCAGCAACCATCCGTTCCCCTCCGCCCAGCAGAACGGACCCTTATCGTCATGATCCCGGGCCGCGAAATAATGCAGCCCGGCCCAGGCGCTCGTATCCCCGAGCGCGCACCCGTAATCGTCACGAGTGGAGTAATCGAGATACCACATCAGCTCGGGTGCATCAAAGCGATTTGCCTTGAGCCAGTCCACAAAGCGCATCGCTTCGAGCCCCGCATCCACCGTCCCCAGCGCATGAGGAATGGCCCACTTTCCCGACCCATGAAGGCCAGCAATCAAGGCATCAAAGCGCTTGAACTGTTCGCGCCCCTTTGGCGACAACCCAATCTCAGGCTCCAGCCCATACTGCCAGCGGCCATGAATGAAGAGCCTCTCCTGGGGGCTATGACAAAGATGCCGCTCATTCAGTTCGCCTTCGACAATCAGGCCAACTTCTTCGAAGAGCTCTCGTACCAGTGGCGACTTCTGATTGGGAATCGGTACATAATGCGCGCCCCAGGGGTAAGCCGAAACCGCGTTCTCCCCGTAGCGTGAATTCCCGCCTGCCTTGTCTTCCATCTCAAGCAGCACAAAGTCATGGAAGCCACGCTTCTTCAGCCACCATGCCGCAGACAAACCTGCCATCCCCGAGCCCACGATCACCAGCGGAACTTTCTTTACCTCCCTGGGCGCAGCAAAGCTCGCATGGTCCCGCAGTTTGTGACCGAGCGGGAAGCCATCCATTACAAAGCCGCCCGCTATCGGGGCACGGGCCTTCCGCCCCAACTGCAAAAACGGTGCCGCAACTAGATCGCGTCTCTTCATCTGGTCCAGTAGTATGTTGCCGCTGCTGCTGCCACGCACAACACCGAAGACGCAACAACATAAGCCCCTGCCATGCCCAGTCGCCCCTGTTCGAGCAATGTCACAACTTCAATCGAGAAGGTTGAAAACGTAGTAAATCCTCCGCAAATTCCGGTGATCCAGAAGAACCGTGAATCCCCAGTGAGCCGGTGCGAGAAGTACCCGATCATTGCCCCTCCAATCAAATTCACAACAAAGGTTTGCCAGGGGAAGGGAAGTGGCAGAGTCGTCGAGAGCGCATAACGCGCTACTCCGCCAATTGCCGCTCCTCCTGCAATCCAGGCGTACTTCATGAGCGGGTCAGCGGCGTCACTGTCAATTTGCGAAACTCTACCACGCCATGATCGCCCTGAACGGCAATTGGCCCGGGCATCGCTTCATTCGGGTCAAAGCACATCGCGGTTGGCCCTTCGATCTCCTGATGATCGATGATCACTTTGCCATTCAGCTTGACGGTCACCGTACGGCCCACCAGTCGAACATCGAGGGTCTGCCATTCTCCAGCAGGATTGGCTGCATCCACAGAAGGCAGAATCCGAGAATACAGGGCCCCGTGAGAATGTCCACTTACTGGTTCCCCGTGCGTGTCCTGTATCTGAACTTCATAACGGCCACGCAAGCCGATTCCGGAGTTGGAGCCCTTCTCGTATCGATATTCTGCATGCAACTCCAGATTCCAGTACGTCTCCTTGGTTCGAATGTCGCTCGCTTTGGGTGCATTCTTCATCACGCCATTCACAAGTGACCATTCCAGCGTCCGTCCGGGGAAAGTGGTCTGCCAGCCATCGAGACTCTTCATCAGATCTTCTGTCTTGCCAGGCTTCCATTGATCCCCATCGCGATCGCGAATCACTGGCGCACGGACACCACGGAAGGTTAGCGCTGGCTTACCGTCCACAGTCTGCCGACCAATCAGTACATCTTTCTCGAGCGACGCTGTATAAACAAGCTTCTTGCCAGCCTTTTCAAAGGTGAACTGCAATTCCTTGTGCTCCACGCGGATTGCTGGGATCTTGTCCATCTGCCCGCCCGGCGCACCTACGAAGCGCCCTGCGATCGCAGGCGTGCCTGCACCGGTGACCTCAAGCCACCAGGCTCGCCCACGCGGCTCTTTCTCGACGGTCAGGTTCCAACGGCCGTTGAAATCTTTGTCGGCCCCGAAACTCATCACAGCAAAACTCGCAATTAGTAGAAACTTGTTCACGTTCGCTATTATCTAAGATGTAGTGCCACTCTTGCGCGCCATCTCGATTTTTTGCATGATGCTGCTCCTTGTGAGCGTGCATTGCCGTGCAAAATGCGTTGCTGTCCCGCACGACACAGCCAAGCATTCTCCCGAATGCCCGCTGCACAAGCAAAAGGTGCCGGACTCGCAAAAATGCACACATGCTCCGCAGTGGGATCTCGATGACGCCAAGCAATTTGTCGCCATCACGGAAGACACCACGCTCCCGGTGGCACCCCTCGCAACCCTTGCGATCCTCTCCAACCAAAACCCGCCCGAAGCTTTCTTCGAGCACCGCATCCCCCTGACACTTCGAATCTGATCGCGTTCTCCCAACCACGCCTAAAATCCCAACTGACTTGAGGAGAACTGTAATGATCCGTGTCTTAATGCTCCTGCTTGGCCTTGCACAGTCAGCCAAGTATGGAAAATATGAAGTGTCCCTGCGCCTCCCCGCCGATGGCCTATTTGCCGGCGAAGAGATGCAAATTGAATTCCGTGTCACAGACACAACGAGCGTCGACCCACTGATGGGAGCCGACCCCGTCATCCGCGCCAAAATCCAGAGCGCGATCGACATGCCTTCGATGGCTGGCATGCCCGTGATCCGTGAGACCTCACACCCCGAAGGGGTCCCCGGCGATTATGGCCTTCACCCTTACTTCGTCCATGGCGGCGAATTCCGCCTGAAGCTCACCATTGAGCCTCAGGGCGAAAAAGCCTTCGAAGCCGAATTCCCATTGCAGGTAGGTGACGCCCGCCCCAATCGTCCCAAGGTCGTTAGCCCCTACAAGATGAGCTTCGACAATAACGAAATCCGCATCAGTGGCCCCGAAGGCCAGGTGAAGAGCTTCGACACCGTCCATGAAAAGAAGCTTCACTTCATCGTAGTGTCCAAAGACCTGAGCTACTTTGCCCACCTACACCCAGAGCCTAGCGACAAGGGCACCTTCAAGCTCAAAGAGACCCTGCCCCCCGGCGACCTGCGTCTCTTTGCGGACTTTGCCCCCCAGGGAAAAGGTGGCCAGGTGCTCATGTTGCCGCGTAATAAATCCGGCAAAGCTCCTGCGATCGAAGACAGCCTCAAAGTCCAGGCCAAACTCACCGGTGAGCTCATCGCCGGCAAGACCACCAAAGTCACCCTCGAAGGCGGCCTCCCGCTCAAGGATCTTGAACCCTATCTTGGCGCGCAAGCCCATCTGATCCTAATCCACGAGGATGGAGAAACCTTCGTCCACTCACACCCTATTGATGACCCCGCGCAGTTGGTTTTTCTCGCCCGTCCTCCGAAGGCTGGTAAGTACAAGGCCTGGGTTGAGGTGCAGTCCAAGGGTCAGGTGATGCACAAGAGCTTCTGGTTGGAGGCCGCTAGTGCGCGTCGTTAGCCTGCTCATTGCAACCGTCCTGTTAGCCCACGAAGGTAACCTCGTCAACCGCAAACCGAGCGGCGCTGACCCGCAAATAAAACTCGCGCGCAAGAAGCTCACCCTGCTCAAGCGTGGCAAGTACGCCTGTTGCAAGCGCACCAGTTGCGACCTCTGCGCGATGCGTTATGGCAAGTGTGAATGCGCCAAGAACCTCAAGCTACACAAGCAGGTTTGTGGCCAATGTCTGCCAGAGCACAAAGCAAACGGAGTCACCCTCCGCAAGCCCACTCCGGCCTTGCCACCCAGCAAAGAGACTCAGGAAGTAGCCAAGCTCCTGCTTGATGCCAAGCGCATTCTGGTGAAAGAAAAGCGCTACGCCTGCTGCAAGCGCGGTGGCTGTGACGAGTGCACCTTCGAGGCCGATTGCCCTTGCGGCAAAGACCTCGCAGCCAAAGGTGAAAAAGGCGTCTGTGGCTCCTGTTACGACGCCTGGCATGCGGGCGAAGGCAGCTTCCGCAACATCGACATAGCCGATGTAAAACTGGCTGAGATGCCCGGTATGACCATGCCCTATGTCTCTGGCACAGCCCAGATCCCAGATCAGGCACCCATGTACATGACCGAACACCGCAAGAAGGATTGGACCTTTATGACGATGGGCCAAATCAACGTCGTAAGCTCGCAACAATCCAGCCCGCGCGGTGGCGATAAAGTTTTTTCCGGCAACTGGTTCATGCCGATGGCTAGCCGCCGTGTTGGCAGAGGCACGCTCACCCTTCGCGGCATGATCAGCCTCGAGCCAGCCACCGTCACCCAAGGCCGCTACCCACTGCTTTTTCAGGAGGGCGAAACTTACAAAGGCTTGCCCATTGTTGACGGCCAGCACCCGCACAATGCCTTCATGGAAATCGCCGCACTCTATCAGATCCCCGTATCTGACAAGGTCAGCGTCTACTTCTATGGTGGCCCGCGGGGCGAGCCAGCACTCGGCCCTGTCCCCTATCCGCATCGTCTCTCAGCAAGCGAGAACCCAATGGCCGCTCTCGGCCATCACTATCAGGACTCTACTCACATCGCCAACAACGTCGTTACCAGCGGCGTTAACATTGGCAAGCTCACGATCGAAGCCAGCGGCTTCAGCGGAGCAGAACCTGGTGAACGGCGGTGGAGCCTCGAAAAAGGGGCAATCGATTCCGTCTCGGGCCGCATTAGCTACAAGCTCACCGGCCGCTCGCTGGTGCAGTATTCGCAAGGGAATATCAACGGCGTGGCAGAACGCCAATCCGCCAGCTATACCTACGTCCGTCCCCACACAGGCGGCTATTGGGCCAGCTCACTGATCTATGGCCGCAACGTAGAACCGGATCACACTGCCAACTCGTTTCTCGCCGAAAGCACAGCTTTTCTCAAGCAGAAGCACTGGGCCTGGGGCAGGGTAGAGTATCTGGATCGAGATTCCTTTCACGGCAAAGTCACAGCCTTTACGGCTGGCTATGCGCGTGAAATCCCCAGTCGCACGAAGTGGCTATCTTTCTCACTCGGGGGACAGTTCAACTGGTACCGTGTTCCACCTGAAGCCGTACCGATTTACGGCAGCTCTCCAGTAGGTGCGCAGATCACACTGCGGGCAAGGCTAAAGAGCAGTCGAATGTCGTTTTAGGATCTTGGGCAGGTTGACGGAAAACGCGCTGCGCGGCACCACGCTGTCGCAGCCTGCGTCTACAGCAGCCTGCTTTCTCTCGCCATCCACGTGAGAGATAAAGCCGAGCAGGCTCACCTTTTTCAGCTCATCATCGGCCTTATAAGCCTTGATCAGTTTGAGCACATCCAGCTTGTTGTGATTCAAGTCAATGAGGATTACCGAAGGTAAAGATCGCGCCTTCGACATTGCCTCCTCCATCGTCTTGGCGTATTCAACAGTTACAGAGTTTTGCCGCGCTGCGGCATCAATCTTGACTGCGAACATCAGGTCGTCAACGACCGCGAGTACTTTGCGGGACTGCGAACCCGGCTGTGGAGATGACATATTGTAAAAAGGAATCGAGCGGCGAATGCCGCGCGAAGCTCTATTCTCGCACCAATATGACCACACGCCGTACGCTACTGCTGGCTGCCTTCGCCCCCAACTCACAGATCGTCTACAAGGGCTACCCCAAACCCTTCCTCTATCCGATTCTTGCCCCGGATGGCACTGTCCTTTCGCGCGGTTGGCCCATCAACCCAAGACCCGGGGACAAAGAAGACCACACCTGGCATCGCGGCATCTGGTGGGGCCATGGCGATATCAACGGACATGACTTCTGGCGCGAGCAAAAAGGGACGGCCTCCATCCGCGTCGACAAAGTCACCAGCTCAAACGAACTCCACCAGACCCTCGTAACGGCAAATGGTGAAGAGCTGGCCAAACTCATCACCCGCTACGAGTTCCACACCGAAGCCGACGCTTATCGAATCGATGCCACCCTCAAGCTGCAAAGTAATCAGCCCCTACGCTTCGGCGACACCGACGACGGTGGTTTTGCCTTTCGCCTTCGCGAAGAGTTCCGTGAAGATCGTGGGGCCACCTTGCTCAATTCAGAAGGCCAAACGGGGGCCAAACAAATCTGGGGCAAGCCTGCGTCCTGGACCGACTATTCCACTACCATCGACAACAAGCAATACGGAGTAGCAATCCTAAGCCACCCGACAAACCTCCGTCATCCATCCGGATGGCACGCCCGCAACTACGGTCTCAATTCGGCTAACCCCTTCGCCGCTTCCAGCTTCGCCGATGAGAAGAATGGCCAACGCGGAGCCTACACCTTGCCCGCCAACCAACCACTCACACTCAAGTACCGCGTCTTTATTCATAACGGCGACGCAACCAAAGCAAAGATCGCCGAACGCTACAGCCAATACGCAAAGGAACCCAAACCATGAAGCGCCGCACTTTCCTCGCTGGATCGATCACCTCTCTCGCAGCCGCAAGCGACCGCACCCGCATCGCCATCATCGGCGTTCGTGGCCGTGGGCGCGCACTGGCAGGCGATTTCCTCCAGTTGCCAAACGTCGAAATTGCCGCGCTCGTTGATGTCGATCAACGTAGCTTTGCCCGTGCGGCCAAGCTCATCACCGACAAGACTAACAAGGCTGCCACGCAACACACCGATCTCCGCCGCGTCCTCGACGATAAAACGATCGACGCCGTTGTGATCGCCACGCCCGACCACTGGCACGGCCCCGCCTCGATCCTTGCCGCACAGGCCGGCAAAGACGTCTACGTAGAGAAGCCCTGCTCGCACAATTTACGCGAAGGCCGCCTTATGCTGGAAGCTGCCAATAAGCACCAGCGCATCATGCAGGTGGGTACGCAGGCCCGCAGCCGCGCCTCTACCCAGCGTGCCATCGCCCTCATCCATTCCGGCAAGATCGGCAAAGTGCGCATGGCCAAAGCCTGGAACGTCCAACTCCGCGACAATATCGGCAAGCATCAGGATTCCACACCACCCAAAGAAGTCGACTACGATCTCTGGACCGGCCCCGCCCTTGCCACCCCTTTCCGCGAAAACCGCTTCCATTACAACTGGCACTGGTGGTGGAACTTCGGCACCGGGGACATGGGCAACGACGGCGTGCACCAGATGGACATGGCCCGCTGGGCGCTCAACGTCGACGCTCCCATCTCAGCCTCCGGCTGGGGCCGCAAAGTTTTCTTCGATGACGATCAGCAAACCCCGGATTCGATGAACATCACCTTCAACTATCCAGGGGGCGAAGCAATGATCTTCGAGCAACGTATCTGGACGCCTTACGGGATGTCTGATCAGGAGAACGGTGTCGCCGTTTACGGCAGCGAGGGCATGGTGGAGATCGGCCGCTGGTCTGGCAAGTGGGGCTACAAGGTCTACGATGCCAAAGGCAAGCTGACTCAGACCGACCAGGCAGACAACGACGAAACACACGCGCAGAACTTCATCGATTGCATCCGCTCACGAAAGAAACCGAACGCCACCATCGAGACAGGCCACACCAGCACCCTGCACGCCCACCTTGGCAACATCGTTGCCCGCACGGGCCGCAATCTGATCTTCAATCCAAAGAGCGAAACCATCGCCAGTGATTCAGAGGCCACGCGGCTCCTCAGTCGTCCCTACCGCAAGCACTGGGCCACCCCCTAAGGCGGAAGCTCCTGTATTCCAACTGTGACATTACTGTTACGGATTTGTGACAGAGTCGGGATACTATGGAGCAAACATGAGGAAAATAACACTCGCGATATTGTTCTTTGCCTGTCTCGTCTTCGCGCAATACGATGCTGCGACGATTCTGGGCACAATCACAGACCCTTCCGGATCACCAATGGCCAACGTCAAGGTGACTCTCGAAAACACCAACACCGGCGTAAAGATTACGACCAACACCGACGGTGCCGGCACCTATAACTTCCTGAACCAGCGCATCGGTAGCTACCGCGTCAGCGCTGCCATTCAAGGCTTTAAGGCCGCTACATCTTCTGCCTTCACGCTCACCGTCAATGCTCGTCAGCGTGTCGACCTTTCGCTTCAGGTCGGCGACGTAACCCAACAGATCGAAGTCACCGCAGCTGCTGCCGCACTCGAGGCAGATTCAAGCGACCGTGGCCAGGTGATCACCAAAGCCGCTATCGTCAACCTGCCCCTCAACGGCCGCTCTTATGCTGACCTTGCGCTGCTCGCCCCTGGCGTCCGCAGGTCTACCATCACCAACCGTGACGCATCCTTCAACGTCAACGGCCTACGCA
>JBIPMY010000060.1:0-19400 GCA_044376335.1 Bryobacter sp.
AAAGAAGCCGAGCTTTTTGCCGCAGTATAGACAGGTCATTGGATCTTTTGAGCCTGGCTCTCGAATTAAGGCTTATAACCAAAATAGAGTTCCGGGGCTGGTAAAGAAATCGGTGGTTTACCTTAAGTGCTTTAGGGCCCCTGATAAGATCTTGTTGTGAAGCTTGAAATTTTCTTTTGCGTGCTGCTTGTTCATCCGCTGATAGCCCTTGATCAGAGGCAAGAATATACCTGCAATAAAACCTCTAAACCGCTGATAGTAGATGGAAAAATAGATGAGTCGCAGTGGCGGTCTGCGCCCTGGACTCAGTTTTTTGTCGACATCGAGGGTGAAGCAAAGCCCAAGCCGAGATTTCAAACCCGGGCAAAAATGTTGTGGGACGAAAAATATTTTTATATTGCGGCAGAGATGGATGAACCCAACCTGTGGGCGACCTACGATAAGCATGACATGGTGATTTTCCATGAACACGATTTCGAAGTATTCCTTGATCCTGATGGAGATGGACTACATTACTTCGAGTTTGAGATGAATGCCAAAAACACGGGTTGGGACCTTTATCTACCCAAACCTTATAAGGATGGCGGGAAAGCGGATGATGGGTGGGAAATACCGGGGCTGAAGACTGCGGTTCACTTGCGGGGGACGCTGAACGACCCGAAGGACAAAGATCGGGGCTGGAGTCTGGAGATTGCGATACCGTGGACGGCTCTTGATCGTGGGCCGCGGCCGGCTGTGGCACCGAAGGATGGAGAGCAGTGGCGGGTGAATTTCTCCCGGGTGGAGTGGGTGCTCGATGTTGTGAACGGGAAATACGAGAAGCGTAAGGGGTTGAAAGAAGACAACTGGGTGTGGAGCCCGCAGGGTGTGATCAACATGCATGTTCCGGAGAAGTGGGGCGTAGTGAAGTTTGTTCGTTAAGGAGTGTTAGACAGGTTGCGGTGGATTGGTGCAACGGAGATGATGAGGCGAGATGACCAGGCGCCGTTTGGTGGAATGGGGATTGACCGGGTTGATGATCGCTGCCAGCGTTGTGCTGGCAGGGCTGCAGTATTACTGGATTGGCGAACTGAGCACTGCTGAGCGGTCTTTTCTCAAAAGAAGGGCTGAAGAAGAGGTTAAAGCCTGGGCTAATCAGTTGGGGGCGGAACTGAGCGGCGGGTTGGATGCGCTGACCCCCAGCATAAAAGAAATCGAAGAGAAGGGGCGCGAGGCTGCTCACAGGACGCGGTTTGCCAATTGGACTGGGGATCGGGAGATGTTCCGCACGATTGCGGTTGCGGTGCCAAAGGGAGGCAGCTTGTCGCTCTTTACTCATGGGAAGGAATGGAAAGAGAGGGATTGGCCCTCAGCATGGCTTCCCCTGAGGAAAACGTTGGAGGGCAGGCTGGCCCGATTGGGACCTCCTCCAAATTTTGAGAATCGTGGCTTGGTGGTGGAGCGACCGGTTTTTGGAGAGGGTGGCGAAGACGAATGGGTGATTGCCGAACTGAATCCAGATTTTTTTGGCAAGCGTGGTTTGAAGTGGAATGACGATTTCTATGTTGAGGTGAAAGCGGGTCAGGAGTTGGTTTACCAGAGCCAGCCGGGAATGAAGGTTCAGCCGGACTTGACGATTCAGGAGCGGGTAGGGCGATTCGGGTTTGCGCTGAGTGTGGGCTTCCAGCATAAGGCTGGAAGTGTGGCCGAGGTGGTGGAGCGGGCGCGGATACGGAATCTGATCACCGCATTTGCTCTGATTGGAATGTTGCTGGTGGCTGGATTTGCTCTCTTGCATTACACGCGGAAGACTCGAGAGCTGGCAGCGATGCAGTTGCAGTTTGTGGCGGGGGTGTCTCATGAGTTGCGCACGCCACTGACGGTGATTACCGGGGCGGCGCATAACTTGCTGAGCGGAGTGGTGAGAGAACCGAAGCAGGTGGAGCGTTATGCCAAGCTGATTGCCGACCAGGCGCGGCAATTGACGGGGATGGTGGAGCAGGTGATGGAGTTTTCGCGAGGGCAGGCTGGAGAACGCTCGACGATTCGGGAACGGGTACGGATTGAGAACTGGATTGAGAGTGCGGTGGAGGGGGCGGCTCCTGAAATTGCTGCTGCCGAGTGTGAGGTGGAGCTGGATATCGAGGGAGGCTTGCCGATGCTGGCTGGAGATCCCGGGGAGCTGCAGCGAGCCTTGCAGAATCTGGTGGTGAATGCTGCCAAGCATGGTGGAGAAGGGCACTGGATTGGGGTTCGGGCGCGGAGGGTTGGCGAGCAAGTTGAGGTTGCGGTAAGCGATCATGGGCCGGGTGTGCTGGAGAGTGAGCGGGAGAAGATTTTTGATCCGTTCTATCGCGGGGAGCGGGCGCTGGTGGATCAGGTGAGAGGGAGTGGCTTGGGGTTGAGTTTGCTGCGGGAGATTGTGGAGAAGCATGGGGGCACTGTTGTGGTGCGCGAGGCTGCGGGGGGTGGGGCGGAGTTTGCCATGAGGTTGCCTGTGAGCGAGGAGATCGATGATGAATTCACGAATACTGCTGGTTGAGGATGAGCCGGGAGTTGTCCTGGTGGTGAGTGATCTTTTGCGCAGCGAGGGGCATGAGGTGGAGACCGCGGCTGACGGCAAGACGGGATATCAGATGATCACGGAGGGAAAGTATGACTTGTTGATCCTCGACGTGATGTTGCCGGGTATGGACGGGGTGACGCTGTGCGGGAAGGCGCGGGCGCAGGGATTTACCGGAGCGATTCTGATGTTGACAGCGAAGGGGATGATTGAAGACCGGGTGGCGGGGTTAAAGACGGGGGCTGATGATTATCTGGTGAAGCCGTTTCATCCGGCTGAACTCACGGCACGGGTGGTGGCGTTGTTGCGGCGGGTGCATAAGTCGGAATTGACGCCGGTGATGAAGTTTCAGTTTGGCAGTGTGGTGGCGGACTTTGTAAGTGGGGAGGTGAGGCGGGATGGTGAGTTGGTGGTGATGACGGCCAAGGAGCTGCAGTTGCTGCGGTACTTTGTGGATCATCGGGGACAGGTGTTGAGCCGGGAGCGGTTGCTGGCGCAGCTTTGGAGTGAGCAGCCGTTTATTACGCCTCGTACGGTGGATGTTTATGTTTCGTGGTTGCGGCAGAAGCTGGAAGAGAATGTGCAGTCGCCGCGCTGGATTGTGACGCTGCGCGGCGAGGGGTACCGGTTTGAGGGGAGCTAGTCTTTCATAGCGAAAATGGAGCTGAGGCGTTGTGTTCCTTTCGGGTGTTTTGCTGCTTTATTGCACTTTGCTTAAGGTGGGCCGTTCTCAAGGGCGTTTTTAATGCCAAATTCATCATGAGGTGCTAGTCTCTATCTCATGTTTCGTCTTGCCCTAGCCTGTCTACTAGCGCTTCCATCAATCCTTTCCGCCCAAACCACGGAGATCACGGGGCGGATCACCGATCCGCAGGATCAGATTGTTCCTGGTGCGCGTGTCCGTCTGTTGCGGGGCAACACTCAAACGGCGCTTGAGACGACGGCCAACGAGTCCGGTTACTATGTTTTCCCGAATCTTCCTTCCGGGAGCTATCAGATGACGGTAACGCGTGATGGCTTCAAGACCGCGCAGCGCGAAGGGATCACGATCTCTACGACGGACAAAGTTCGGCTCGACATTCGTCTGGAGCTCGGCGCAGTGAACGAGACGGTGAGCGTGACGGCCGATGCTCCGCTGCTCGAAGTCAGTTCAGCCGCCGTTACGACGACGGTCTCTTCTCGGGAGTATGAGCGGCTTCCACAGATTCAGTTCAACCGCATGCGCAGCCCAGCGACGTTTCTGTATCTGAGCCCTGGGGTGCTGGGTCAGGTGAGCGCCAATGGCCGGGAGAACGTGGCAGCGTCGAATCAGCTCCTCATCAATGGGAGTCCGCGCTATGCCAACGAGCTGTATATGGATGGGTTGCCCGGCCGAACGAATTTCAACGAAACGGCTCCACCGGTGGACGCGATTGGAGAATTCAAACTGCAGGCCAACAACCTGTCGGCGGAGTTTGGAAACACGGGTTCGGCTGTCGTGAGCTTTTCGATCAAGTCAGGCACCAACCAAGTGCACGGCAGCGCATTTGACATCTTTCGCAACGAGAAGCTCGACGCCCGCAGCTTCCTTGCGCCGACCCGGTCAACAATCCGACAGAACGAGTTTGGCGCCACTATCGGCGGCCCAGTGTGGCTGCCGAAGATCTACGATGGCAAGAACAAGACCTTCTTTTTCTTTTCGTATACGGGCTCTCGCAAGCGCGGCCTGGACCAGATCCAGCGTCGCCGGCTGCCGACGGTGGCTGAGCGCAACGGCGATTTTTCTGCCAATGTGCGTCCGCTCTACGACCCGGCAACGACGCGCACGGTGGGCTCGACCTTCGTTCGCGATATTTTTCCCGGCAATGCAATCCCGGCTAACCGGCTTGATCCGGTGGCGGTCGAAGTCACCAAGCTTTTGCCCGCTCCGAACCTTAGCGGTGCAGGAGTGCTGAATTACTCGGACTTCATCGGCGAGCGCCTGCTTGATCCGGACGTCTATCTTGTTCGAATGGACCATGCGTTTTCACCCGCGCATCGGACTTTTGGCACTTTCAATCGAACCAAGATCCCTCGTCAGAACATTACAGCGGCCTTGACGGACCCGCTCAGCGATCGGACTCTCCAACTGATCACCAGTGAGATGATTCGCGGCAACTACGACTGGACGATTCGGCCGAATTTGTTGAACACCTTTCTGATCGGTTGGAACAACTTCCGCAACCCTTTCCAAAGTTTTTTTGCCAATCAAGGATTCGCCGCCAAGCTCGGGCTGAAGGGAACCGTGGGAGACTCGTTTCCTACATTTAACTTCAGCGACAACTATGCGGCACTGGGCCGGAACTCTCTTTCGAACTCGACAGAGGCTTCGTTGATCGTGAAGAACATCGCCAGTTACTCCCGCGGCCGTTCGGTCTATAAGTTCGGGGGAGAGTACCGGATGAACCGGCCCCGCACGGCGGATGACAGCAACACCGCAGGGAACTACAGCTTCTCTAACCTCGCCACCGCTTTGCCGACAAACCCCAATGCAACCGGCGATGGATATGCGAGCTTTCTGTTGGGACGAGTCCAGTCTGCGAGTCTGAACCTGCCATTTGTGTCGAACTCCCGTAAGCCCTATTGGGGATTTTTCATGCAGGACGATGTTCGTATCACCCCAGCGCTGACGTTGAACCTGGGTGTCCGTTATGAGATTACGGTGGCTCCCACCGAGACGCAGGACCAATACGCGCTGGTGGACCTGGCGACGCCAAATCCCGCGGCTGGTAATCGCGCTGGCGCACTGATATTCGCCGGCAGTGGGGCCGGCCGCGTGGGTTCTCGCCGGCTGGCGGAAACCGACTTTTCCGCCTTCGGCCCACGCTTTGGTTTTGCGTGGCAGCTCAATCCGGGGACGGTGATTCGCGGCGGCTATGGGCTTTTCTACGGGGACAACGAAATCTTTCCAGTCACTACGGGATTCCGCGTGATTGGCAACTACCAGTCGCTGGACCAGGGCATCACGATTCCCTTCAGTCTGCGGGATGGGTTTCCGGGCCGGCTGGATCCCAATCCTGTTCTAGGCCCGACGATCCTGAACGGCCAGAATGCGACGACTCGATCCGGGACGATCGGCAACATGCCCCGCACGCAGAATTGGAGCTTCAGCCTCCAACGCTCGCTTAGCGCGAACTGGGCCGCAGAGCTCTCTTATGTCGGTAACAAGAATACTCGCCAGGCCCAAGCTGGATTGATCAATGAGAACCAGGTTGACCCAAGGTATCTTTCCCTGGGTTCGGTTCTAACGCAGAACATTAGCTCAGCTGCGGCTGCGGCAGCCAACATTCAACGCCCCTTCCCGACATTTACGGGCAGTGTGAACCAAGCCCTTCGTGCCTACCCGCAGTATCTCAATTTGACGGAACAATCCGCTAAGGCGGGAATGAGCTTCTACAACGCTCTTACTGCGCGAGTTCGACAGCGGTATAAGAACGGTTTCACCTTCGATGCTCACTATACCTTCTCCCGGAATATCGGATATTCGGGCAGCCTGCAGGACAACTTTAATCGCAAACTGGATTACGGCTTGCTGGCATTCGACGTTCCTCACTCCATGGTGATCAACTACACGTATGAGTTACCCTTTGGACCCGGCAAGACATTTGCGAACTCCAATGCCTGGTACTCCCGGCTGATTGGTGGCTGGATCCTCAATGGTATCCAGCGCTATCAGTCCGGCTCGCCTCTCAATGTCACGGTGAACAACACTCTTCCGATCTTCAATCGCACTTTGAGGCCCAACGTGGTGTCCGGTGTACCGTTAGGCGCTGGAATTTCGAACGGCGATTTCAACGCCAACTCGGACCGGATCATCAACCAAACCGCATTCCAGAATCCGGCTCCGTTCTCCTTCGGCAACGCCGGAGTTGCGTACAACGAGTTGCGGAATTTTTCGACGCTTGGTGAGGACTTTTCCATCATCAAGAACACTCGGGTCAACGAGCGATTCCAGATTGAGACCTCCGCGCAATTTATCAACGCGCTGAACCGCCACCGGTTCACCGACATTGCTACCAACTTCACGGTTACACAGAGCTTTGGGCAGGCAACGGGTTCGAATATTGGCCGGATCATCACTCTGAACCTGAAGGTGAAGTTTTAGATGTTCCGCGCTCTGTTTCTTCTGGCGTTAGCGTGGCCTGGGAGTGCGGCTACGAATCAGCTTCTGGTGTGCGGTTGGGACACGGTTTATATTCTCGACCTCGATCAGAACAAGGAGAACCCGCCGGTCATTTGGTCCTGGAGTGCAGCTTCCAGTCCGGATCTGCCGGCTGCTTATAAAAGTAAGTTCCGCACGACCGACGACTGCAAGCAGGTGGAAGGTGGCAGGATTCTAATCACGGCGTCGAGCGACGGTATCGCCCTGGTGGACCGCGCAACGAAGCGAACCTTATTCTACGGCCTTTGCGCGAACGCCCATTCGGCTGAACTGCTGCCTGGTAACCGGCTGGCCGTGGCATGTTCGGTACGGGCTCAAGGGGGCAATCGGATGGCTATTTTCGATGCCGCAGTGCCGGAGAAAGAGCTCTATTCAACGGAGCTGTACTCGGGACATGGGGCGGTCTGGGATGCTTCAAGGCAACTGCTCTGGGCGCTGTCGGGTCAGGACTTACGAGCCTACTCGCTCCGCAATTGGGCGACGAATTCTCCGTCGTTGCAGTTGGAGGCTTCTTACCCCCTCGACAGCCGTGGCGGCCATGAGCTACTTGCGATACCTGGCACCAACTTTTTGGCGGTGACCAGCGTGCAGCAGGTCTATCTTTTTGATCGCGAGGCCCGGACTTATTCGAAGCATCCCGATCTGAAGGATCAGCCGGATATCAAGTCGCTCAGTTATCAGGATGCGGCAGGCCCGATAGCCTATACCCGCGCGGACCGGCCGAACTGGTGGACCGAGACCATTCGCTTTCTGGATCCCGCCTCGACACTTGTGCGGAGTGGCGAGAAGATTTACAAAGTCAGATGGGTGCACTAAGGCTTGGTTCGGCGGCTCACCAGTTCAGCGACAGATAGGTTGCAGGATGGCGGTCAGGTGATCAGGTGCAAAATAGAGAGATGCTGCGAAGAGCTTTTGTTGGGATGGGGATTGCTGCGCCGAGTGCGGGGTTGCAGCGGGCGGTTGCTCCGAAACGGGATCGGCTGAATTTGTTGTTTGTGATGACGGATCAGCAGCGGGGGGATTGTCTGGGTTCTGATGGGAATTCTGCTATCCGGACACCGAATCTCGATCGATTGGCAAAGGAGGGGACGCGGTTTCGCCATGCGTATTCCAGTACTCCCACTTGTACGCCGGCGCGCAGTGCTTTGTTGACGGGGTTGTCGCCCTGGAACCACGGGATGTTGGGCTATGGGGAGATCCCGCAGAGGTTTGCTTACGAGAAGCCGCGAGCTCTTCGTGAGGCTGGGTACTCTACAGCAACCATTGGGAAGAATCACTTTGCTCCGTGGCGCAATAGTCATGGCTATGAGCAGATGTTTCTCGATGAGCATGCGGCTGGTGGTATGGTGCACGAGAAGGCGGCGATGGAGCGGCGGGCTGCTGAGGAGCGGACGGACTACGAGGCCTGGTTTTATTCGCAGGAACCTCACTTGAACCCTCATGCTACGGGGCTTGGATGGAATGATTATGCGGCGCGGCCTTTTGCTTTGCATGAGCGGCTGCATCCGACGACCTGGATGGGCGATACGGCTGTTCGGTATCTCGAGAGCTACCGCGATGCGCGGCCGTTCTATCTGAAGGTGTCGTTTATTCGGCCGCATAGCCCTTATGACCCGCCGCAGAGGATCTGGAATCAGTACCGGGATGTTGCTATGCCGGAGGCTCAGGTTGGGGGTTGGGCTTCGAAGTTTGCTGCACCTTCTAGTGATCGCCCGGACATTTGGCATGGGAAGCTGGATGCGCGGACTATTGCCAATACGCGTCGTGGTTATTACGCTTGCATCACTCATGTGGATGAGCAGATAGGCAGGATTGTTGAGACGATCGAGAAGCAGAAGAAACTGGATGAGACGCTGATTGTATTTACTTCAGATCATGGCGATATGACTGGGGATCATAACCTTTGGCGTAAGTCTTATGCATATGAGGCGAGTACGCGGGTGCCGATGATTGTTCGTTTGCCGGGGGCCAAGGGCGGACAGGTGATGGAGCAGCCGGTGGAGTTGCGGGATGTGTTTCCGACGCTGCTGGATGGGGCGGGGTTGAGCCCGTCGCGGAAGCTGGATGGGGAGAGTATGCTGAAGCTGGTTCGAGATAAGGGTGCTTCGTGGCGGCCGTTTATTGATCTTGAACACAATGTATGTTACTCGCCGGTGAATAACTGGAGTGCACTTACAGATGGGCGGATGAAGTATATCTTTCATGCCATTGATGGACAGGAGCAGTTGTTTGATCTGACGAAGGATCCGCATGAGTTGCGGGATTTGGCTGGTGAGACGGAAGCGAGTCTTGCGCTTTCGCTTTGGCGGCAGCGGATGGTGTCGCACTTGTCGGAACGGGGTGCGCCGTTTGTTGTGAATGGGAAGTTGGGTTTGCGCCCGAAGGGTGTGGCGGCGAGCCCTAATTTGCCTGGAAAAACTCTCGCGGGGTGAGGGCGGTGATGCGCCAGCGTTTGCTTAGGCGGGTGAATTCGATGGTGAGGACTTCGCGGCGCTGGAGGGCTACGGCGTTGTCTGTGCGGGAGCGCAGGGCGAGGTACCAATCGACTTTGGCGGTTTGCTTGTCTTCTGTGCCGGAGGTGGTTTGGATCTCGACGCTGGAGTTGGGGTCGTGCGCGGAGATCAGGCCTTCGAGCTGCTGACGGAGTTCGTCGCGGGCGGGGAAGTCTTTGGCTATCGCAGTCATGAAGCCGGAGATGTTGCTGGCGCTTAAGTCCGTGGCCATCGAGGCGAGGATCGCGCGGATCTCGTCTTGAGGGGGTGCGAAGAAGAGAGCGATGAGCGCTCTACGTGCGATAGCTTCCATTGATTTCGATGTAGCCTTCTGTGAAGTCGCAGGTCCAGAATTCGGCGGTGCCCTTGCCGTTGCCTTCGATGCGGAGGTCGATGACGACGTCTTTTTCGTCCAGCTTCAGCTTGAGCTTGTTTTCGTCGAAGGGGGCAGCGAGGCCGGCTTTGCAGACGCGTTTGCCCTGGAGATAGATGTCGACTTTGGTGGGGTCGAAGTTGGCGCCTGAGTAGCCGGCGGCGCAGATGATACGGCCCCAGTTGGGATCGGAGCCGGCGATGGCGGTTTTGACCAAGGGTGAGTTGGCGATGGCGCGGCCGATGAGGTTGGCGTCTTGCTCGCTTTTGGCACCGGTGACTAGAACGCGGACGAGTTTCTTTGCGCCTTCGCCGTCTCTTGCGATTTGCGATGCGAGGCTCTTAAGGACATTGGTGACGGCTTCGGCAACGAGCTTGAGTTCTTCGGGGTTGGGCTTGATGCCGCTGGCACCGTTGGCTAGAAGCACGACGGTGTCGTTGGTGGAGGTGTCGCCGTCGACGGTGAGGCGGTTGTAGCTGAGGTCTGTGGCTCTGGCGAGGATGGACTTGAGGTCTTTGACGCTGATGTTTGCGTCGGTCATGACATAGCCAAGTGTGGTGGCCATGTTGGGCTGGATCATGCCGGAGCCCTTGGTCATGCCGGCGATGCGGATCTTGCCCTTCTTGAGGTCGAGGTTGGTTTGCGCGGTCTTCTGGACCAGATCGGTGGTCATGATGGCGCGGGCTACGTCGCCGAAACGCTCGGTGGAGAGGCCGGCGAAGAGGGCTGGGAGGGCCTGGGTGATCTTCTTAGGGTCGAGCTCGACGCCGATGACTCCGGTGGAGGAAGGGAGGATTTCGGCGGGTAAACACTTGGCGTGTTTGGCGGTTGCCTTGACGGTGGCCTCGGCAACTTTCATGCCGGTGCGGGTGGCGCAGTTGGCGTTGCCTGCGTTGATGAGCAGGGCTTTGACTTTGCCTTTGGAGGCCTTGAGGTTGGCCTTTGAGAGGACCACGGGTGCTGCGGCGACGAGGTTCTTTGTGAAGACGGCAGCGGCGTTGGCGGCTGGTTCGCTGAGGATTAGCGAGAGGTCGTCTTTTGCGACTTTTCGGATGCCGGCGTAGACGGCGCTGTAGTGATAGCCAAGAGGCAGCTCGTTGCTCATTTATGCTCCCAAGATTTCATTTTCGACGATTCGGAGGCCGTTGCGGAAGTCTGTGCCGGAGACGCGCTTGCGGCCTTCCTGTTGGACTTCGATTAGTTCGAGGACTGTGTTGTTGCCGCAGGCCACTTTGACGGGGCCTTTGTTTGCTAGGATGCGGCCGGGTTCGGATTCTGTTGTTTCGTCGCAGACGCGAGTTTTCCAGAGGCGGAGGCTTTGGTCGCGGAAGAGGGTGGAGGTGCCGGGCCAGGGGTAGAAGCCGCGGGTGCGGTTGTGGATGAGGGTGGCGGACCAGGACCAGTCGATTGCTCCGTCCTGCTTGCTCAAGATGGGCGCGTGGGTGGCTAGCTTGTCGTCTTGCGGGGTGCCGGGCATGCCGGGGTTTTCGAGAGTTTCGATGAGGAGTTTTGCGCCTAGATGAGAGAGGCGCTCGCCGAGTTCTGTAGCGCTTTCGTTGGGTTCGATGGGCGTTTCTGCTTTGAGGAGCATGTCGCCGGTGTCGAGACCTGCGTTGATGCGCATGGTGGTGACGCCTGTGACTGATTCACCGTTCGCGATGGCCCATTGGATGGGGCCGGCTCCGCGGTATTTGGGCAGGAGTGAGCCGTGGACGTTGATGATGCCAAAACGTGGGATATCGATTATGTTTTGGGGGATCAGTTGGCCGTAGCCGACAATGACCATTACTTCAGGGGCTTGGGCGACCAGTTCTGCGACGTGTTCGGGGCGGCGGATGCGTTCTGGCTGGTGGACCGGGAGATTCAGACGGAGGGCGGCTTCTTTGACAGCGCTCATGGCAACGGATTGCCCTCGGCCTTTGGGGCGATCGGGTTGAGTGTAGACGCTGATGACCTGATGGCCTGCGGCGACCAGAGCCTCGAGGGTGGGCACAGCGAACTGGGGAGTGCCCAAGAAAACGGTTCTTAGTCCCACTCGCCTGCCTTCTCAAGTTTGCGGATCTTGCGGCGGATGAGGTCTCGCTTCAGCGGGCTGATGCGGTGGATGAAGAGGATGCCGTCGAGGTGATCGTTTTCGTGCTGGATGGCGCGGCTGAGGAGGTCTTCACCGATGAGTTCGAACCAGTTGCCTTCGGCGTCCTGGGCTTTGACGTGGGTCTTCTTGGCTCGCTGGACGTTTTCGCGGAAGCCGGGGATCGAGAGGCAGCCTTCTTCTTCGGTGAGCTTGCCTTCTTTGTGCAGGATCTCGGGGTTGATGAGGACTACGCGCTCTTCGGGGTTGTCGCCGGCGGAGGGGTCGATGACGGTGAGGCGCTTTTTGATGCCGATCTGTGGGGCGGCGAGGCCGACGCCTTTGGCGGAGTACATGGTGTCAAACATGTCGGCCACTAATTGTTTTAGCTCTTTGGAGCCGAATTCGGATGGCTCGATGGGGTCGCACTTTTCTTCGAGGACCGGGTTGCCGTATTTTACGATCTTGTAAATCATCTAGAAGTCTCGGACTTGGGTTTGGTAATTGTCGAAGTTCCTTTTGGCTTCGCGGAGCGAATCGCCTCCGAACTTTTCGATCATGGCTTGTGCGAGGACGAGGGCGACCATTGCTTCGCCGATGACGCCGGCTGCGGGGATGACGGCTACGTCGGAACGCTCGTAGGCAGCGAGGGCGGAATCGCGGGTTGGAAGGTCTACGCTTTCGAGGGGGCGGCGCAGAGTAGAGATGGGCTTCAAGTGGCCACGGACGATGACGTCCTGACCATTGGTGATGCCACCTTCAAGGCCACCGGCTCGATTGGCACCACGGAAGAAGGCGCGGTCTTCTTTGTTGTAGTGGATGGTGTCCTGAACTTTGGAGCCGAAGGCGCGGGCGCCTTCGAGGGAGTAGCCGACTTCGACTCCTTTGACTGCCTGCATGGAGACGATGGCCTGGGCCAGTTTGCCGTCGAGGCGGGAATCCCAGGTGATGTGTGAGCCGAGGCCGACGGGGACGCCGTGGGCGCGGACTTCGAAGATGCCACCGACGGTGTCGCCGGTGCGGTAGGCTTCGTCGACTACGGCCTTGAAGCGGACCTCGGTTTCGGGGTCTACGCAGCCGAGGAGGACTTCCTGTTTTTTGCTGAGCTCTTTGATTTCTTCCCAGGTGGCTTCGTGGGTCATGGTCTCGGAGCCTACGCCGACGACGTGGCTTAGGACTTCGATTCCGAATTCTGCGAGGTAGGCTTTGGCGAGTGCGCCGACGGCGACGCGGGCTGTAGTTTCACGGGCGCTGGCGCGTTCGAGGATGTAGCGGGCGTCGTTGAAATCGTACTTGATGCAACCGATCAGGTCTGCATGGCCGGGGCGTGGGCGCTTTACTTCTTTGAACTTTTCAGAAGAGCCTTCGTAGTCTTCGACTGGCATGGACTCGGTCCAGTTCTTCCAGTCTTTGTTAGCTACGATCACTGCGATGGGGGCACCGATGGTGATGGAGTGTCTGACGCCCGAAACAATGTGGGCAGTGTCTGTTTCAATCTTCATGCGGCCGCCACGGCCGAAGCCCTGCTGGCGGCGCCACAGTTCATGATTGATCTTTTCTAGGGATATGGGGACGCCCGAGGGGAGGCCGGTAATTGTGGCTACCAGACACTCGCCGTGGCTTTCGCCCGCGGTTTCAAAGCGGAACATCTTGTTTAATCTATTAGTCTATCAGGGCAGGTGTTTTTGGTGCTGCCTGGACTTTGTCCCAGGGTTCTGCGCCAACGCGGGTGGCCCATTGCTGGTACTTGCCGGCTAGGGTTGTGGCGAGCTGCGGGTTCTCTTTGGAGAGGTCTTTGGACTCTGAGCGGTCTGCCGGGATGTCGTAAAGTTCCCAGTTGCCGGGGAATTTTGAGACGAGCTTGTGGGGACCCTGGCGGATGGCGCGGTTGCCTTCGTGCTCCCAGCAGAGGGTTCGTTTTGAGAGTGTGTCTTTGCCTTTGAAAGCCGGGAGGAGGCTGGTGCCTTCGATCTGATGGGGCTTGGTGTTGCTGGCGTCGAGGAAGGTGGCCATGAGATCGATGATGTGGCCGGGTTGATTTGTGATCGAGCCGGGGGATTGGATCTGGCCGGGGTAGTGGGCGATGAAGGGAGTGGAGATGCCGCCTTCGTGGACCCAGTGTTTGAAGAGGCGGAAGGGGGTGTTGGAGGCGTTGGCCCAGCCGAGGCCGTAGCTTTGGTAGGTGTTCTCGGGGCCGGGCATGCGGGCGGGGTCGTTGCCCTGGAACATGGGTTCGCCTGCTCTGGTTTGGAGCGGGACGTGGCGGGCCTTCATCTGGCGGCCGAGTTCTTCGGCGCAGCCGCCGTTGTCGGAGAGGAAGCAGATGAGGGTGTTGTTGAAGGAGTTTGTTTCTTTAAGTGCTGCAATGATGCGACCGATGCCTTGATCCATCTGCTCGACCATGGCGGCGTAGGTGGCCATGCGTTCGATCTGCCAGGCTTTGTTGGGCTCGTCGGCCCAGGCTGGGGCCTTTTCGTCGCGAACCGAGAGGGGCCATTTGGGGTCTACGATGCCGAGTTCCAGTTGACGCTTGTGACGGTTGATACGGAGTTGGTCCCAACCCATTTTGTATTTGTCGCGCTGGCGGGCGATGTCTTCCGGGGAGGCGTGCATGGGCCAGTGGGGGGCGGTGAAGGCGGTGTAGATGAAGAAGGGTTCGGTGCGGGCGGTGCATTCGCGGATGTAGTCGACGCTTTTGTTGGCGATGGCGTCGGTGTAGAAGAAGTCTTTGGAAGGTGTGACGGGTTCGTTGTCTTCAGTGAGGGTGGTGGGATCGTAGAAGCTGCCTGCGCCGTGGATGGTGCCGAAGAATTTGTCGAAGCCGCGCTGGTTGGGCCAGTTGTGTTTGGACTTGCTTACCGGGGTGACGTGCCATTTGCCGGCCATGCGGGTTTGATAGCCGCTGCGTTTGAGGGCTTCGGGGATGGTGAGGCATTTGGGGTTGAGGTCTCCGGTGTAGCCGGGGAGCTGGCGGCCGTTGTCGACCATGTGGCCGATTCCGGTTTGGTGCGGGTAGAGGCCGGTGATGAGGGAGGCGCGGGTGGGGCAGCAGCGGGCGCTGTTGTAGAACTGGGAGAAGCGGATTCCGCCTTTGGCCAGGGAGTCGAGATTGGGAGTAGGGATTTCGCCGCCGTAGCAGCCGATGTCGGAGAAGCCCATGTCGTCGGCCAGGATCAGGATGATGTTGGGCTTTTGCGTTTTGGCGAGGAGGGGTGCTGCCAGAGCAGGGAGAAAATGTCTACGGAGCATTCGCTCTAGATTAATGCAATTGGGCGGACTGGGGAACCGGTGGCTCCGTTGAGTTTGAGTGGGAGGCAGACGAAGAGGCATTCTTTGAGGCCGGTTGTGGCTAGCTCTTCGAGGTTCAAGTTCTCGATGATGTAGATGCCTTTTTGCGGGAGCAGGTAGAAGTGAGCGAAGAGGGTGACGCCGGTTTCTTTGTCGACGATGCCGGGAACGTCCCAGGCCATGTTGTCTGCGCCGACGGCGGTGACTTTGTGGTCTGCGGCCCAGATGGTGGCGGATTTGTGTGCGCCGGCGGCTTTGAGGTAGGCGGCTTCGTCGTGCCAGAGGCGAGCGAAGCCGGTGCGGACGAGGAGGATGTCGCCGGGGTTGGGACGAGTGTCGCCGAGGGTGCGCTCGAGGTCGTCGGCGGTGAATTCGTATTCGGGCGGGAGGGGATTGAGATCGGCGAAGACGGCGCGTTTGACGATGGGCGGGATGGTTTCTACGCCGTGCTGGGAGAAGCCGGCTGGGGATTCTACTGTGGAGGTGGGGATGTCGCCGTGGAGGCAGCCGTGGGCGGCCTGATGCGAGAGAGCGTCGATGTGGGTGCCGGTGTGCTCCATCATGGTGAGGACTCCGGCGGCGCTGGTGCGGGGGGTGCCGGTGGGGTCTGAGTGGCGGCGGTGGAGGGCGTAGAAGTAGCCGGGCTTGTGGGCAGGGTGGATGGGCATGCCGGAGAAGCGGGGTTGTTCGAGGTCGATTATGCGGGAGAAGGAGGGGATCAAGCTGGGTTGTCTCCGACGAGGCTTTGGGTGCCGAGTGAGCGCCAGAAGGCGAAGATGGCGATGGCTGCTACTAGAAGCATGGTGGCGATGGTGTAGGGCATGAACCAGGCGGTGAGATCGGTAGAGGCACTGGAATTGCCGAGAACGTTGGTTGTGAAGACGGCCACCAGAGTTGTGAGCAGGCCGAAATGAACGAGGCCGAAGGTGATGGCAAGGGAGACGAGGAAATAGACGGTGAGATCTACGGCCAGGTTGGTGGAGCTGTAGAGGTCTCCGTTGGTGGCGCAGAGGAGGAGTGCTGCGGCAATCATGGAAGGCAGTTCGCGACGGAGGAGGACCTTGAGGCCCAGGAGGGCAAAGAAGATCAGAAAGCCAATGAGAATCGCTCTGTCTGCACAAATGATTTGGACGGCGAGCCATTCTCTTGCGGAAGCGTTGCGAATGGAAGCGCCGACGAGGAGGCCTGCTCTTTCGAAATTGAACCAGTCTTTGGACATGAAGCCGATGGTGATGGTGATGCCCATTGCTACGCCGACGAGGATGTGAGCGCCGACCTGCGTATCGAGGAGGCGGCCGGCGAGGGCACGGTTCCAGGTGACGATGGCTTGGGGCCAGCGAGAGCGGAGGGTGGGCTCGAGTGCAAGATAGAGCTGCCAGAGGATAAAGCCGTTGAGGAGGGCGTCGGCGAGCGCGTAAGTTGCGAAGTTGATCATCCTGCCGTCGAGGACGTATCGAGCGCCGAGGAGCCAAATGACAAAAACGGCGGCGATGTGAATCAGTGATAGCCGGAGGGCGCCACGGCGATCTGCGCGATTGGCTAGCCAGTTCTTGCGGGCTAGTGAGGCACTGAAGAAAAGAAAGGTAAGAAGGCCAGCGATCGTGATGTAGGTTTGAATCGTGAGCCCGATGGAGGATGCAGGAGGCTTATCGGATATCTCTGGCGACCAGGGCGTTTTCAAGTGGAGGCTGGTGAGCCGGCCCTTCAGGGTTGCGTATTGAACCGTGTATTCGGCATCTTTGAGCGCAGGGTGTGGCCCTTTGAGTGCAACCCGCTGATCGTAAGGCGTTAGGGGAGTTCTTATGGGGTCGGTTGGGGTGAAACGGGAACGGTCGAAGCCCATTGCCGTGAATAACCTGGCTTCATCGAAGACGACGGTAGTGGCGTCTTCTCGCCGGGGTGGGATGGCTTCGAAGAGGCGGAGTCGACCGGCGGAATCGAGATTGAGCCGCACCATGTTTGAAGAGTCGAAGGCTGGCCTAAACCAGTTCACGACGCCATCAGGGTCTTCCGGGAGGGGCTTGGGGCTTTGCCGGTAGACATAGCCTAGTGGGGACTCCTGGTGGAAGAGGGTGCTCCAATCGCGATCTTTTCTTCCCTCCAGCCATCGCTCGTAAGAGCCTCTATGTTCGAACTGGTCGAACCAGTCTGCGGGTTTGTCGGGGTAGCCAAAGGTAGCGGCCATCTCCCGAGCCTTCACCATAAGGGCGGCTTGCGGGAGGTCTATTGGTGCGTAGCTGAGTGTTTCGATATGGCCCTTGAGATACGGGAAGGCAAGGATAAAAGCCAGGGCGAAGGCCAGTAGCGGGACGCTGTAACGAGTGGAGAGGCCAGCGGAGTTGCTGGCGGCTACGAGTTCTGGGCTGGGGGTCTGGCCGGCGGCGAGGGCGGCGGCGAGGGGGTCGCCACCTGGAAGGGCTGCGGCGATGGCGATGGCGGTGTGCGGGCGGTTGGCGGGGATTGGGTCGAGACAGCGGCGGATGATGTTCTCGACGGCGGGATCGATGTCGTTGGCATGAGAGCTCATGCTGGTGAGCGACATTGCTTCCTGGAGGTTGAGCATGTCGTTGATGTTGGTGGCAGTGTAGGCTCGCTTGCCGGTGAAGAGTTCGTAGAGGACGAGGCCGAGGGAGTAGAGGTCGCTCGAGTGAGTTACCTCTGTGCCTTTGATTTGCTCGGGGGCCATGTAGGCGGGAGTGCCCTGTCGGATCTCGGCGGCGTTGAGTTCTGTTGCTACGGCGGCGAGGCCGAAGTCGCAGATGAGGACTTCGCCGTTGCGATCGAGCATGATGTTGTGGGGCTTGAGGTCTCGATGGATGACGCCTTTGGCGTGGGCGGCGGCGAGACCGGCGCAGGCTTTGCGGGAGATCTCGATGGCTTTGTCGGCGGGCAGACGGCCGATGCGGCGAAGGAGGGTTGAGAGGTCTTCACCGTCGACGTATTCCATTGAGATGAAGGGCAGGCCTTCGGCTTCGCCGATATCGTAGACGCGGCAGACGTTGGGATGGGAGACCTGACGGGCGATGCGGACTTCTGAGTGGAAACGTTCGAGCCAGCGGGGATCGGAGGAGGTGAGGGCGTGGAGGAATTTGAGGGCGACGGATTGGCCCAGGGTGAGGTCTGTTGCTCTGTAGACCTCGCCCATGCCGCCTTTGCCGAGGAGGGCGATGATGCGGTAACGGCCGTTGAGGAGGGTGCCCGGAAGGAAGCGGCCCTCGATGGTGGCGTGAATTGAGGGCTGGCTGAGGTTCGAGCGGCTGGTGGATGTGGAGCCACCAACGACGGTTTGTGTGAAGTCTGCTGGTGAGGGGTCAGGCATCCTTAGATATGCTAACGCTGATGAGAATTGTTTTGTTTGCTCTTTTGATGGCCGGAATTTTACCGGCGGCTTGTGAGTTTGAGATGGTGATCCGGAATGGACACGTGATTGATCCGGCGAACCGGCGGGATGGCCGGTTGGATGTTGCGATCGCCAATGGAAAGATTGCTCGTGTTGCGGCAAAGATTGATGTGCCGGCCGAGTGCAAGACGGTGGATGCGACGGGGCTTTATGTGACGCCGGGGTTGATTGATATTCACGGGCACGTTTATGCCAATACGGGGATTCCGCTGGAGTTGGCTGGTGAAACTTCGTTTGTGCCGGATGCGATTGCACCGCGTAGTGGAGTTACGACGATTGTGGATGCGGGTACGAGCGGGTGGAAGAACTTTGAAGATTTTCGCAAGCGGATCATTGATCGATCGCGGACGCGAGTGCTGGCCTTTGTGAATATCGCGGGGCTGGGGATGAGCGGGAGCCGCAATGAACAGAACACGGCGGATATGGATAGCGAGGGGCTGGCGGCGATTGCCAAGAAGCACAAGGACATCGTGGTGGGTGTGAAGACGGCACATTATGGCGCGCCGGACTGGATTGCGGTGGACCGTGCGGTTGCGGCGGGCAAGGCGGCGGGGATTCCGGTGATGGTGGACTTTGGGACACATCATCGTGAGGCGCGGCCGATTGAGAAGCTGCTGATGGAGAAGATGCGGCCGGGTGATATCTATACGCACCTTTACTCTGGTTTGCGTTATGAGCAGTTGCCGACGGGGAAGATGAACCCGGTGCTGTGGGAGGCTCGCAAGCGTGGGGTGTTGTTTGATTTGGGGCACGGGAATGGGAGCTTCTTCTGGACCGTTGCGAAGGCTGGGTTTGCGGGGAAGTTTCTACCGGATACGATCTCTACGGACTTACATCTGCGGAGCTGGATGGACGGGATGAAGGACTTCAACAATGTGATGTCGAAGTTTTTGATTCATGGGGTGGCGCTGAAGGATGTGATCCGGATGTCGACGGTTGAGGCGGCGAAGGCGATTCAACGGAAGGAGCTTGGGACTTTGACTGTAGGTGCTGAGGCTGATGTTGCAGTGCTGAAGTTGGAGAAGGGCAAGTTTGGCTATCTGGACAACCGGAG
>JBIPMY010000327.1:0-7091 GCA_044376335.1 Bryobacter sp.
GATGGGGGATCAGCGGCTGACTACTGAATTGACGATTCGAGCTGGCAAGACGATCTTCGATTTGAATGGACTTGCCTCTGATGAATGGAAGCCGGGGACCTTGCCTGGAGCACGGATGCAGTAGGGCTAATCGCGGGTGACAAGTTGATTGAGGCTTGTGGCCATCGATTGTAAGGATTCAGAGTCATCCCATAAGGTCTTGCTGGCTTGCGCAGCGAGAACAGCACTGTGAGCCATGTTGTTTGTGGATGCATTCATTTGCTGCAGTTCGGTTGTGACCATGGAGAAACGAGAGTTTTGCTCTGAGTTTCCAGCACTGACCTGATCTACCAAATTCCTTATTGATGTCGTGCATTCGGTTACCATGTCCAATGCTGATCTGAGGGATTGTAGGCGAACAACGCCATCGGTGGTTTTCAGGATGGACTCCTGGATGGTGCTGGACACGTTGGCAGCAGATTGTGCGCAGCCATGAGAAAGTCTGCGGACTTCTTCTGCCACGACTGAGAAGCCCTTGCCGCTTTCACCGGCTCGCGCTGCTTCGATTGCTGCATTTAAAGCAAGAATGTTGGTTTGGAAGGCAATCTCATCGATGCCCTTAACGATGTTTCCACTCTTGCTGCTGGATTCGCTGATGACGTTCATGGCTTGAGTCAGGTGGCCCAGTGCTTCATTTGCCAATTCGATCTGTGTGGCGAGAGTGGCGATGCGAAGGGATGATTCGCGAGACAAGGCAGCATTGGCATTCGTCATAGAAGCGATTTCTTCGTTGGAAGCCGCAGTGTTCTCGATAGATTCAGACTGTCTGGTGGACTGGATGGATAGGTCTTCTGCGGATGCAGCCATTGTTTTTGCGGCATCTGCGATGCTCATCGCATGTGAAAAAAGGCCGCGGACGATCTCGGCCAAAGATTTTGTGACAGACCGAATCACAAACACGGCAAGCAATGTCGAGAGAAGAAGGGAAATCACAGTCCAAGTGATGGCATTGCGTCGTTCTTGCTGGATGTGTTGGAGCCTTGTTTCAAGGAGCCGGTCGAGTTCAGTGGCGCTGATGTGCCATAAGCGCATGCTTGAGTTTAGTGCCGAATCTGATGCCTTCCTGATTTGCGCTGGCAATGTGGACGGATTGTCCAATTGAGCCAGGACGTTGGAAAGGGAAGAGTCGAATTCCTTGATGGAGGGTTGCAGAGAGGAAGCAAGTGAAGGACTTTTGCCATGGAAGTTTTCATCTTCTGCAATGGAGGTTGAGATAGCCGCGTCCACTCTGTTGATATCGATCTCTTTGAGGAGTGTTGCTTTGGCGGCTCGCGCGAGGACGGCTCCTTCACCGTTGGGAGGGTTTAGTGTCAGATTTGCCAGTCTTTGCTGGATTGTGGGAATGGCAACAACCAAGGCATCCATCAGGTAGTAGCTGTCCAGATCTGGATCGAGAATGAGATTCGAGGTATCCCCGACGTGCACGATCATGGTTTGGAGTGTTTTTGAAAGACTGCTGTAAATTGATTCGCTTTGGTTTGAAGCTTTGAGAGCTTCCCATTCTCTGCGTAGATTTTGAGTGTTCGCAAAAGAGCGATTTCGCTTGGACAATCCAGCCGGGGTGAATTGTAAGCCCTCTGCGAGGGTTTGATCGATTTGCTCAAGCCTCGTCATCGTTTTTTCGATTTTGTCTTGAACCGAATTGAGTTCCGACTGCAGGCCAGTGTCACCCTCCTTCACTCGTTTCGTCAGCAGTTGATGCCTGGTTAACCCGTCCATCAGCTCCATGAGCGGCCGTTGATAGGTAATACCATCTCGTTCCAGGCTGGTAAACGCGAGCTTTTGAGAAAAACCCTGCAAGATGAAATATGTCGGGGCAAGCGCGACCGCAGTTAAGCAAATCAGGCCAGTTACCAAAATTCTTTGACCGAGGGTGTATTGAGAAAATGTCTTCATTTTCATTGAGCGATTCATACGCCTAATTTCTTTATCGACTGATATAAGCGATTCTGAATGATTTTTAAAATCAGTTGATCTTCAGAGACTCAATCTTGACTTGAAGATGTTTGATTGGCGGCGTGAGAGCTCTACCTCGTGGTTGCCTTTGAGTGTGGCTACGAGGTTGTCGGCCGGGTTGAGTGCGACGCTTTCGATGTGGTTGAGGTTGATCAGGTGTTTGCGGTTGGCGCGGAAGAAGAGATCTTTGGGTAAGCGGTCTTCGAGGGATTGCAGTGACTTGAGGATAAGCGGGCGGATGGGGCCGGATTGAGGGAAGAAGAGGCGGGTGTAGTTGCCTTCGGATTCGAGGAGGGTGAGGTCTGCCGGCTTGAGGAACCAGCAGCGGTCTCCGTCTTTGACGAAGAGGTGTTCGAGGGGCGCATCTGTGATGGGGCTTAGTTTGGTGAGCGCCTGGGCGAGACGGTTTTCGGCTATTGGTTTTAGAAGGTAATCGAGGGCGGAGACTTCGAAGGCTTTGAGAGCGTATTCATCGTAGGCGGTGGTGAAGATGACGTCTGGGGTGGTGTCGAGTTGTTCGAGGAGGTCGAAGCCGGTAGCGCCTGGCATCTGGATGTCGAGGAAGAGGAGATGGGGTTGGTGGTGGTGGATGAGCTTGATTGCTTCTGCGACGCTTGCTGCTTCGGCTACGATTTCGACTTGAGGGTGGTTGGTGAGTAGGCGGCGGAGCTCGACTCGGGCGAGGCGTTCGTCGTCGATGAGGATGGCTTTGCGGGTCATGTGGTTGGTAGCTCGATGGTGGCGAGGACTTGGCCGCCGGATTCGCTTAGTGTGAGTTTGGCCTGTGGGCCGCGGAGGAGGTGGAGGCGCTCGCGGACGTTGGCGAGGCCGGTACTGGTGGATGGAGCTTTTGATGGGGCGAGGCTGCCGGGGTTTGTGACTTCGAGTTTGAGGCCCGTTGTTGTTTTGCCGGCGTAGATCTGGACTTTGCCGATGCCGTGCTTGAGCGCGTTCTCGACGAGGGTTTGGAGGCACATGGGCGGGACTTCAATGCTCTCGAGATTGTCTTCGATTTGCCATTCGATTTCGAGGCGCTCCTCGAAGCGGATCTTTTCTATGGCGAGGTAATCACGGACGGCTTCGAGTTCTTCGCTCAGCGGCACGGTGGGGCGGCGGGACTGGGTTAATGAGTAACGCATGAGTTGCGAGAGGCGGGTGACGGCGTCTTGCGCGGCGGTGGGGTTTTCGAGGATGAGGCCACGGAGGGAGTTAAGGGAGTTAAAGAGGAAGTGGGGATTGATCTGGGCCTGGAGGGCTTGAAGCTGGGCTTCGCGCTGGGCTATTGATCGCCAGATGAGGTGGAGTGTGAAGTAGATCAATAGCCAGATCAGCATCAGGAAGTTCATGTTGAAGAAGACGCTGATGAAAATGGAGGCAAAGTTGAAGTTGTTTGCGGGCATAGTCTGGCTGGCGACGAGGAACCAGCAGAGCTGCAGGAGAATGGTAAGCGTGATGGAGCCCAAGGGGATCATCACAAGCGTATGAATCGCAATCGTGCGCCAGGGTTTGGAGAGAAGACTGGTGCGGTGGATGTGGGCGCGCAGGGTGTGGGTTACAAGGATGCCTGAAGCTCCATAGGAGAGGAGCCCAATGTTGGTGATCCAGGGCAAGGCCGTGTAGGTATTGATCAACATGGCGTTGAGGACGGCATAGAGGCCCCAGCCAATCAACTGACAGAGCCAGTAGAGCTTTCGTTTGTTGGTGGGGCCTAACATTGGTGGTGACTCCTATTGTAGGAAGGTATCGAGCTGCATGAGATACCATTCGGGGTCGTCGAGCATGATGAAGTGTTTGGCGGTGTCGCTCATTTTGATGGTCTTGTTGGGGAGCTTTGCGAATTGAGTTTCGTAAACTTCCATGGTCTTGTCGCGGGTGGTGAAGTCCTTGTAGCCGATCCAACTGGCGAGGACGAGGGTGCGGGATTTGACTTTTGCGACGGCATCGCGCAGGTCTGTTGTGTAGAGGTCAAACATGGCGTTGGCGATGGCTACAGGGTCTGACTGGAGAGACCATTCGGTGACCGTGGGGAGGCCCTTGTCGCCGACGATGGATTTGAGCATGCCGCTGGTTTTGATGTAGTTGCCGTATTGTTCTTTCGACTGCGCGGCGATCATCATGCGCATGCCTTCGGCTTGCTTGCGGAGTGAAGCAGGGTCAGGGAACATCATTGCTCCGAGGTGGGGCAGAGAATCGACTATGACCAGGGGGCCGGTGAGATTGGGGTTTTCAGCCGCGATCCAGAGGGCCATGTGGCCACCTAGAGAGTGGCCGAAGATCATGGGCTGCTTGAGGTTTTTGTCGCTGATGTATTTGATGATGGAATCGCGGACAGTTTGCAGGAAGGGGCCGTCGCCGAGGCGGGGCTGACCTGCGAAGCCGGCGAGGGTGAGAGTGTGGCACTGGTATTTGGCTTTGAGGTGGGCGACGGTGTCGTTCCAGACTGCGCCGGAAGAGGAGAGGCCCGGGATCAGGATGATGGGCTGACCCTTTGGGTTACCGGTGACTTCGACGGCGAATGGCTCTGTGGCCTCGATTGTGCTGGTGAGCAGGAGGAAGAGAAGTAGTGATCTCATGTAGACAGTCTCCGCCGGTTGTGGAGCGGAGACTGTGTTTTTTGGATGAGCGGTTTGTGGCCGTGATGAACGGCCTTAGAAGGTGAGGCGGGCCTGAACCTGGAGCCAGCGGTTGGTGGCTGCGGTCTGAGACAGGACGCGGCCGAAGTTGGTGGAATAAGGGTCTGTGTTGGGGTTCGCCATCTGAGACCTGTTGATCACGTTTAGGGCATCGAAGCGAAGCTGCATGTTGATGCTTTCGGTGATGGCAAGGTTTTTCGAGACGTTGGCGTTCCACTGATTGGTGTGGTCTCCGCGCAGGCCGGGGATGCGGGTGTCGAACTGACGGCGGTGGAAGGAGTTGGGGCCGAGATTGGGATTGCGTTCGAAGTTGGCTGTGTTGAACCAGGTGTCGAAGGTTCTATTGACTTCGGCAATGTTTGCGGTGTCGTTGCCACGGTAGAAGATGTTACCGCCCCAATCGAGGAGTGGGCCGGGCTGTAGCTCCCAGGTGACAGCGGTCTGCCAACCGCCGACGAGGTAGTTGAGGGCGCGTGGGGCGTTGCTCAAGAACTTACGATTTTTACCGAAAGGCAGCTCGTAGATGGAACTGGCGACAATGCGATGGGGGCGACCGTCGTTGGAGGGACGGGTGCGGCGTTCGGCTTCAAACTCGTTGAAGAAGAAATCGGATTCGTTGAGCTTGAGGGCGGTGTAGCCGAAGTTAAAGTTCCAGCCTTTGGAGAAGCGCTTGTCGAAGGAGACTTGCAGTTCGTGTGCTCTGGTGCGGGAATCGCCGTCGCCGAAATTGCGAAGGCCGTTGCCGCCGGAGTTTTGGGGGAAGGCTCGGAGGAGCTGGTGTTTGCGGATGATGTTGGCGGTGAAGAAACCGTTGTTGGACATGTCCTGCCAGACGAGGGGATCAAATTTTGTTCGATCGAGGTTGCCGATGAAAAAGGGGTTGGGGACGTTGGCGTTGAGGTTGTTGGCGATGGCGTCGTTACGGGTGAGTCCGTTGGCCCAATAGTTTTCTGGCAGGAAGGACTCACGACGGCTGACGTTATCGCCGCTGAGAGAGATGCGATCTGAGAAGGAGCCCTGGTACATGACGTTGAGCTGCATGGTGCCACCGATCTGGCGCTGGAGGCCGAAGCTGAAGCGTTGCTGACGGGCGTGTGGGATTGTGTATGGGGTGTAATCGTAGTTGCGGCCGGCACGGGCCATGAGGCCGAGGGCGTCGCGGGTGGGGACGTCGAAGCGGGTTCCGTCGGCGCGGATGGGGAAGGGATCGCGCAAGGGTGAGTTGCCGTTGGCGGGGTTGGCGGCGGCGGGGAAGTTCCAGGTTTGGCCGAAGTTGTTGGTGATGATTGTGGACGTGGTGCGGGAGAAGCCGCTCTGATCGGGGCCGAAATTCATGACGTTGAGAGTGTCAAAGAAAATGCCATAGCCACCCCGGAGGACGGTTTTGTCATTGAGCATGTAGGCGACGCCGACGCGGGGCATAAACATGAGTTCGTTCTTAAAGGCGTTGCGCGGGTTTGAGCCGGTGCCGGGGTAGAGACTGCCGCCGAGGACTTTGAAGTTTGCAGCGGGAAGTTCCGGGATGGGTGAGCGGGCGTAGGCGGCCTGGACTGCATCTGTGATGGGGAGAGTTGCGGTGGGATCGAAGCCGGCGATTAAGCGGTTGTAACGCTCAGTGGCACCGCCTTCCCATTCGATACGAGCGCCGAGGTTGAGGGTGAGGCGTTTGGTGATGCGCCAGGAGTCTTGAATGAAGGTGCCCCAGTAGGGAGTGTGCGTGGCGAAATCGTCATTGGTGGCCACGGAGATGCCGTTGGGAGTGCCGAGGATAAAGGCTGCCATGGAATGGACGAGGTTGGTAGACGGGAATAATCCATCGTCGTGACGGCGGGTGTAAGTGTCGGCGAAGGCGAAGTTGCCGCTGGTGTTGCCACCGCCACCGCCGGTGCGGAAGTAATTGCGTTTGTCGAAGGCGGCGCGGAAGGTGTGTTTGCCGCGGATGTGGGTGGCTTCGAGTTTGGCGTTGATGCTGCGGGTGCGCGTGAAGACGGGTAAGCCGCCGGGGCTGATTGTGGAGTAACCATTGAGGTTCATTTGTGGGAGCATTGCATCGGCGCCGGCTTTTTGGTCCATGTAAGCAGGGAGGCCGAGATCGCTGGGTTTAAAGGTGCGGGCGAAGGGCTGGACGTTGCCTTCTTTGAACTGGTTTGAGGCGAGGTTGAAATTGAAGATGGTGGTGGCAGATTTGGAGTAGACTACGTCGAAGTTGCCGCCCACGTTATTGCGTACGAGGCCGTTGAGGTTGAGGCCACGGGCCGTTTCATAGGTCCAGTCGCCGCGGTCTTCGGGGCCGAAGTTGTTCCAGGACCAGCGACCGTACATGCGCCACTTGTCGCTGAGGTTGTAATCGACACGGTTGGAATAGGCTGAGTAATCCCAATTGTAGGCAGTGCGGTTGGCGAGGTAGTTGTTGGTTGGGTCCTGGCCGGGGATGGTTGCGTTTGGCTTGGGGTAGAGAGCCAT
>JBIPMY010000672.1:0-2520 GCA_044376335.1 Bryobacter sp.
AAAACGTTATTGAAGTAAGCAGAGAGCTTGCGGACATCGCCGCCAAACTTTACGGTGTGGCCACGCTTGTTCCAGGTGAGGTTGTCAATGAGCTGCCAGGTGCGGCTGCGATTGATGGAAGAGGCCGTAGAGTTGGTGGCCTGAAAACCATTGATGGTGAAGGTTGGGGTGGCATTTCCGGCAGGCGGATTTGGCACGGGAACGCCGATTGCCTTGACGAGCGCTTGCGCGTCGGCATCTGTGCTTGTCAGAATCCGTTGGCCGCTCAGGCCGATGCGCATCTCATTCACAAGCGTGGACGAGACGACGAAATTGTGAGCGGCAACGATTGCGTAATCGATCTCGGGCTGCCGTGTTGGCCCGGCCAGGACGGTTCCAGTGGCGACAGGGGTATTCAGGACTGCTCTATCTTTGTAAGTTCCCCGAACGAACATAGTCTGGTTGCTGCTGATGTTCTGGTCGACGCGGAAATCTCCCTGGTGGCTGCTAATGGGCGTTGAAAAGTTGGTTGCATAGTTGTTTGCCACAGCGTTTGGAGCGCCTGTATTGGGCAATGGAAAGAGATTGGCCAGAGCTGCTCTTGCAATGGGCGAGATGCGGGTGGCTGGAATCTGTTTACCGGGGAATGGCTGAGCTGTGGTGGGATCCAGTATGTTTCCAGGCAGGGCAGAAAGGTCGCCACTGCGAAGCGCCAGTGAAGGCACACTCTGATTGATGAAGGTTTGACGAGGGAGGGTAAGCCCTTCATAGCTGGTAAAGAAGAATGTACGATTGGCACCGTTGTAGAGTTTTGGGATTACCACCGGACCACCGGCAAAGATGCCGAAGTTATTCATCTGAGTTTTGGTCTTGGTGGGGCTGAAGGGATTGCGGCTGTTGAGCGAAGTGTTTTGAAGATTCTCGAAGATGCCGCCATGAAGGGCGTTGGTGCCACCTTTGGTTACGGTAGTGATATCGCTGACGCCACCGTATTCGGCCGCATTGTTGATTTCACTTACCCGAATTTCTCCGATCGCACCGAAGGAGGGGAAGAGTTCAGCCACAGGCGCGTTTGCGCGCACACTCATTGTACTGATGCCGTCAATGGTGACCGAGAGCATGCTGGGCTTGGCACCCGCTACCGAGATTGCACCATTGTTGTCGGTTTGTACGCCTGCCTGAGTTGTGAGCGTGGAGAAAGCACTGGTGGAACCGTTGGCGCGAGAGCCAATAGCGACGGGAAGATCGAGAAGCTCGCGGCCGGTCTTGGTTTCAGCAATGCCACCCAATTCGGTAGTAATTACCGCATCCGTGCCTGCAGTTACGTTAATGGTTTCAGCCTGGCTGGCAACGGATAAATTACCATCCACGCGTAAACTCTGGCGAGATAGAAGTTGTAGATTGTTGGCAACGAAGGTTGCAAAACCGGGAGCCTGAATTTTGATCTGATAGGTTCCAGGATCGATATTGACCAGAATGTAATTCCCGTCCTTGTCGAGAATTGTGCTCCGGGTAACGGCTGTACCGGTATTGAGCAGGGTAACGACGCCATCGGCGATGGCCGCACCAGAAGAATCTTTGACGGTTCCAGTGAATGAACCAAAAGTAGACTGAGCCTGGAGTGTGACGTGGGCAAAAAGACACGCCAAAAAGAGATTACGGCAGCACAATGCTGCAAAGAGTTTGTGTGAAGACACAGGTATCCTCCATGTGGTTGGGCCCTTTGGCTAGAAAGGGTAATACAAAGCACTTTGGTGGATGGACAGCGAAGTCCAGCAATTGGGAATAGTAAAGGATTCCAGGGGAGGGGGGACGGACTCGTTGTGCCGGGAAAACTCAGAATCCGGCTCTTGACTAGAAGATGAACGAGTTAGCTAAGCATACTTTTTGTAAAAACAATCGTCAAGCTTTTTTTTCATTTGTCAGGCTTGAGCTTCCACTTTTTGACCCAGATCTACAACTTGGTGGGCGATACGAGCCAAGCCGGCACGATGGGTGATCAAGATTGCAGTTCGCCCTTTAAGGGCCTGAGCCAGCGTATTGGCGATAGCGGTTTCGTTGGCTTCGTCGAGTGAAGATGTGGGTTCATCGAGGATCAACACGGAGGGATTGGCAAGCAACGCACGGGCGATTGCGATTCGTTGCCGCTCGCCAGCCGAGAGAGTTTGGCCGCGTTCGGCGAGGATCGTATCGTAGCCCTCGGGAAGACTCAGGATGCGATCGTGAATGGCAGCAGCCTTCGCGGCGGCTTCAATTTCTGCCTGTGTTGCTTCGGGCCGGGCATAGGAAATGTTTTCTCTGGCAGTGACTTGAAACAGATAAGGTGTTTGATCTACAAGCATGATCGAGCTTCGCAGGCTGGCAACGGTATGCTCACGCAGATCTCTGCCATCAAGGTGAATCGACCCTGAATCTGGATCGTAGTAGCGACCAATCAACTCACCCAAAGTCGATTTGCCAACACCACTTGGGCCGAGTAAGGCGCAGATGGTTCCTGCTGGAATCGTCAATGAGAAATTGTCGAACAATTGCGTCGCTCCA
>JBIPMY010000673.1:0-2518 GCA_044376335.1 Bryobacter sp.
CTGGCTCATCCCCGCAAGCCTCCTATCAGGCATCGTTTTTGCTTTCGGATACTTCGCGCTAGACCGCTTGGCCAGCGAGCTACTCATGCCCTCAAAAGTCGGCCCGCAATGGCTAGCCTGGCCGATCCTGCTGCTCTTCACTCTGGTTGCACTCTTGCAGACACAGATGCCGAGACTCAGCCAAACCACCTTCGGCCTGCATCTTTACGTTCATGCCCGCAACGGCTTCTACATCAACACTCTCGCCAATCGCTTCACCACCTGGCTTTGGCCCACCCCAGCGATCTCAACCAAAGGAACTGTCTAACATGAACAACGCTCAGTTCCCGCTTGAAATCCCCATCGCCACCACCGAATCGATTCAATCCGCCTGCAGCAGAATCGCGCCCCTCTGGCCCCTGCAAAGTTTCGTTGCCGTAAACCCCTTCCTCGGCCTCGCCCATAAGCCCTTTGGCGAGACGGCCCAAATCTTCGAGCGCATCACCGACGGCAGCATCCTCGCCCCAGCCGAACACTACCTCGAAAAACTCAACAAGGGTGAAATCATCGAAGCCGATGTTCAGGCAGCAGCCCGGCAAAAAGGCATCAGCGTTCCTGCCGGAATCGCAGTCTCCTGGTTAACCGCCGAATTGAAGCTGCCAACCAAGGCCGATCGGGTTCATTCCATCGCCTCGTGGCTTGACAAAACTCGTGAAACCACATGGACCAATTTCATCACCGACGAAATTTCAAAGTGGTGTTCTTCATTCTTCGATCACGGCCAATCCGCCTGGGAGATGCCCTTCCGCAACCTTTCGCTTCTCGATGCCTGGATGCGCGCCACCACTGTTGACGCCAACCCCTCAGTTGCAGGCTTGAAAGACTTCCACACGCTGCTCAAGCAAGCAGCAAGTCACGACAAGGCCCCAGAAGCCCTCATCCTTTGGGCTCTCAAGCAACTGCCAGTCCAGCACGATCACATCGAAGATTATCTCCACAGCCTCTTGCTAAGCGTAAATGGCTGGAGTGCCTACGCGGCCTATCAAGATCGCTGCGGTGCAAACCCAAAACTTCTGCCCCAACTGCTTGCCATCCGATTAATCTACGATCTCGCCCTCTTCCCCATAGTGAAATTCTGGAAGTGCACATCCACGGCAACCCATGAACGAGGCTCAACTGCAACCCTCGAAATCGCCCAGCTAGCCGCCGAACACGCCTACCGCCAGAACCTCTCGCGAAGCCTGATCTCTTCGAGCAAACCCTCAAGCGCAACTCGTCCTGCGATGCAAGCCGTCTTCTGCATCGACGTACGATCAGAAGTCTACCGACGCGCTCTGGAGTCTCAAGACTCCGCCATCAAAACCACCGGCTTCGCGGGCTTCTTCGGCATGCCAATCGGAGTGGGCGAAACCGCTCGCTGCCCAGTCCTGCTTTCCCCTGCATACAAAGTCGAAGAAGGCCTTCTACCAACAACTACGCGCAACCTCTTCTCTTCGCTTGGCAAGGCCTGGAACCTCCTCCGCAGGTCAACAGTCGGGTGCTTTGCATCGGTAGAAGTGGCCGGTCTCTTCTCCGGCACCAGCATGCTTCGTAGCTCCTGGTCTGGCTCTCACAATCACTCGCAGTCTGTGAAACCCATCCATTGGCAAATCCCCCTCGAAGACCGCATCAAGCTCGCCGCCGGCGCACTCAAAGGGATGAGTTTCGACCCGGCAAAACTTGCTCCCACCGTCCTTCTCTGCGGCCACGGCAGCCAAACAGAAAACAACCCCTACGCAGCGGGTCTCGATTGCGGCGCTTGCGGCGGTCATGCGGGCGACATCAATGCACGCTTCGCCGTAGCCCTCTTCAACGATCCGGAAGTCCGCGCCGCCCTCGCAATCCCACTGGACACAGTCTTCATCGCCGGCCTGCACAACACCACCACCGATGAAGTTACACTATTCGACGCACCTGCAAATTCAAACAAAATCCAGAACTGGCTCAATGCCGCATCCGCCCTCGCCCGCCGAGAACGAAACCTCAAATTCAAAGGCAACATCGACACAGAGGTGAAGCGACGCAGCGGCGACTGGTCTGAGATCCGTCCCGAATGGGGCCTCGCTGGCAACGCAGCATTCATCGCCGCACCCCGTGAAAGAACCGCTAGCCTCAATCTGCGCGGCCGCGTCTTCCTTCACGACTACAACGACGCCCTCGACACCAACGGCTCTATCCTCAGTCTGATCCTCAACGCCCCCGTTGTTGTGGCCAGTTGGATCAATCTCCAATACTACGGCTCCACCGTCAACAACCAACTCTTCGGGTCAGGCAACAAAGTGCTGCACAACGTCGTTGGCACATTCGGAATTTGGGAAGGCAACGCAGGCGACCTCCGTACCGGCCTCCCCTTGCAATCCCTCCACGACGGAGAAAAATGGATGCACGAGCCATTGCGTCTGCAGGTCTTCATCGCCACGCCACGCGAGCGTATGGATCAAGTCATGAGAGAGAGCAAAGACGTCCGTAACCTCGTTGAGAACGAGTGGATCCATCTGAT
>JBIPMY010000674.1:0-2515 GCA_044376335.1 Bryobacter sp.
CCTCGCATCAAAAATGCCGTTCGCTATGTGATCGTCGGCGGTTCTTCTTTGAGTGCCTTCACACTTTTCAAAATGGGCCAATCGGCTCTGGCTGTCTGGTGGTGTGTTGCGATTGCTATCGTCGCCGCAGCGCTTCTTTTGCGCACTCGACTCAGCACGATTTGGATTGTTGTTGGGGCCGGTGCGGTAGGTGTAATGGTAAAGTAAAAGAACGCGCCCGTAGCTCAGCCCGGATAGAGCGTTTGCCTCCGAAGCAAAAGGCCACATGTTCGAATCATGTCGGGCGCACCACCTCTCCTTCGATTCCATCTACCCGATTCAATTTTCTGATTTGCGTGGAAGATGTCAAAGCCTTAACCTGAAATAGCGGAACACGTATTTCTTTCCGCAAATCCCCCCCGTCTTATTGAACCCCGCAGTTCTCGATTTTCAATCCATTTGAAATGCGAGGCAATCATGCACTCCCTATTGATTCAGTGCCGAATGGCACTGCTTTTGAGCCCCTTTGTCTTATGTGGACAACACTTTGGACAGATTCCCTTTTCCGGTCAACTGGAAGGCCAGTCTTCTGGAGATTATTCCCGCCTGCGTGTCCAGCTATGGGACGCGGGTAACCATAGTTCTATTTCTGAAGCACATGTCAATCCAGTGGGTTCGTTTGAATTTTCAAGCGCCCCCACTGGAATCTTTGAGCTTCGTGTCGTCAACTGGCAAGGCGATACCATCCTCAGCCAGTCTGTAACTCTGCCTTATAGCAACACGATGCGAGTAAAAATCGGATCGGGTTCGTTTGCGCAAGCCCGAATGCCCGTTTCACTCACTCGCCTGCAGCATAAAGTGCCCAAGAAGGCTATGAATGCACATAGAGAAGGGCGTGAGGTTCTTACCAAAGGCGAGCGTGAGCTTGCGCGAATTCACTTCGAAACTGCTATTCGACTTGACCCTCAATACTTTGAAGCCGCCAACGATCTTGGAGTGCTGTATCTGCAGGACGGCAGATTCAGCGAAGCATTCGAGATGTTTCAGCGTGCTACGACGATTGATCAGGGAGATGCGCAGGCCGAGGCCAATCTTGCATATGTACTGCTTGCTCTAAAGCGGTTTCCAGAAGCCGAGGAAGCTGCACGTTCCAGTGTGCGTGCAGATTCCCTATCGAGCCAGGCCCGATATCTTCTGGCGGTGAGCTTGATTGAGCAGAGGAAGCTGCCCAAAGAAGTCATGTTCCATTTATCCAAGGCCAAAGATCAATTCGAGCCGGCGCGGAAGCTTTGGCTTCGTTTGGTTGACAAGTAATCTTATTTGGCTCCTTCTACTTGCAGTTGTTGCAGGAGTTTGCGGGCCGGTTCCAACTGGGAGCTGGCCTTAGACAAGTGGAAGATCGCTTCTTTGCGACCTTTGTTTTGCTCGAGCAAGCTGAGAGCGAGGTAGAGCCGTGCTCGCGCGGAGAGCCCATCTCCGCGCAGACCGGCTCTAGCTGCTGCTTCAGCTTCAGCAAAACGCCCCAACGCCAGCAGTGCTGCCGAAAGATTGGTTTCAGCCAGCGAGTCTGTCGAATCGATGGCAATTGCATGTTCGAAGGCACCAACTGCTTCTGGGTACTTTCCCTCACGCATCCATTGAACGCCCAGATTGTTGTGGGCTTCAAAATAGTCCGGGTCAATCTCAATTGCTTTTTGCAAATGCAAAATGGCTTTGTTTCGTTCGCCTTTCGCTGAGGCATGATGGGCGGCGACATATTCTTTGACCGCCTGTTTGGGAATCTTGTGCTGAAGCCGGACGAATGAAATCGGTCGCAATATCGCCTCACTCTTTGAGTTCTGGCCCAACTGCACCACCAAAGTTTGTGAATTAGGCAGGTGTACTGATCGTGAGTACAACACCGCACCCTGCCAGTTGACGATTCGCAGGTCAAATAACCCACTTGAGGAAGCACCTGCTTCGAAGGCTCCAAACCGGTTTGGGTTTGTTTCGTAAATTACACTCTGGCTGCCGGAAGCCAGCACCTGCACTCTGAGTCGGCTCAGGTCTGAACCTTCAGGTGCTTCGATCTTCCCCGAGATCGTCATGGAGCGACTTGAGGAGTCGCCTAAGTGATTCGGTGAAGAACTGCTATCTGACATCGCCAATTGGCCGATGGCTATGGTTGTGTTGGCAATTGCCAGCAAACACAAACCGGAAAAGTGCTTGAAATGGTTGAAGGTCATAACCCCCTCCCGAACGGCAATCTCAATGAGACACAAGAAACAGCAGGGTTCTCGAATCGCACCCTTGTTCTGAAAAATCAGGGTTAGACCTCGTATCGTCCTTGCAGAGAAAAGCAAGATCTAGATTTGCTCTATTTGGTCTCGAATGCCGGAAACTGATCCAGCTTGAAATTACCAATCCACTTTTGGTGCCTTGAGGTGTCTGGCTCTAAGTGTTGGAAACAGGAGAGAAATTTTCTTTCCTCGAATGTGAACGATGAAAACCTCAATCCGCCACAAATGCAATTGACTCGTCTGCGCAATCGCTGTGG
>JBIPMY010000263.1:0-8772 GCA_044376335.1 Bryobacter sp.
GAAATACTCAGGCAAATTGAAGTCGATATCGGCATTGACGGTCACCGGCCAGGTAATCGCCGCTGACTTCAAGCCAGCCTTCCGCGTCGCATGCCAAAGCGTTTTCACCTTCAACATGTCTGCCATCCAGTAATAGTCTCCGGTATTGCTGGCCGCACGACGATTCCCCAAAATGCCATGCTCTCGAGGGGCAACTCCAGTAATCAGCGTCGTATGTGAAGGCCAGGTGATCGTGGGTACAGCCCCAATCAGTCCGCCCGAAAACTCACCCTGCTTCATCATCTTGCGCAGCGTCGGAATCTTCAGCCCCAGCTTATCTGCATCGCGCAGATAACGATGGTCGAGGCCGTCCACCGAGATTACAACCAGCGGTCGTCGCTGCCCAAACATACTCCCCGCCATTATCAACATCATCAAGATCCGCATAGCTTTTATTCTCCCCAATCCTCCTTCGTAAAATGAATACTGGTTGCCCCATGAAGAAAGTTAAGGTCCACCCCTACAATCCCGATTGGCCCCTCCAATTTCAGGCGCTGCACCAGCGTCTCTGGTCTGCGGTCTCCCACCTGGCAACCAGCATCGAACACGTCGGCAGCACGGCCGTCCCTGGCCTCCCCGCCAAGCCCATCATCGATGTCGACATTGTGATCCCCACACGCGACGCCCTCCCCGCCATCACCGCTGCTCTGGCCTCCCTCGGCTACCAGCACCGAGGCAACCAGGGCATCCCAGACCGCGATGCCTACCAGCTTGACGAACCCATCCGTACCCAGCACCTCTATGTCTGCCCTGCCGGCTCACTCCCTCTGCACAACCACCTCGTTCTGCGCGACCACCTCCGCGCCAACGATACCGACCGCGATGCCTATGCCCAACTCAAGCAAGATCTCGCCATTCAGTTCCCCACCGACATCGACAGCTACATTGCCGGCAAGACCAGCTTTATCCTCGACATCCTCGCCCGCTACCCATTCACCCCAGACGCTCTCTTTAGAATCAGCTAATCCCCCACATGCAAAAGAATCGGCTCGAAGCATTCTCAGACGGAGTTCTCGCCATCATCATTACGATCATGGTGCTCGAACTCAAAGTGCCCAAAGGCTCTGACTGGGCCACCTTGTCTTCGGTCCTGCCAGTCTTCCTCAGCTACGTCCTTAGCTTTCTCTATGTGGGCATTTACTGGAACAATCACCACCACCTGCTCCACACCGTTTCCCACGTCAGTGCAGGCGTTCTCTGGGCCAATCTCAACCTGCTCTTCTGGCTCTCCCTCTTCCCCGTTACTGCCGCCTGGGCTGGACAAAATCACATGGCTCCTCTCCCAACAGCCCTCTACGGAGTCGTCCTTCTGCTGGCGGCCATCGCCTACTACCTCCTCCAGCGCGCGATCATCTCGACCCAGGGCCCGAACTCCCTCCTCAAAGCCGCACTAGGCCGCGACTGGAAGGGCAAAGTCTCCCCCTTGCTCAATCTGGCCGCAATTCCGCTAGCCTTCGTCCACCCCTGGATCGCCTCTGCGCTCTACCTCTTCGTCGCCCTTCTCTGGGTAATCCCAGACCGCCGCATCGAGCGCACCCTCCGCGCCAAATAGGTAGAATTCAGCAGAAGAGATAGCGTGGTACCTTCTAACGACTGCATCCAGCGCTCATTCAAAGCCGCAATGATTCAACTAAACTATTGCTAAGGAGCGAATCCCATGCTGCCATCCAACGAATACGTCGAAGTGAAGAACGATGCCTTTTACATTGCTGGCACTCGGATCGGTCTTGACGTAATTTATTACGAATTCTTTGATGGCCGCACGGCAGAATCCCTTTTCGATTCCTATCCCTCAATCGGTTCGCTTGCCAAAGTTTACGGTGCTATCGCTTTTATGCTCAGCAACCCTGATGAGATCCAAGCGTACCTGAAAGCTCAAAAAAAACGCTTTGAAGAAATCAAGCTTCGATACCCACATTCACCGGGCTTGATCCAGGCCTTCGAAGATGCAAAGCGTGCTGCTGCAGAGAAATAGCATTGAGTCTCCGTTTTCAGGCTGACGCCGATCTCAATCCGGTCATAGTGCGAGGATTGCGTCGCAGAGAGCCAGCGATCGACTTCCAACTCGCGGTTGACGCATACCCTCCTGGAACACCAGATTCAATAGTGCTAGAACTTGCCGCTGCTAACGAGCGTGTCCTTGTGTCCCGTGACGTCACAACTATGCCAGTTCATTTTGCAACCTTTGTCGCCGCCCAGGAATCTCCAGGCTTGATCCTGGTTCCATCGGATCTTAGCATCGGTGAAGTAATTGAACGGCTGCTCTTCCTCTGGGCGGTGTCGACTCCAGAGCAGCTTCGTAATCGAATCGAATGGCTTTGAAGGCTTAGGCTGCCGCCTCCGAAGCCGCCTCAACCGGTTCCATATCCCCGGTCGGCAACTCCACACCTTCCCACCTTGCCACCGCAGCCGTTGCCAGGCAATTCCCCAGCAAGTTCACGCTCGTCCGGGCCATGTCCATGATCGTATCGACACCAAGCAACAGCGCGACACCCTCAAGAGGCAAGTTAAAGCTGGACAACGTACCGCTCAACACCACCATCGACGCCCTCGGCACTGCCGCCACGCCCTTCGACGTCAGCATCAGCGTCAGCATCATCACCAGTTGCTGCCCAAACGACATTTCCACCCCAGCTGCCTGAGCCACAAACACGCTAGCCAAACTCAGGTAAAGCGTCGTCCCGTCCAGGTTAAAGCTATAGCCGGTCGGCAACACAAAGCTCACAATATGTTTCGGAACCCCAAAGCGTTCCATATTCTCCATCGCCTGAGGCAGAGCCGCTTCGCTCGACGCCGTCGAGAACGCAAGAATATATGGGTCCTTCACCGCCTGAATAAATCTCTTCAGCGGAATCTTGAACAACACCACAACCGCACCCAGCACCACCACTACAAAGATCAGCAGCGATACAAACAATGTCGCGATCAATTGACCCAGATTAAACAACACGCCAATGCCCTTTGACCCAATCGTCACTGCCATCGCCGCACCCACACCAAACGGAGCAAAGTACATGATGTACTTCGTGTACTCAAACATGATGTCGGACAAGCTCTTGCACCAGGTCACCACGTTCTCGGCCTTCTTGCCGATCGAGATGCAGGCCGTACCAAAGATAAAGGCAAACACAACGATCTGCAGCACCTCACCCTTCGACATCGCTTCAATAATCGAAGTAGGGAAGGTATGGTCGAGCATCCCGGACAAGGTCACCTTATTCGCCGCCAGTGTTGCCTTCTCCGCCGGCAGATTCACACCCACGCCAGGCTTCACCAGGTTTACTGCCGCCAGCCCAAGAAAGAGAGCAATCGTCGTCACGATCTCAAAGTACAGGATCGCCTTGCCGCCAATGCGTCCCATCGCCTTGGCGCTCCCCGTGCCCGCGATGCCGTAAACCAGCGTCGCAAAAACCAGTGGCGCAATGATGCTCTTGATCAGATTCAAGAACACCTTCGAGACAGGAGACAGCTCCTTGGCAAAATCTGGCGCAACCACGCCAAGCCCAATGCCCGCTGCCATCGCAATGAAGATCCAGGAAGTTAGAGATATATTTTTCAACGTTCGCCCCATTTCAATTTTTCTCGCAACACATCGAAGAACAACATACGCGGCGGGCGTATGAGACGAATCTCATTCAGGCTCCGGGCGCATCGCACCTCATCATCCTGCAACAGCGATTCCCCCACCTGCCCGTCGATCGTAAGATAGGCGTCTCCATCGAGAGCCCGGTTCTCCAACCGGATCACGCTTTCCCCGGGTACAATCACCGGACGATGCGTCAGCATATGTGGACAAATCGGCGTGATGCTCAGTGCATCCACGTTAGGAAAGATGATCGGCCCGCCCGCACTCAACGAGTAAGCTGTGGAGCCAGTAGGTGTCGACACAATCAATCCGTCCGCTTTGTAGTTCGAAACAAAGTGGGAGTCGACATGGACAGCCACATCAATAATGCGCGCTAGCGATGTCTTGGTAATCACCGCGTCGTTTAGCGCCTCGTATGAGGATACACGATGTCCGCCCCGATGGATCTCACATCGCAACATTCTTCGTTTCCCCACCCGCATCTCATTCTCGAGACACCGCTCCAGTTCCGGATACAGCTCCTCCACTGTGATCGACGTCAGAAAGCCCAGTCCACCCAAATTCACCGCGAGCAAGGGAATGTCCTGCCCCCCAATCGCCCGCGCCGCACTCAGCAGTGTCCCGTCCCCACCCAGCACCACCACCAATTGCGTATCCACCGGAACCCGCTCCCGCGGCACCCACTCCCGGATCTGCCCGTACTCGGCCGTCTCTTCATCGAGCCTCACTCCGATCTGCCGCTGAGCCAGCCAGTCAATCAGACCAGGCACAATGCTCCGCGCTCTCGGCACATTCGGCTTCGAGATGATTCCAACCGTCTTGATTTCAGGCTTTAGGTCTGGCATGGATCAAAAACTCTTTATTACCTTTGCCGCCCAGTATCGGGCTCGGAATCAATCGTGTCTCGTAGTTCAAGACTTGTAAGGCAGATTCTATCTTGTCGCAAGCCGACTGGTGCAACGCCTCATCCCGAACAATGCCGCCCTTACCCACATCCGCCCGGCCCACCTCAAACTGCGGCTTGATCAGAATCACCATCTCGCCATCCGCCCCAAGCAGGGCAGGGAAGCGATCGAGCAGCAGCGTCACACTGATAAAGCTCACATCACACACCAGCAACTGCGCTGCCTCACCAATCGTCCCGGGCTCAATCAGCCGCGCATTCTCATGCTCATGCAGAACTACCCGCGGGTCCGTCTTTAGCCGCCAGGCGATCTGCGTCGCCCCAACATCCACACAGTGCACACGCACCGCCCCATGCTGCAACAGGCAATCCGTAAAGCCTCCAGTCGAGGTCCCAATATCGATGCACACCTTACCGGTAGCATCGATCCCAAACTCCTCGAGGGCCGCCTCCAGCTTCAATCCTCCGCGGCTCACGTAGCGCAACTGCCCGAGCAGCGCGAGCTCTGCACTAACCGGCACCTGAGCCCCCGCCTTATCTACCTTCTGCCCGTTCACCATCACCTGACCCGCCAGAATCAGCGCCTTCGCCTTCTCCCGCGAGTCCACCAGTTGACGCTCTACCAACAATTGGTCGAGGCGGCTTTTCAAGACTTCCGGTCCACAATCAAATCGGCGATCTCGTTCAGCCGCACTGCCCGGTCGCCAAATCGCGCCAGGGCCGCATGCGCTTTCTGCCGCTCCTCCTCTGCCATGCGTTTGGATTCAGCCAGCCCGTACACGGCCGGGAAGGTAATCTTCTGCTGCTGCAAATCCTTGCCCGCAGTCTTGCCCAGCGCTTCACTCGAAGCTTCGATATCCAGGATGTCATCCACAATCTGAAAGGCGAGGCCAGCATGTTCGCCATACTCGCTGAGTGCCTGCAACTCTTCCGGATTGGCACCCGCATAGATTGCACCCATCCTTACCGAAGCCCGCAAAAGTGCCCCGGTCTTGGCGCGATGAATCTTCTCAAGCAACACCGCATCCGGCTTCTTGCCCTCGCCTTCGATGTCATGCACTTGCCCGCCAATCATCCCGCGCACAGTGCCACTGGCCGAAGCCAGTTCGAGCACCAAACGGCTCCGCCTCTCAGCGCCAACTTCACTGAGCGAACCTAACACTTGAAAGGCTAGCGTCAGCAAAGAGTCTCCAGCGAGAATCGCCATCGCCTCGCCAAAGACCTTGTGATTGGTCGGCAGCCCGCGGCGCAAGTCGTCATTATCAAGCGCAGGCAAATCGTCATGAATCAACGAATAGGTGTGGATCATCTCCAGCGTCCCTGCTGCATCGGCAATCAAAGGTGCATCGGGATGAATCACGTCCCCTGCTGCCATGCAAAGGATCGGACGAATGCGCTTGCCCCCGGCAAAGAGGCTGTAGCGCATCGCCCTGTGTATCGTCTCGGGTTCCACTGTTTCTGCCGGAACCCACTTGTTCAGCGCGTAATCGACAATCTCGATCCGCTCCTTCAAATACTCCTGCAACGTCATCGGCCAAAGGGCTCCGGCTCGATTTTGCTGCCACGCTTGGACAGAATCTCCACGCGCGTCTCTGCCTCATCCAGCCGCTTCTTGGCCGACTCACTCAACGCCACACCCTTTTCAAAAAGGGTGATCGATTCCTCAAGCCCCATCGTTTCCTTCTCCAACTGAGTTACGATCTTCTGCAACTCTTCCAAATCTTGCTCGAGAGTCTTTGCCGGTGAGGCGTCCTGCTCAGTGGCCATCGCCACCCCCCAGCGTTGTCATGTTGCCACTGGCATCGATCGGGAAATCATAAGGCCCTTCGACAATCGTCAGATTCGGATTGGCTTCAATCTCCGCCCGCATGTTCTCGCTCAACTCCACTTCAGTCAGGCAGAGCGTATTGCGAATCCGGCCAATCGTCACCTTCGACAAGTCGTGCTTTCCAACCGTCGGCATAAACCGTTCCAGACACTCCCGGTCCGTATCGAAGTAAACCGGAATCCGGATCGCCTGCGGGCTTGATGCGGTAAGTGAATTGATCTGCGTCGGTGCCCAGTCGATCTGAGGCAAAATCCGGCTGTTGATCACATCCGCCATGCCCATTCCCACCGCACTGCCGTAAGTATTCTTCGTCAGATCCCGGACAAAGATGCGATGAAACTTCGGCGCACCCTTCCAGAGGTTGTACTCGCCCAGCACCCCGCGATTGGCTACCTTCGTGTCCATCCCGGCCCCGGAGATATCCTTGCCGATCTCATCGAGAATCAGAATGTCGAGTTCCTTCACCGGCACATGCCCCTGCCAGCTCTTCACCAGGCGCAGCAACTCTTCTTCCTGGGCTTCCATCGTCTCAACGGGCACAGCCGTCAATTGAGCCGTCGTGTGGTTAGCGTCCTCAAGAATCGCCAGTCCACCCAGAATCTTCCCGCTACCCAACACCTTGCGTCCCACGGCGCGAATCATCGCACCAAGCCCGATGTTGTAAGCGAAGGTGTGATAGTACTGCGCCCCGGCAAACTTGCCCAGGCCAATGGCCATCATCTTGTAGAGGCCGCTTTCAATCGGACCTTCAAAATCGGTGTGCCATTTCACACGCCCGATCAGCATCACCCCATCGCTCTCGAATGCAGCTTTGTCGAGATACGCGGTAATGCCCTCTGGCGTCTCACCCAGCGAGACAACCTCAAGCTGGCTCACAATGGGGCAACCCATCGTCTCTTCCGTGATCTTGTATTTGCCCAGCACCATCGCCTGGCCCTCAGGCGAGGCGGCTCCGTGGCTCCCCATCGCTGGGAAAATAAACGGGTTCATCCCCGCAGCCTTCCAGTAATCCACAACAGAGCGAGCGATCGTCGCAATGTTCGCGATTCCACGGCTTCCAACTCCGATTGCAACCCGGGATCCCGGCTTTAGCTTCGAAGCAAAGTCTGCACGTCTCAGTTCAGCGGCGACCGTCGCCGGAATGTCTTTTACCGCTCGGTCAGGAAAGTGTTGGCGGATGCGCAGCATCCGGGGTAGTGGCATGAAATCATTATGATTCAAACCCGTCGTTCATGTCCGCTCCCCATTCACGTTCCAGCATTCGCGAATATTCACCAGAGGCGTACAGATCGAAATCAAACTGGGTCGACTTGATCTCCCCAAAGCTCCACAACAACTGCCGGCAGGCAAAAAGTTGATCTGCATACCGGTAATAGTGGCGCACAAATTCATCTGTCACCAGATGCCGCTGCGGCACTTCATTAAACACGGCATTCAGCCCAAGCGCACGACTAAAGATGCTCTTGTAATCCGCAACGCCCCAATTCTTCAATTTCTCGCGAATCTTGCGTGGCGGATCTTCGGTCAAAATAGCCGCAAACGACTGATAGCAGAATCCAGCCCGCTTCAGATCTTCATCCCGCTCCACCAGATCCATGCACTGCTCGATCCAGCGCAATAAATCCTTGCCCACATAAAACAACATCCGAATTTCGCAGAAGCGCCCGTCCAGCAACCTCCGGTCCAATTCTTCACGAGTCGTCTCGCCGCTTGGCAACAAGCCTTGCAGCATCAGGCTCGCCCTCGAACTCTCCACCAATTTGTCTGGCCCCGCAGCTTCCGCAAACGGATGCAAGATCAGTGGTGGCAATTTCCAACCATGGGTCGTTTTCATTTCAGGGGTGCTGGTTATCGGCATGATGGGCAGTATCGGCTTCTTATTCTAGTTAATCGGCTGGGATCAACTCTTTCCTTAACGATTATCTTTGCCTCAAATCATCTAGGCCACATTACTTTCGCGCTTCTAGTACCACCCTAAAAGTAAGGGTCTCGCCTAAGCGTTTTACCTTAACTGCCACAGCATCGCCTACGGCTTTTGACTTAAGGAGATACGTATAATCCTGTAGATTTGCCACCGGTTTTCCGTCGAATTCGATCATCAAATCCCCTCCGCGGATACCAGCCTTTTCTGCCGGGCTACCCGCCCGAACGTCTGCCAGCTTCACTCCGCCAGGCACCTCGGCAAAATCCGGTACGCTCCCAAAATACGGGCCATAACCCCCACCCCCGCCTCCACCGGGCATCGGCGTCACCTCAACTCGCTGAAAACGCGGCCTTTCTTCGGCCACGCCCAGTTCCTGCAGCGTCGCGCCCACCACGGTAATCAGCCGCCCATAAGCCCCCGGCTCAATCTTGTCCCAGGTGTCAGAAGGCTTGTGATAATCGCTATGCAAGCCACTGAAGAAAAACAAAGAG
>JBIPMY010000264.1:0-8757 GCA_044376335.1 Bryobacter sp.
AAAGGCGAAGCCGTAAGCAAGGCCTATGGCTACTTGCAGACCGACAAGGACTACAAGGACTTTCATCTCTCGATCAAGTTCAAGTGCGTTGGCAATGGCAACTCTGGTGTCTTCTTTCACACCGCCTTCAAGCCGGGCACTCCCGACATCACTCGCGGTCTGCAGTTTGAAGTGGATTGCCGCATCGGCCAGCATACCGGCGGAATCTATGGCGATGGCCGCGGCTGGATTGTCTGGCCGGCACCTGAGAACGAACTCAACGTCCGCAAGAACGACTGGAACGAATACACGCTTAAGGTAGAGGGCAACCGTTATGTCTCGCGCCTGAACGGCGTTGTGATGGTTGACTTCACCGACCCGAATCCGAAATCTTTCGACGGCCCGATTGCACTGCAACTCCACTCCGGTGGCGAAGGAAATATGCGCTTCAAAGACATCTGGATTCGCGATTTGTCGAAGCGTTAATTACACCCATTGACTGATCAAGAGACTGTCGACAAACTGGCTTTGCTTGCAAAGCCGCGCATCACCAACCTGTTGCGCCTGCAGAGTGTCCAGCACATTCATGACGAATCGCCTGGCAAGCTGATGGACGTCTCTACCTGCAACGGCATGAGTTTGGTGGCGAACCGCCTTAAGGAAGCGCTCGAACCGTACAAGGATTTGACACGCTTTACAACTGAGGAGCGCATCATGTCCCGGGTGATCGACATCGGGCTGCTGCCGATTGTCACTGCCATGATGCAGGAGATTCGCAGTAAGAAGTTTCTGCTTACCCGCAACATTGCCCGGCAGAAATCAGACCCCGGCGTTTGCGCTCACATCGAAGGCATCGGCGTGCGTGTCAGTCTTTACCTCGACAAGAAGTCTGGCGACACCATCGTTGCCTGGCACTGCCTCTACGGTACTGCCTGAATGCCGCGGAGTGTTTGGTCAAACCAGTCAGCAAGTAGCGTGAAGTCGTCGTAGATGGTGGCCCAGCCGTGGTCTTTGCCCGGCATTACGATCAGCTTGTGTTTGGCCCCTGCCTGCTTCATCTTCTCGATAAAGACTTCGGATTGCTGCAGCGGCACGGTGCGGTCTTTGTCTCCATGAATGAGCAATACCGGCGGGGTCTTTTCATTGACAAGATAAACGGGCGAGACGGCACGGCCGAGTTCTTCGGTGCCCGCCTTAGGGCCAAAGATCTCGCGATAGGCTGCTAGCGGGCCTACGCCTGCGCCGTTCACACCGGTCTGTCCCCAGTTCAGGAAATCCGTTGGGGGAAAGAAGCAGGCAACGGATCCGGCCTTCTCCATCGCGAGTAGCGCCAGATGGCATCCTGCGCTAGCGCCGGACAAACCAATCTTTGTCCCGTCCACCTTCCACTTGGAAGCATCTGTCTGTATCACTTTCACGGCCAACCTCACATCTTCGATAATCTCGGGAATCGTAAAGCGGGGCTGAGAACTCGGCACTACAGCAAACACTGTGTAGCCGCGCTCCAAAACTTTGTTGAAATATTTTGGCACAATCGATGCGTGATTGGACTTCCAAGTGCCACTCACGACAAAGACCATCCCGAAGCCATTTGGCTTGGCCGGTTCGATCACATCCATCGTCAGCGCAGTCCCAAACTTGCGTCCATAGATCACATCTTCAGTCCGTTTGAAATCATCTGCGGCTGAAACCGCGAGAGCAATTCCCAGCACCAAGCCTAAGCACTTCATATTGGCTTAATATAACAACAACCCATCAATCCGCCTTGACACTCAAGATCACCCAATGAACCGACGCCACTTCCTTGCCTCAATGACTGCCGCACCGGGCCTTGCCCAGTCGCGGCGGCCTAACGTAGTCTCTCTCTCCGTAGACGATCTTAACGACTGGGTGGGCTGCCTTGGTGGCTACCCCGGTGTCAAGACTCCCAACATCGACAAGCTCGCCAGGCGTGGTGTGCTTTTCTCCGATGCCCATTGTGTCGCACCGCTGTGCAACCCTTCCCGTACGGCGATCTTGAGCGGCCTGCGGCCCTCCACCAGTGGCATTTACAACAACGACCAATACCTGCGTACCAGCCACCCCGACGTCGTTACCATGCCCCAGTACTTTCGCCGCAACGGCTACCATGTGGCCGGGGCAGGGAAGGTCTTTCACCATGTGGCCGGCCACAACCCGCCCGATCAGTGGGACGAATTCCAGCTTCAGCAATTCGACGACCCCTGGTATCGGCGTGCCGACTGGTATCCCTGGAACAAGCGCATTCCCGCTCCCAAGGGCCACCCCTACAATGGCCTCAAGGATTTCGCCGGTGAATTCGACTGGGGCGTGCTTGAAACTCCAGAAGACCAGTATGGCGATCAAAAGGCCGTAAACTTCGCCAAAGAATTTCTGGGCCGCAAGCATACCAAGCCCTTTTTTCTTGCCACCGGCATGTGGCATCCGCATATCCCGATGTACGCCCCGCAGCGTTTCTTTGATATGTACCCGGAGGCGACGGTTCACATCCCTGATACGCGCGACGATGACCTGGCAGACCTGCCCCCGCTGGCCCAGAAACTGGCCGCTTTCCGCCGCCCCGAGTTCGAACGTATCCGCAGCACGGGTAAGTGGAAAGACTTTGTCCGGGCCTATCTTGCGTGCATTTCTTTTGCCGACGCGCTAGTAGGCAGCGTTGTCGATGCACTCGACAATAGCGAGTATGCGAGCAACACGATCCTTGTCTTCTGGTCTGACAATGGCTGGCATCTGGGCGAAAAACAGCATGTTCACAAGTCGACACTCTGGCAGCGCTCGACGCACGTGCCCTTCATCTTCAGCGGCCCGGGTTTGAAAGCTACAGGCACGGCCAGAACGCAGCCTGTCACCACCTTCGACATTTACCCAACCCTCGTCGACCTTTGTGCCCTGCCTGCCAATCCGCGTGTGGAAGGCAAGAGCCTTCGTCCGCTTCTTGAAAATCCCAAGGCCAAGCGCGACCCCGTTGTGTCCACGCATCTCCCCGGCACCCACTGCGTGATCGACGAGAAGTGGCGCTACATCGTTTACGCTGACGGCAGCGAAGAGCTTTACGATCGCAAGGCAGACCGTAACGAATACACCAACATTGCCTCCAACCCCAGGCATGCAAGCGTGAAGCAGCGGCTTGCAAAGTTCGCGCCAGCCACCAGCGCTGCGCCCCAACCACTGGTCACCGATTTCGACTTCGACTTCACGACTTACACTTATAAGAGAAAAGCGAAACCATGATCCTTCCTCTCCTGCTGCTGCTGGCAGCCGACCCCAAGCAGGCGCTCACCTTCCGCGCCACCTTCGACAAAGGCCCCGACGCAGACTTCGCCAAGGGTGACAAGTCGATTTATTTTGCCCCCAGTTATAAGGAGCAGGCGAGTGCCGTCAAAGGCCTGGGGCAGGCACCGGTTGCACTTGAAAATGGTGCCCTGCGCTTCAAGTCCAAACACACGACGGCTCTCTTCTTCAAGATCCAGGACAACGTCAATCCCACTACTGGCACGATCTCGTTCAAGCTCAAACTCGACCCTGCGCTAGACCTGCCGCCCGACTATGTCGACCCGATTCAATTCACGGACAAAGCCTACAATGATTCCGCCCTGTGGGTGGACTTCACCAAAGACGAAAAGCCCCGGCTCTTCCGCCTCGGCGTATTCGGTGAACTCAAGGCCTGGAACCCGACCAATATTGCTCCTGACAAAAACCCCAAGTTCAATGAGCGCCTTGTGGTTGTCAAGAACTCCCCCTTCAGCCGCGAACAGTGGACTCACATCGTAATTACCTACGCCACCGGCACCGCCAGCCTTTACATTAACGGCAAGCTTCAGGGCAACAGTTCTCCCATCACGGAGCCCTTCACCTGGGATCTCGCGAAGGCCACAATCAGACTCGGCGTCAACTACGCCGGCCTGATGGATGACATCTCCATCTACAACCGGGTGCTGACGCCGAAAGAAATCTCGAAACTGAAGTAGTTACTTGAAATAGTTAAGAGTGGCGGGCGCAAACCTCGCGCAGCTTCTTGAATAGGGCTGGTGTTGCCTCAAGAGCGGCTTCCTTCTCTTCGTACTCGAGTGCCAGGTAGCCGCGATACTTGTTGGCAACCAGCATCTTTGCGACACGATCCCAATCCGACGGAGCAGGGCCGTTCTCGTCCTTCACCATGGCCTTCACCTGCACGTTCACAGCGTGAGGTGCGATCATCTCGATCTGCTCATAGATCTTCGTTTTGAAGTTTGCTGTGTCCAGGTTGATGCCAACCCAGGGGCTATTTACTTTCTTTACGATCTTCACGATGGTCTCGGCACGATCTGTGACGCCGCCATGGTTTTCCAGGCCCAGGATGATGCCATGTTTGCCTGCGTATTCCCCGGCCGGCCCTAGCATCTCTGCTACCCAGTTAGCCGCTTCGTCTTCACTGCTCGTCTTCGGGATCGCACCGCCAAATACACGGATGTGCCCCGCACCAAGCTTCGCAGCCACGTCTACCCACTTCTTGAGATCAGTAAGTGACTGGTCGCGTGTTGGCCCCACAGGCTTGGTCAACTCTGTGCGTACCGAGATCGAATAGATTTCAATGCCAGCCTTGTAGGCCGTCCGCTTCAGCGGCAACAGGAAGCTGTCTTCGGTATTCGGGAACCAATAGACCGTCATGTCCACGCCGTCGAGATCGTTCTCGGCTGCGATGCGGATCATGTCTTCGTATTTGAGTGTGCCCTTCTGCAAATCGTTGCGGAACGAATAAGCGCAGAGTGCAGGCCGCAGTCTTGGCTTGAGTGCGGCGCCAAAGGCCAGCGGCGCGGCTGCCATTGCCATCAATGTAGATCGTCGTGTCATCACTCTAAAATACAGGAAGCCCCGCACGCATGCGGGGCCCCTGGTTTTTTTACTGCTCTGTGGTTAGAAGACGATCTTCAAACCCAACTGCACTTCGCGGGGTCCGTTGGGTGCAGCCTGTGCACCGGTAACCCTGCCAAAGTTGGGGCTGGTGATGTCGCCATTCGGATTGTTGAACTTCGGCGTGTTGGTTGCATTGAAGCTCTCAAGGCGAAGCTCAGCTGTAAACCGTTCTGTGATTCTGATACGGCGGAACAGTGAGGCGTCGATATTGAACAAACCGGGTCCGGTAAATGCATTGCGACCGATGTTGCCGAAGGTGCCTGCAGCGGGTTGTGCAAATGCACCTCTTTCGAACCACTGTGCGCCCGGGCCCACTTCTTTGGTTGCTGTGTAGGTGCCAACCAGATTCGGATCGTTTGCGCTGCCGGGGGCGTTGATGATGCCGCCCGGAACACTCAGATTGAAGGGCCGGCCCGTTTGCAGAGTGAAGATGCTGTTTACCTGCCAGCCGCCGGCAATCCAAGCGCCAGGGCCGCTGGTGAGGAACTTCTTGCCCTTGCCGAAAGGAAGTTCATACAGGTAGCTCTGCACAAACACGTGACGGATATCGGCATCGCCGCGCGCACGGTTGCGAGACGGATTGATGTAGTAGCGGAAGCCGCCATTGTCTGCTCCCGTTGAGTCAATCGCTTTGGCGTAGGTGTAAGCTGTCGTCATGGAGAAGCCATTGGAGAAGCGCCGGTCCAACTTGGTCTGCAGCGAATGGTAATTTGAATTCGTGCCGAAGAAGATGTTGTTGATCGCATCGCGACGGCCAAACAGAATGTTGAACGGCTGCCCTGCGGCGCCGGCACCAATCTGAAGGCCAGGATTCATGTTGTAGACACCAGTGATGCCGGTGCCCTTATTGCCCACATAAGCCAGTTCAAGCGCCAACTGAAATGGCAACTGGCGTTGCAGTGCAAGGTTCCAACTCTGGATGTAAGACTCTCGTGCATCGGGGCGAACATAGTTAAACACCGATGCAGGTGCCGGATTGATGATGCCGTTGGTTGGAATCACTGTAGGTACAAAGGCCGGGAAGCCTTGCTGCATGGTACGCGCAACGGTGAATGCACTGGCGGCCTGGAACGAATTGTTCTCACGCACCGGGAAGTTGAATGCGTAACCGTTGTCGGGCAGCGGTGCCCATGAGATCCCGTATCCGCCACGGATCACCGTTTTATCGTTGTAGCGGTAAGCCATACCGAAACGAGGGGCGAAGTTTGTTTTGTAGTTCTTGCGGCCCAGGTCGAGCGGTACATTGCCAACGCCAGCTACTTCAAGTGAGTTGGTGAAGGGGTTGAAGTTGGAGAAGCCAGCCTTCACGCGTGGCGTTGGTGGTGGCCACAATTCGTGACGCAAGCCGATGTTCATGGTCAGCTTTGACGTTACCGTCCAGTTGTCCTGGATGTAAGAGAACATCGGATTTTGCAGGAAAGTAGGAAAGATCAGCGGAAGGTCGCGGCCTGCCTGATTCGGTTGGTCGAGCAAGAAGCTGGCGAATGAGTTTGAGAAGCTCTGTGTCGATCCATTGGTCAACTGGCCAGCCGCGTTGCGCAAGGCAAGAATGGTGGTGCCTTCGGTGAAGTTGAAGCGGCCACGGGGACTGAAGGTTTGATTCTGTAGCAACTCGTCGCGCCCCCTGCGGTAGTCCACTCCAAATTTGATCGTGTGGTTGCCCAGCACCTTTGTATTGTTAACGATGAAGTTCAGGTTCGTCTCGCCACGCTCCCAGGGAAGACTTGGCGAGTAACCAAGCACGGGATTGCTAAAGCCGTTGATGACAATATTCGAGACTCCACCCGTGAAATCACTCACGTTTACTCCCGGAATGCCAACCTCTTCGGATGTCTTGAGCTTGATGTCTTCATTCTGGGCGTCGTTTCGATAATAGGCGATCCCGGTTCGAATTTCGGTAATCAAGGTTGGGTTCCAAACGCGCGTGAAATTTACGGCTGCATTGGTTGCCTTTTGAATACCGGTTCCAGCAAAGTCGCGGAATCCGCCACCTTTTGGCCCATAAAGTGGCGGGTCGAAAATCTTCGAATTCTGCTTGGAGTAGCGAACGCTCATGCGGTCGTTGCTTGAGATCTGCCAGTCTACCTTGATGTCGCCGCCATTGGTATCTTTCTGGCGAACGGTTGATGTCTGGAAGTTCTGCAGGATCGCGCTATTGGTCGGGCCAGGAATTAGGGCGAGCAATCGGGTCGCGATGGGGCTAATCCGGTTTGCCGGAATGGTGCGATTTGGGAAGGGCGTGCGTCCCGTGCCGTCGGCTGCGCCGGTGCGCGGGTCATAGATGTCCGTGCCGCCAGACCAGTTCAGGTCGCCGTTGCGGAATGCGGTGGTTGGGATTGTACCTTGATGGAAGTCTCCACGACGGTCTCTTATGCCCTGGTAGTCGCCAAAGTAGAAAAGCTTATTCTTGATCAGCGGACCACCAACTGTAAATCCAAAGTTGTTGGCGGTAGTCACCGGCTTCGTATTGGAGAAGAACGGGCGTGCACCCAAACGGCTCACGCGATTGAATTCATAAACACTGCCGTGCATCTCGTTTGTGCCCGACTTGAAATTTACGTTCGTCACTGCGCCACCGGCGCGGCCCAGTTCGGCCTCGTAGTTCGAGGTGGTAACGTCTACCGTCTGTAGTGCCTCGATCGGAGGAATCATTGCCGTCAGCAGGCCAGTGCGTTGATTGTTGTCGACGCCCTCAAGCTGAACGTTATTCGCCAGTCGGCTCTGGCCGTTGACGTTGCTCGAAACCGAATCCTGCACGTTAAAGAATTCTGAGTGCGGCCGGAAAGCTCGTGACGCACCAGGCACCAGATTGATCATGTTCTGGAAGTTGCGGTTATAGCCAAGAGGCATATCTGCCAACTGCCGGGTTTCGATCTTGCGCCCCGTGTCGGTGCGGTCGGTTTGCAGCACTGCTGCTTCTGCAGTTACTGAAATTGACTCTGACACCTGGCCAGGCTGCAATTCAAAATCAGCACGAGCCGTTGAGTTCACCAATACGTCGATGCCGTCACGGATCGACTTGCGGAAGCCCGCAACTTCAACTTCAACCTTATACACCCCGGGCTGAAGATTGGGAAATGAATAATTGCCGCTCGCATTGGTTACGCCCTGCTGGCTAATACCCGTTTGCGTGGCGATGAGCGTCACTTTAGCAGAAGCCACCATGGCTCCAGAGCTGTCGGTTACCGTACCGACCAGCGTTCCATTAACAGCTTGTGAGTAGGCCGAGACTGAGGCCAGAAACAAGCAAAGCAAAACACACATTGTTTTGTGCATATGTATCCCTTTACAGAAAGACAAAATCCAACTGCCGTGATTATATGCCAGAGAAGGCTAGCGCTTCAGTCTCATGACGATTGTATTTCCTTCATAAAAATACAAGTCGCCTTGTCTAAGCTTGAAGGTCAGTTTCAAGCTAAGCGACTTGAGGAACTCGTCTTCAATCTTCATTTCCGGCCCAAGGCACTCCATCATGGTGGCGGACACCGCTGCAAATTGAATAGATGCTTTGTTCTTCTTGAAGGAAGCGCCAAAGCGATTGCATCCACCAGATCCTTCAATCCGTCCACCAGGTTTTGTGAATTGAATGAACGGCTTCTTTAGATTTGCGGGAATCGGCTTGCCCTTAAGTTCCACCAACTGCCACTTGCCTGTAAGTGGATCTGCCCCTGCCATGGGCATCAAGCAAAGCAAGATGAGGGCGAGGCTCTTCACGTGAGTCTCTTCAAACGAAATGTCTGCCTGGGGTTGTTTCGAAGCGCCGCTGAAGCTCCCGACCCCGATCTTGTCGACGACTCACGCTCTCGAGTCAGTTCGATTTCACTGCCCATCATCCGGCCTGAAAAACGGATCTTCGTCTGGTTAATC
>JBIPMY010000675.1:0-2500 GCA_044376335.1 Bryobacter sp.
CAGATCTACAAAATGAATCTGGATCCGCCGCTCCTTAAAAAAACGCTCTGCCGCCCTTGTCGCTGCAGAACCCTTCACACCAAATATTTGTACGCTGATTGCCATCCAGTCTTCAGGCTAACGTAAACTACCGTCTATGATCTGCCCCCTGTTGTTGCTTCTTCTGCAAGCTGGCCAACTCGACAAACCCATCGCCACTGCCATGCAGAAAATGATCGATCAGAACGAAGTCCCCGGTGCCGTCACTCTGGTGGCCACCCCCACTGGCATCACCCACCTCGCCGCTATCGGCCACGGCAATGCTGCCAAAACACAGAAGCTCAGCAAGCGCTCCATCTTCTGGATCGCCTCCATGACCAAACCCACCATCGGCGTCTCCATACTGATGCTGCAGGACGAAGGCAAGCTCTCCATCGACGACCCGCTCGGCAAACACATCAAGGCCTTCGCTGATTCCCCGGTCACCCTCCGCCACATGCTCACCCACACCTCAGGTCTGCCCGAAGCCACACCCCAACAACTCGCCACCGCCACCAAACTCGAAGACCTCGTCGCCTTCTCGGCCAACAAGCCGCTGCTCTTCACACCGGGCTCCCAATGGCGTTACTGCCAGTCCGGCATCAACCTCCTCGGCCGCGTCATCGAAGTCGTATCCGGTCAGCCCCTCCCAGACTTCCTCAACCAGCGGCTCTTCACGCCCCTCAAGATGAAAGACACCACCTTCTACCCAACAACCCAGCAAATGAAGCGCGTTGTCACCCCCGTCCGCCTCGACAACGGCAAACTCACCGACGCCCCAAACCCAATCCTGCAATCCAAATCCCCTACCGACAAGAACCGCTACCCGGCCGCCAACGGTGGCCTCTACTCCACAGCCCCGGACTACGCCCGCTTCGCCCGCATGCTCCTGCGGGGCGGGGAACTCGACGGCAAACGCTACCTCTCCCCCAAAGCCTTCGAACTCCTCACATCCAACCAAACCGGCACCCTAAAAGCCGGTTTCATTCCCGGTCACGCCTGGGGGCTGGCCGTCGGCGTTGTTCAAGTTCCCGAAGGTCAGACTGCGATGTCCAAGCCCGGCACCTTCGGCCACGGTGGCGCACACGGTACACAGGCCTGGATCGATCCCAAATCCGGCCTTGCCCTGATCCTCATGGTTCAGCGGGCAAACTTCAAAAACGCCGACGATTCCCCCGTCCGCGCTGCCTTCCAGCAGGCGGCAACCAACTAGTCGGGGATTACGAGCACATCACCGGGATGAATGACGCTCTTCTCATCCTTTAGCTTGCCTGGGTTACCGGCAATGATCTTCGGAAACTGCGATCCGTTGCCATAGAAATGGGCGGCAATCTTCCAAAGGCTGTCGCCAGCCACCACCGTGTAATGCTTCACAGGCTGGGGCAGGGAAGTATCGACGCTCAGATCCAGCGTGATCTCGCCGTGCCAGCTTTCCCCTACAGCCTTTACCGCATTCCAAACATCGTTCTTGACGTTTTCATTCGGTGCTGCGCCCTTCAGGTAAAGCTTCTCGCCTTCCATATGCAGATTGGCGATCACAACACCCTTCTCCTTGGCAACGGCAATTGCATCCTGATACTTCAACTTGAGTCCTTCAAGCATGTCCATAAGATTTCTCCTCCAGATTCATTTGCCTCGTGGCATTCATATCCTCTCATTAGTCCACCCCTCATGCATTAAACTCGGATTACAGGCATGAAACAATTTGCCAAGACTTCAGCCCTCGCAGACCTCAAAGGTGCACTCTCCCAAGTCCTCCTTGGCAAGGATGAGGCCGTTCGCCTCACCATCGTCTGTCTGATTGCCCGCGGCCACCTCCTGATAGAAGACGTCCCCGGCGTGGGCAAAACCACCCTCGCCGAATCCCTCGCCCGCCTGGTGGATGCTAGCTTCCGCCGCTTGCAGTGCACCTCAGACCTTCTCCCCGGCGACATCACTGGCGTCTCGATCTACCGCCCCCAGTTTCAAGACTTCGAATTCCGCCCCGGCCCCGTCTTTGCCAACTTCCTCCTCGCTGACGAAATCAACCGTGCCACGCCCAAAACCCAGTCCGCCCTCCTCGAAGCCATGAGCGAAGGCCAGGTCTCCGTCGACGGCCGCACCATGCCTCTCCCAGACCCCTTCATGGTGATCGCAACCCAAAACCCCACAGAGCAGCAAGGCACATATCCGCTTCCGGAAAGCCAGCTCGATCGCTTCCTCATGCGAATCGAAATCGGCTATCCCAGCCACGAACAAGAGCGCGCCGTTCTCCGTGGCGACAGCCTCAAGCCAGCCAAACTCTCGAGCATTCTCCACAGTGACGACTTGAAACAAATCCAGAAAGAAGTAGAAGCCGTCCACGTCGATCCAGACATCGTCACCTACCTCCTCCGCCTCGTAGAAGCCACCCGCACTCACGAAGGCGTCACCCTCGGCGTGAGCCCCCGCGGCGGCCAGGCCCTCTACCGCGCCGCTCAAGCCAGCGCCCTCCTCGACGGCC
>JBIPMY010000265.1:0-8740 GCA_044376335.1 Bryobacter sp.
AGTTTTGGGATACCGCGACGTGCGCAGTGTGGCTTTGGGGCAACCTGCGGATCTGGTGATTGGCCAGGTGAGCATGAGCCGCACAACGATCAATTCGCCTACCGGTAACCAGAATGTGGCCAACCAGACGGGTCTGTTTTTGCCGCATGCTGTGGCAGTGGATTCGCGTGGGGATTTGTACATTGCTGACACGCTCAACAGCAGAGTTGTGAGATATCCAAGGCCCTTTGACAACCGGGCTAACTTGGTGCCGAATCTGGTGCTGGGTCAATCGAGCTTTACGGGCAGGATCACCGACGCGAGCCCACGTAACATGAGTGCTCCGATGGGTCTTGCGTTTGCCAATGGCGGGCATCTGGTGGTTTCGGACAACGCACACAATCGTGTGTTGCTCTTTTTGCGGCCCAACGGTGGAGACTTTACCAACGGACAGGCTGCGGCAGCAGTATTTGGTCAGCCCGATCTGATCTCAACGGTGGCTAGCAACGATGCGAAGCGCTTTAACGGGCCTCGTGGAGTGACCGTAGACGTGGATGACCGCATGTATGTTGTGGATGGTGGAAACCAGCGGTTGCACATTTACAATCGAATCACTCAGGCAGGCACGGATCCGACGCCGGCCCTTACACTCAGCGGCTTTAGCCAGCCGCAGGGCGTACATTCCGATCCGCGCACGGCAGAGCTGTGGATTACAGACGGCCCGAACGGTCGTTCGTTGCGCTTCCCCTCGTATGAAACCCTTTCAGTGACTTCACGATCGAATCTTGCAGTAGGACAGGCGGTTCTGCCTCTCGACCTTAAAGTAGACAGCAATTCGAACTTGATTCTTTCTGACTTCTCGAACCGGATTGCGTTCTACTATCAGGCGCAAGCAAGCGTTAACGGCGCCAACCAGCAGAACCCCAATTTGGCTCCTGGCATGATCGCCTCGACGTATGCGCAGGGCGGGACCTTTGCTGATTCTACGGTTGTCGCTTCTACGGCCAACTTGCCGACGGAGCTCGCCGACACGCAGTTGCTTGTCAATGACAAGCCTGCACCGCTGTTCTTTGTCAGCCCCGGCCAGATTAACTATCAAGTCCCGTGGGGTACCCCTCCCGGAACTGATGCTGACATTACGATTGTGAAGAAGTCTACCGGGCAGGTTTTGGCTTCGAGTCTGACGAGGGTAACGCAGGTTTCACCGGGATTCTTTACTGCGACAGCTAATGGTCGTGGCCAGATTTCTGCGCTGAACCAGGACAATACGGTGAATAGCATTACCAATCCGATTGCCCGTGGCCAGATCATCCAGCTTTATGGAACTGGTGTTGGAGCTGTTTCCAATCAACCTGAAGATGGACAACCCTCACCCAGCAGCCCGCTTGCTGTAGGTGAAAGGCCCGACGTCGTTATCAACGGCCGGTCTGTTGCGGCTGCTGATGTTCAGTTCTCAGGCCTTGGACCAGGCTTTGTAGGCTTGTGGCAGTTGAACGTCAAAATTCCTGATTCTGTGCCGCCAGGCAACAGCATCTCTGTTTTGGTGCTCTTGCGCTCGGTAGCAAGTCAACAGCAATTAGGAACGGTGATTGCGGTTAAGCAGTAGGACTGGCAGTTCATTAAATTGACAAGGAGGGTGAACCTGGTTCACCCTCCTTTCGTATTTATGGATAGAGGTGATGCGATGCTGACATTCATTTTGTGGTTGCTGCTCTTTGTGGTTTGCTGGCCGCTGGCGATTGTGGCGCTGCTGCTTTATCCGCTGGTGTGGCTGATCTTGTTGCCGTTCCGGCTGGTTGGGATGGCCGTTGGCGGCGTTCTGCGGCTGGTGTGGGAAGTTGTCACATTGCCAGTGACGATTCTCAAGATGCTGACCGGCAAAAGCGCGAAGGCCCACGCCTGATATTCTGATGGCCGTGAAGGGCCTTTTCATTCTTGTTGTGACGGGCTGCGCTCTGATGGCGCAGCCTGTTAGTTTTGAGCGGACGATTCAGCCGATTCTGACCGGGCGTTGTGTGATGTGCCACGCCTCGGGCAATGGTGCTGGCGATGTGAGTCTGGGGTCTTATGCCGATCTGGTTGAAGGTGGGTTGATTGAGCCTGGCAAGCCGGATGAGAGCATTTTGCTGCGTGCTGTGGTGGGGGAGAAGCCGCGGATGCCGAAGGTAGGCGGGCCGTTGAAGGCAGCTCAGGTGGAGGCGATTCGGCAGTGGATTGCCGAGGGGGCCAAGAACGACACGAAGGATGCGGCGTGGTGGTCTTTGCGGCCATTGGGGAAGTCTTCTTTGAAGTCGGTAGATGCGTTTTTGCTGGAGAAGCTGAAGGCCAAGGGGCTGGGCTTTTCTCTTGCGGCTGATCGCGGGACTTTGATTCGGCGTTTGAGTTTTGATCTGCTTGGCATGCCGCCTACGCCTGAAGAGGTGGCTATGTTTGTAGCGGATCGTTCTCCTGCGGCTTATGAGAAGCTCGTCGACAGGATGCTGGCTTCGCCACGCTATGGGGAGCGTTGGGCGCGGCATTGGCTCGATGTGGTGCATTACGGGGATTCGCATGGGTATGACAAGGACAAGCCACGAGCGAATTCGTGGCCTTACCGGGATGCGGTGATTCGGGCCTTTAACGAAGACCTGCCTTATGGTGAGTTTGTGCGGCGACAGTTGGCCGGGGATGTTTTGAATGTGGGGGATGCGCGGGCGTTTGAGTTGACGGGGTTTCTCGCGGCCGGGCCGTGGGATTTTGTCGGGCATCAGGAATTGCGCGAGGGTACGACGGACAAGAAGCTGACGCGGGTGTTGGACCGGGACGATATGGTGGCGACGACGGTATCGGCGTTTTCCAGCATGACGGCACATTGTGCGCGGTGTCATGACCATAAGTTTGATCCGATTCCTCAGGAAGATTATTACCGCTTGCAGGCAGTGTTTGCGGGGGTGGACAGGGCGGATCGTCCCTATGACGAGGACCCGGCGGTGGGTGGGCAGCGTCGAGCTTTGCTGCTTGAGAAGCTCGCGATTCAGAAGCGGTTGCAGCCTCATCTAGACAAGGTGGAGTTTGCTACGAGTGCTGAGATTGCGGCTCTCGATGACCGGATTCAGGATGCGGGTTTGTTGCTGGCGCATCTGGGGACTCCGAAGGATGCGGCTCAGGAGCTTGAGAAAAAGACGCTTGAAGCTCGCCGGGTGGTGGACCGGGCGGCACGGCAGAAGTTGGTGGATGTTTTGGTGGGGGCGGCTACGTATGCGGCGATTGATGGATTGAAGGCAGAGCTGAAGAGTGTGGATGAGCGGATCGCGCTGTTGCCTGCGCCGAAGCTGGTGTATTCGGGAGCTGGTTTCTTTACGCGGGTTGGGAATTTCCGGCCGTCGCTCGAGCCTCGGCCGGTGCATGTGCTGGACCGGGGCGGGGTGAATTCGCCGGGCAAGCTGGTGGTGCCGGGGGCGCTGCGGGCAGTGCCGGGTCTTGATGCCGTATTTGAAGCTGGTGAGGAAGGGGCGCGCCGGGCGGCGCTGGCCAAGTGGATCACCGATGAGAAGAATGTGCTGACGTGGCGGTCTATCGTGAACCGGGTTTGGCATCATCACTTTGGTGTTGGTCTTGTGGATTCGCCGAGTGACTTTGGGAAGATGGGGTCGCTGCCTTCGCACCCGGAATTGCTCGACTGGCTCGCGCTCTGGTTTCGGGATGAGGCCAAGGGGTCTCTCAAGCAGTTGCACCGGTTGCTGGTGACGAGTGTTGCTTACCAGCAGGTGTCGACGCACAACGAGGCTGCGGCGAAGGTAGATGCCGATAACCGGCTGCTTTGGCGGATGAACCGGATGCGTCTTGATGCCGAGAGTGTGCATGATGCGGCTTTGGCTGTTGCGGGGAAGCTGGATTTAAAGATGGGTGGGCCCGGCGTGAGGATGTTCGGATTTAAGGACGATCACTCGCCGATTTATGACTACACGAAGTTTGACCCCGACGCCGAGGGTGGGCATCGGCGGAGTATCTATCGCTTTGTGGTGCGGAGTGTACCGGACCCGTTTATGGAGCGGCTTGATTGCCCGGACCCGTCGGTGCAGACTCCGAAGCGATCGACTACGCTGACGGCGATTCAGGCGCTGGCGATGTGGAATAACCCGTTTATGTTGCGGATGGCCGAGCATCTGGCGGCTCGCGTGGGCAATGATGTCGGGATGGCCGGGCGGCTGGTGCTTGGAAGGAATTTGCGGGCGGAGGAACTGAGTCTGTATCGCGAGTATTCGGCTAAACACGGGATGGCGAATCTGGCGCGGTTGCTGCTGAATACGAATGAGTTTTTGTTTGTCGACTGAGGTGAAGTATGAATCGTAGAAGCTTCTTGTTTGATATTGGCGGTGGTTTGGGTGGGGTTGCGTTATCGCAGATGATGGCGCAGGAATTGCATCACAAGCCGAAGGCGAAGCGGGTGATTCAGTTGTTTATGTCCGGGGCTGCGAGCCAGTGCGACACCTTCGATTACAAGCCTCGCTTGATTGCCAAGGCCGGAGAGAAGTGGGATCCGGGTGAGAAGGTAGAACTGTTTCAGAGCAACCCGGGAGTGGTGATGCCAAGCCCGTGGGGCTGGAAGCAGTATGGACAGAGTGGCAAGTGGGTGAGCGATTTGTTTCCGCATACTGCGGGCTGCGTCGATGATATTGCCTTTGTGCATTCAATGATGACGAAATCGAATGTGCATGGGCCGGCGACGTTTATGCAGAACACGGGCTTTATTCTGCCGGGGTTTCCGAGTGCGGGGGCTTGGGTGAGTTATGCGCTGGGGAGTTTGAATCAGAATTTGCCGGTGTTTGTGGTGTTGCCTGATCCGCGCGGGCTGCCTCCGAATGGGCCGGCGAACTGGTCTGGCGGGTTTTTGCCGGCGGCTCATCAGGCGACTACGGTGAAGGTGGGGACGCCGCATCCGATCCAGGATCTTGAGATGCCGACGGGTGGATATGTGACGGCGGCGAGTGAGAAGGATGGCCTGGCGCTGCTCGATCGGGTGAATCGTCAGCACCTCGCGGGGAGGGGTGGGGATTCGCGTCTGGAGGCGCGGATTGCTAGTTATGAGATGGCGGCGCGGCTGCAGTTGAGTGCGCCGGAGGTGCTGGGTGTTGAGGGTGAGAGCGAGGCTACTCGTAAGTTGTATGGCATGGAGGATCCGTTGACTGCTGATCTGGGGCGGCGGTGTCTGGTGGCGCGGCGTCTGGTGGAGCGGGGTGTGCGTTTTGTGCAGATCTGGAGTGGGGCGGATAATGGCTTTCCGCGTCGCAACTGGGATAGCCACGAGAATCTGAAGAAGGATCACGGGATGCTGTCTTATGAGTTGGACAAGCCGATGGCCGGGTTGCTTAAGGATCTGAAGTCGCGGGGATTGCTGGAGGACACGATTGTCTATTGGACGACGGAGTTTGGGCGGATGCCGTGTAGCCAGGGGAGTTTGGGGCGGGATCATAATCCGCTTGGGTTTACTTCTTGGCTAGCTGGTGGTGGGTTCAAGGGTGGCACTAGCTTTGGGGCTACCGATGAATGGAGCTATAAGGCTGTGGAGAAGCCGGTGTATTGCTATGACGTGCATGCGACGTTGCTACATCAGCTGGGGATCGATCACACGCGATTGACTTATCGTAATAACGGGATCGATCGCCGGCTGACGGATGTTCACGGACAGGTACTTGCTGACCTGGTGAGTTAGTTACGGCTACGCACCACTAAGACAGTCGCCAGACCCATGCCCAGCAGGATCATGGTTGATGGCTCGGGGACAGGATTTTGGTTGGTTGCCTCCTCAGCGGAGACACTCAATCTCAAGCCGATCGAGTCGCCTTGAAAATCCAGTGAAGGATTGGACTGGGCGAACTGAGTGGTTGGGTCCACAATGAATAGCACTGTTTCGCCAATTGCCAGATTGAGCAGGAAATTGATAGCTACATTGCCCCCGGGGCTGCCTGAAGGTGCGTTTAGCGCTGTGGGCGAGAGAACGGACTGGCTTCCATTACGCAGGGCTGAGACGAGCGTAGTTGGGCCAGGAGCGTCACCAAATCCGCCGCCGCGCGTAAAGGGTTGCTGCAGCCCGAGAAACTCGCCCGTGAACGTGTGCTCTCCAGCGATAGCTGCAGTGAACCGAACGATGGAAAAGCGGGTTTAAGCGCTGTTGCTTCCAGAGCCAAATTCAAGACCAGGTGACAAGTAGAGGACGTCTGTAGGAACACTTAGGCCAAACCCATTGGTGAAGGTGCTTCCGGTGACGTTTTTTTGCACGTTCGGGTAGTAGAGCGCTGAATTATCTCTGGACCAGTAGGCCAGGGGGCTACTGGAACTACTATTGGTGAAAAGCTGAAAGGCTCCTCCCGTGCCAGAGTTGGTGCCATAAGCCCAAACTCCATTTGGATTTGAGGCTGTGGAGAAATCGGTGACGGCATTGTAGAAGGTGGCAGCGGGCACGCTGGGTGCCAAAGCTAAAAGTATTGGAGGCAATAGGAGGAGTGATTTGAATTTCATAAAATGTGTGTCCTTGTGACTCGATCAGTCTGTCATCACAGGGGTTGTGCCTCAAAAGAACCTGGCTGAAAACTCATGAATAGTTATGAATGGAGTCAGAAAGGTTAAAAAAAAAGGGATTATAGTGTGTTGAATGCCAGAAGCATCCAGCATTTCCGAAACTGTAATTAGAGTTGGGGCCTGCGAGTGGCACGCGCAAGAACGGCGGCTGATCGTGCGCGGCGAGGAAAAAAAGCTGGTGTGGCGGGCGATGGAGTGCTGGGCTGCACTTGTTCAGGCGCGAGGCGAAGTGGTGACGCGGGAGCAATTGCACCAGCGGATCTGGGGCGATGCGCTGATGGAGGAATCGAACCTTGCCAATACGGTTGCCACATTGCGCAAGGCGGTAGACCCGGCTCCGGATGGCAAGAGTTATGTTGAGACAGTACCGCGGTTGGGATATCGGCTGGCTGTTGCGGTTCAAGCAGCGGAGCCGCAGAGTTACTCGATAGAAGAGCCGCCGAAACGATATCCATGGGTTTGGGCTGGAGCCGGGTTTGTTGTTGTGGTCTTGCTGGCGCTAATTGGCGAAAGGTTTATGCGGAGATGTGCCCCAGACAGGGAAGCTGAGCGTTTAGCGCGCGCGGCGATGACGAGTATGCGGCTTGGCAACATGAAAGCATATGCTCAAGCCCGAACTCATTTGGATGCCGCATCGGTGATACAGGCCGAACTTCCTCTGGTGAGAGCGGCAGCGGCAGAACTGGCGGCGCGCGCTGGCGAAGAGTCGTTTTCGCACGCGCTGGAACTGGCGAGAAATGCGTCAGAGAGAGACCCAAAGTGCAGTGAGTGTCTCGGTGTACTGGGGTTCATCGAAATGACTCGTTTTTGGAATTGGAAGGTGTCTGGCCAATTGCTGGAAAAGGCCTCTGCTTTACCGGATGCCAGTGCTCAGACTCACCTATGGAGGGGGCAGTGGCTGGGAATACAGTCCCAACCGGACGAGGCATTGAAGGAGTTGGAAAAAGCCAGCAGAATGGATGCATCCAAGATCAGTGCGTGGGTGATGAAAGGCGTGGTGCGTTACCTTTCTGGCGATTATGAAGGGGCAAAACAAGAGCTTGCCAAGGCCGAGTCTCTCGACCCCTGGGCACCGCAGTCCTATTATTGGCGGTACCGGTGTTTCCTGATACAAGGGCAGACGCTCGAAGCAGCCTTGCAGCGGGCCAAGCATTACAGCCTCTATGCAGGGTTCTCAGCAGACCGAGAATCAGAGATTAGGAACATGACGCATAAGCTGTATGAGCAGGGAGGGAAAGAGGCCTTGTTAGCACAGTGGCTGGACGAAACAAAAGGCGGCCAGGCGCAGCAGCAGCATCGCTACGAGCGAGCGCTGTGGAGGATGTGGGAGAAGGATCGCGAAGGGGCGATCGAGGAATTGCTTGAGGCCGAGAAATCGCGGCCCTTCAATCTGATTTATGTTGGTGCGGACCCGATCTTCAAATCGCTCCGCGGAGATGCCCGGTTTGACGGGCTTCTTAAACGCCTGGGGTTGCCGCCAGTTTCGCGTTAGCGCTTAAAGTTGTGCGCCTGCGTTTAGCAGCAACGCGTCTATTTTCCTGCGGCGCTGCCGCTGCTTTTCATACTCGTCTTCACGCGTGAATACCTCAAAAAGCCACGTTGAGAACCACACTTCTTCATATTGACGCGGTTGCTTCCAGTAGTAGAGCGGTGTCTTTCCATTTGCATCGCGTGCGTTTAAGGGGACACCCTGACTTAACAGGAATTCAATCGGTTCCTCGAACGGAACATCCGGAGGGCGCAAAGCCTTGTGGAGGGCATTGAGACCATTCTTGTCTGTCGCTTTCAAATCAAGACCGCGGCTTATGAGGAACTCTACAATCGGGATTTGTAAATACTCGATTCGCAATTCTGAGCAATCCGGTTGTTTGATGCGCGCTCCGTTGTCCAGGAGGAGACGAAGTGCCTCCATGTTGCCGGATGAAGCGGCGGAGAAGAGAGGGGACGCCCAACAAACGTTTCCAATCTCGCCAGGCCCATTCGGATTTGCGCCAGCCTTGAGTAACTCAAGAATGACTTGGTTATTCTCTTTGCGGAGCACCGCAGTATTGAGCGGAGGGGATTCCTTATCGCTGCCGTTCGGATCGATTCCCTCTGCGAGCAACGCCCTGAGCTTGACCAAGTCACCGCTCGCAACCACTTTTGTTAGTGGGGAGCTATGATCCGGCTGTGAGTCGTTCAGGTCATAGTGAAAGGACATGTG
>JBIPMY010000266.1:0-8714 GCA_044376335.1 Bryobacter sp.
GACGCACGGGGCTGGATTTCCGGAAGATAACCCATGGGGCGACCGGCAACTCGCGATTCCAGACCGGGAGATGGCGCGGTGGCTCGATCAGGGGATTCCTTTTTCCACGCCTCCCGATAGCAGCTATGAGTATTCCAATTACGGCTTTGCGCTGCTGGGGCGAATCATTGCGAAGGCATCGGGGCAGAGCTATGAGCAGTATCTGACGCGAGAGATCCTGCGGCCGCTGGGGCTGAAGACTGCGACGCTTGAGCCTACGAAGAATCACGCTCTCGGATACGGACGTCGCGATGGAAAGCTGTTTGAGATTCCTTCGCTGGCGCATGGGTCATTTGGTGCGATGGGTGGGCTGGTGATCAACGCGAATGAGCTTGGACGTTATGTGGCATTTCATCTATCGGCAGAACCTGCGCGTGATGATGCCGAGGCGGGGCCGGTGAAGCGTAGCTCGGTGCGTGAGATGCAGCGGCAGTGGCGGAGTTCTGCGTTTTCGGCAACCCGTGTTGATTCCGATACGGAGTTGCGGGCTAGTGCCTCTGGCTATGGTTATGGGTTGAGTGTGACCCGGGACTGCAGATTCTCGCGAGTGGTGGCACATGGGGGTGGCTTGCCTGGGTTTGGGTCTTACATGATGTGGTTGCCTGAGTATGGGGTGGGAATGTTTGCGATGGCCAATTTGACCTATGCAGGCCCTGCTGCGCCGATGCGTGAGGCGATGGAATTGATGGCGCAGGCTGGTGCGCTTAAGCCAAGGGAGCTGCCGGTGTCGCCGATTCTGAAGTCGACTCAAGCGGCGTTGATCCAGATCTGGAATCAGTGGAGCGATTCCGGGATGGACCAGATTGCTGCTGACAATCTTTACCTTGATCAGCCTCGCGCGAGCATTGCCGCAGGGTTGGCGGAGCTGAAGAAGAAGTACACGGGCTGCAGCCCGGATGGAGAATTGAAGCCAGAGAACTGGTTGCGCGGAGAGTTTGGGCTGGCCTGTAAGGAAGGTGCGGTGAAGGTGAGCTTTACGCTGGCCCCAACGAAGGTGCCGAAGGTGCAGGCCTTGCGCTTTAGCGGTGTTGCGAGGCCGACAGAGGCCTTGCTTGGCATTGCTGCGGCACGCGCCGCTGAGAGCCCTTTTGGCCGCTGCACGGTGGGCGAGGCAGTGTCGGGCGATGGAGTGGATTCAGCGAGCTTTAAGCTGGCTTGCCGCAATGGTGAGGCTCTGATGTCGTTGCGGAATTCAAAGGCCAGTTTCAGCCGTGCGCCCGGCCAGGCTTGCACTCCTTAGGCTTTGGCGTAGTAGCCGGTTTTGTGTCGCAGGTTGAGGCCTGGTTGTTTGGCCCGGATCTTGATCTTGCGGAAGCTGCCATCGCGTTCGCCCTGATTGCTTGAGTAGGCGAGATCGTAGGTGGAGCGGAGCATGTCGGCGATTTGGCGGAACGAGTCGCGGAGGTCAGAGCTCTCGCCTGCATCGAAGTCGAGGCCGCCTGATTCCGCGGCCAGGCGGGTCATCACCGAGCGGCCGTATTTGTTGCGCGCAGTCCAGACTCCTTTTTTGATCTCGGTGTAGCGCATGGTGAAGATGGTGACGCCGGTCTCTTGCGCGGCTTCAATGGCTTCGAGCATGTTGCTGGCGCTTGCATTGTCTTCCCCGTCAGAGAAGAGAATCATGGCCCGGCGGCCTTGCTGGCCAACCAATTGCCCAGTGCCACGGACGATGGCATCGTAGAAGGCGGTGCCGCCGCTGCGCAGCTCTGGTGGCCCTAACTTAGGGTATTGCGAAACGTTTTTTGCCTTCTGATAGTCCTTGAGTGCTTCGTCGAGATGGTCGGCCTGCTGGTTGAAGTTAGAAACCAGGCGGATGGAATTGCCGAAGCAGACGAGGAGGGCCTGATCGCGTTTGGTCATGACTGTCTTGAGGAAGTCTCGCAGGTCGCGACGGTGGTCTTTGAGGAATTCTTCCTGTGAGCCGGAGATGTCAGCCACTACAGCGATTGAGAGTGGGGAGTCTGAAGCTTTTGAGAAGAAGGAAATCTTTTGCGGAATGCCGTCTTCCAGCACCTCAAAATCGTCGGCATTCAGGTTTGTGATCCATTGTCCGCGTGCGTCCCGAACGGTGAACGGAACATTGACGAGGTTGACTTCCACCTTGATTGGAGGCGGGTCTTGCGCGAAGGCGAGAGGCGTTAAGAGAAAGGAGCGGCGCAGCATGTATTGATCTAATACGGATGAGCAGTGCTCTCGTTCCCGCTAAGCGAGGATATCTTTTACTACGTGGCCGTGGACGTCGGTAAGGCGGAAGTCGCGGCCGGCGTAGCGGTAGGTGAGCTTGAGGTGGTCCATGCCGAGCAGGTGCAGAATTGTGGCGTGAAGGTCGTGGAAGTGGACCTTGTTTTCGACTGAGTAGTAGCCGTAATCGTCAGTGGCACCGTAAGAGAGGCCGGGCTTTACGCCGCCGCCGGCCATCCAGACGGTGAAGGCTTCGGGGTTGTGGTCTCTGCCGTCTGAACCTTCTGCGGTGGGGGTGCGACCGAATTCGCCAGCCCAGAGTACGAGGGTGTCCTCGAGCAGGCCGCGGGCTTTGAGATCTTTGAGGAGGCCGGCGATGGGCTTGTCGACTTCGGCTGCGTTCTGAGAGTGGTCTTTTTTGAGGTTCTCGTGTTGGTCCCACTTGTAGGTATGGCTGACCTGGACGAAGCGGACGCCTTTTTCCGAGAAGCGGCGGGCCATCAGACACTGGCGGCCGAAATCTTCTGTGATGGGGTTGTCGAGGCCGTAGAGCTTGCGGGTGGCTTCTGATTCTTTAGTGAGGTCCTGGAGATCGGGGGCTTCGGACTGCATGCGGAAGGCAAGCTCGAAGCTCTCGATGCGGCCTTCGAGGGCGCGGTCGTGGCCGGTGGATTCGAGTTGTTGCCGGTTGAGAGCCTGGCTGTAGTCGATCTCCATTCGCTGGATCTCGCGAGGAGTTTCTTTGTTCGAGATGAAGGGGATGCGTGCGTCTTTGGAAGCTACGCCGACGGAACCGATGGCGGTGCCGGCATAGGGTGCTGGCAGGAAGGCTGAGCCAAAGTTGTTTGCGCCGCCGTGGGATTGTGTCGGGCAGATGGTGAGATAGCCGGGCATGGAGGCGTTTTCGGTGCCAAGACCGTAAGTGATCCAGGAGCCCATGCTGGGGCGGATGAAGGTGTCAGAGCCGGTGTGCAGCTCGAGTAAAGCGCCGCCGTGGCGCGAGTTTGAACCGTACATCGACTTGATGAAACACATGTCGTCGACACATTTGGCGACTTCAGGAAAGAGATCGCTGACCCATGCGCCGCTCTGGCCGTATTGCTTGAAGGCCCAGGGGGACTGGAGCAGATTGAAGGTTTCGCCAGAGACGACCTTGGGGCGGGCGAAGGGGAGCGGCTTGCCGTGGTCGCGCTTGAGCAGGGGTTTGTAGTCGAAGGTGTCTACCTGTGATGGGCCACCGTGCATGAACAGGAAGATGACACGCTTGGCGCGGGCAGGGAAGTGCGGCTGCTTGACGGCCAGAGGATCTGTTGCTGAAGCGGCGGCGGCTTCCTGGGCGAGCATGCTGGTGAGGGCGAGGCTGCCGAAGCCAGTGCTTGAGGCGCGAAGTAATTCGCGTCGCGACAGCGTTTGATTGAGGTAGGAATTCCAGTGTCTGTTCATGGTGTTAGTTCATGTAGATGAATTCGTTGGAGGCGAGCAGAGACTTGCAAAAGCTCTGCCATGCCTTCAATTCATCGCCTTTCCATTCGCGCTGCATTTTGGCTACAAAGGTGAGAGCCTGATCGATTTCCTGGTTGCTTGCGGGCCTTGTGAGTGCCCGTTCATAGGCTGTTTTTACGCGGCCGGCGGCGTCGAGGCTTGTGTCGGCCAGGAGCTTTTCGGCCAGCTTGCGGCTGTGGTTCAGAATCACAGAGCTGTTCATCATGAAGAGAGCCTGCGGGGCCACTACGGTGGAATCCCGGTCTCCATTGGACATTGTTGGATCGGGCAGGTCAAAGGCCGAGAAGACTTCATACATCGAACTGCGCAGTACGGGAACGTAGACCGAGCGGATGGGGCGATCGTAATCGACGGAGCTGCCCTTGGCTGTGTTGGCGACGTACTGACGGTCTTTGTAGGTGAGGAGGCTGCCACCCATGGTGAATTCGAGGGCACCGGAGGAACTCATTACTGCGTCCCGGATGGCTTCGGCCTCGAGGCGGCGGCGTGGCATTCTCCAGAGGAGAATGTTTTCGGGGTCGAGCTCTTCGCCTTTGGCGCTGAGCTCGCTGCTCATCTGGTAGGTGTTGGAGAGCAAGATCATCTTGTGCATCGCTTTCATCGACCAGCCATTTTCGATGAAACGAAGAGCGAGCCAATCGAGGAGAGCCGGGTTGGATGGCTTCTCGCCGAGGCGACCGAAGTTGTCGACCGAGGCGACGATGCCGCGGCCAAAGTGGCCACGCCAGATGCGGTTTACCATGACGCGGCTGGTGAGCGGATGATCTTTTTGCGTGAGCCACTCGGCCAGTTGCAGACGGCCGCTTTGACTCGCTTCGATGGGGATGCGGTTGCTGGTTTCGATTACGCGAAGGAAGCCACGAGGAGATTTTTCGCCGAGCGTCCAGTGGCTGCCGCGAATGTGGATGGCGAGGTCTTCGACTTTTTGGCCTTCACGGATGCCCATGGCTTTGGGGAAGTCTGGGGTGGCGGCTTCGAGGTCTTTGCGCTCTGTTTCCAGTTGTGTGAGCTTCTCGCGTGCGGCGATGGGATAGTAGCGACGGGCGTCATCGGGCGCACGGAAGGGGCCGAATTTTTCTTTCAGGAAATCGTAGAGGGCCTTCATGCCGGGGTCTTTGTTGTCTTTGCCAGCGGCGAGTGCTTCCTGAAAGAGTTGTTCGTAACGGGCTGCGACGTTTGTGGCGGGAGTGTCTTTGAAGAGGGCGGCAACGGGTGAGGCCCAGGCAGAGATGGGGGACTTCGATTCCTGTGCTTCCCAGGCGTAGAGGACTGATGAAGCGGCAGATTGGGAGCGATCGAAGTAGTCGAGAAATTGCTCGAGGAAGCCGGGGTTGATTTGATACTTGGCCGCTACCTGAACGATGGTGAGTGGGGTTTGTGCGAGGGTGTGTTTGGCAACCAGGAGCTTTTCGAAATAGGGGAAGCGGCTGGCGTGCTCGAGGCGAAGGGTGTTCTTGCCAGCTTGCAGCGGGACGATGGCAACGTAGCTCCAGCCGGGGGCGTCGGGCGAGGCGGCACGATTCTGGACGGGGCCAGCGCCTGCCTTCATCCAGATGCCGTTGACATGAATGTCGGCTGTGCCAAAGCCTTTCTCTTCATTCAGGATGTCGATCTGATAGTTGCCTGCGGATTTGGCGACCACTTCGAATTCGGCATAGTAGGGGCCCTTGGAATCTTTGGGGACGTTGGGCTTGCCTCTTTCGAGCAGCTTGGGGGCGTTGCCTGAAACGAAAGAAGCTGCCGGCAGGACGGTGGCTCCCGATTCGGTTTCGATGGGGGCGATGCGAATCTTGGAATAGCTTTCGAGTTCGCGGGCGGCTTGTAGATATGCGCCTACGTGCTTCATGGCTGCTTCGGCGAGAGTCTTGTTTTCGCCGCCAGTGAGCGTGCTGATTTCTTTACGTTTGGCTTCGAGCTTTGCTTCGTGAGCGGCGAGACGGTCTCGGTCTTCTTTGGGTGCGAGGACGTGTTCGTGCCACTTGGCGACTACCTTGAAGTTGTCCATCGTGTGAGAGCTTTTGAAGATGCCAGCGAGGGCGTAGTAGTCTGCTGTCGGGATGGGATCGAACTTGTGATCGTGGCAGCGGGCGCAACCTACCGTCATGCCCATGAAGGCGCGGGCGGTTGTGTCTACCTGTTCGTCGACGATGTCCATCTGCATCTTCATCGGGTCGTCTTCGGCGAGCATTTTGGCGCCGAGGCTGAGGAAGCCGGTTGCGGTCCAACGTTCGAATTGGGTCTTGAGGTCTTCGGTTGGGGCCAGTAGGTCTCCGGCAAGTTGCTCTTTCACGAATTCGTTGTAGGGCTTGTCTTTGTTGAAGGCGGCGATGACGTAATCGCGGTAGCGGAAGGCGTTTTTGTAGACGAGGTTTTCGTCGAGGCCGTTGGAGTCTGCGTAGCGAGCGACGTCAAGCCAGTGGCGGCCCCAGCGTTCGCCGTAGCGTGGTGAAGCGAGCAGGCGATCTACCAGCTTGGGGTAGGCAGTGGGGGAATTGTCGTTGAGGAAGGCTTGCACTTCATCGGGAGTTGGGGGCAAGCCGGTGATGTCGTAGCTGGCGCGGCGGATGAGTGTGCGCTTGTCTGCTGCTTTGGCTGGCTGCAGGCCCTTTGCTTCGAGGGCCGAGAGGATGAAAGCGTCAATTGGCGATTTGGCCCAGGCTGTGTTTTTCACTGCAGGCACGGTGGGTTCGCTTGGTGGGATGAGCGACCAATACTTCTTTTGAGGCGTGTTTGATGAGACTACAGGGTTGTTACCCCAGGGCGCGCCCATGGCGATCCACTGGGCAATGACGGCTGTGTCTGCGTCGCGCATCTTGGGCCCGGGCGGCATTTTGAGAGGCCCTGCTGTGTGCAGGATGACTTTGAGAAGGAGGCTTTCTGCAGGATTGCCGGGTACCACTGAGGGGCCGCGGCTACCGCCCTTGAGCGTATGTTCTCGTGTATCGAGACGCAAGCCGCCCATGATTGGCTGGCTCGTGGCAGAGTGGCAACCGAGGCACTTGGCAACCAGCAAGGGGCGGACGTTCTTTTCAAAATAAGCAGGCCCGTCCTCTTGTGCCATCAACGGCATAACGATCCAACAAAGGGCGAACCAACGCCAAGTTAACATGGTGAGATTTTATCACCCGGAATTGGCATATTTTAATGGGATTTTGTTAGGCTCCTTATATGACTCGACGAGAACTTGCGCTCCTAGTGGGTGGTGCGGCTTTGATGCCTGCGGCAGAGCGAGGCTTCAAGCCTCTTTTTAATGACAAGGACCTGACTGGCTGGAAGCTGGTGGGTGGCCGTGGCAAAGGCTATCTGGTGCAGAATGGCGTGCTGGTTTGCCCGGAAGATGGCGGCGGCAATCTCTTTACTGAAAAAGAATATTCCGACTTCACGCTTCGTCTGGACTGGCGCTTGTGGGATGGTGGCAACAACGGAGTTGGCATTCGCGCGCCGCTGGAAGGCGATGCCGCTTACCAAGGTATGGAGATCCAGGTGCTGGATGAAGCTTCAGAGAAGTACAAGAAGGGCGCGGGCCTAAAGCCCACGCAGATGACTGGTTCTGTGTATGACGTCTTTGCTGCCAAGAGCGGGCATGTGAAGCGTGATGGCGAGTGGAACGTTTATGAGATCCAGGCCAAGGGCCGCAAGATCAAAGTGACGCTGAACGGTGTTGTTGTTACGGATGTGAATCTGGATTCAGTGACGGATCCGGCAGTGCTGAAGAAGCACCCGGGCCTTGCGCGTACCAGCGGCCATATCGGCTTCCTGGGCCACGGCACTCGTGTTGAGTTCCGCAATATCCGAATCAAGGAAAACTAGTTTTTCTTTTTGTCGTCACTGCTGGTGAGGATCTGCTTGAGCAGAAAATCAACAGCAGTGCCGACGATGGACATTGCGATTGAGCCCAGCAGTGCGGCGATAAAGCCGTTGACGTGGAAGCCGCTTACAAAATTCGCGGCCAGCCAGAACATCAGTGCGTTCACGATGAGGCTTGAGATTCCCAGCGTGAGGCAGCCGATGGGCAGCGTGAGCAGTTTGATGATTGTGCCGAGGGTTGCGTTTACCAGGCCGATGACAAGAGCGGCCAGGAGTGCGGCCTGCACTCCGCTTACTCTTACGCCAGGTACAAACTGGGTGACGATGTAGAGCGCGATTGCGCTTGCGGCCCAACGGATCAAGAGACTCATTCGAGTTATCTCACTTTCAGGAAAGACAGGATTTCTGCGTTCACCAGGTCGGGTTTTTCGAGCATCAGAAAATGACTCACGCCGGGCAGGAACTTGTATTGTATGCGCGGAAACAAGGTCTTGAGGTAGATGTCTTCGCCTGGAGGTTGCTGACGGCCGGCCCGGAGGGCGAGGACGGGGAGGTCGAGTTTGTCTTCGCGCCAGAGCTTGAGGTCTGCCATGCTGAGCATTGCGCCTTGAGCGGTTTCTGCACTCGTGGACAAGACCTTCTTCAAGATGGACATTCGCAACTCTCTTGGTGTTTCATCGGTGTAGAGATTTGACAGGAAGACGCTGATGTTGCGCTCTCTGGTTTGCTTCTCGTTGGCGGGGCCAAAGCGTTTGGCCATGCCGCTGATGCCTTCTGACCAACGCTCGCGATCGGCTTCTCCGGGGGGCAACTGGTAGATGGCTCCGTCGAGAAAGACGAGGGCCTTGGCCTGATTCGGGAATTGTCTGGCGTGTTCTCTTGCGATGACTGCACCGAGGGAGTGGCCGATGAGGATGGGCTTCGCGCTCTTTGTAGCGAGGCGGACGGCTTCTACGGCTTGAGCGAATTCGCCGACGCTGAAGGCAGGTGGGGCATCGGACTGGCCGTGGCCGGGAAGGTCTATTGCGATCACGCGATGGGTCTTGGAGAGGGCGGCGAGTTGAGGCTCAAAGAAGGTGTGATCACAGGCCCATCCATGAATCATCAGCAGTGTGGTTGCGCCTGTTCCCCGTGATTCATAGAAGATCTTTTTGCCCTTGAGCATGGTTGTTTCCGCATTGAGG
>JBIPMY010000026.1:0-26110 GCA_044376335.1 Bryobacter sp.
GAACGCCTGGTTGGAGAACTCCGTGCTTTGGGTTTGGCCGAAAGTGAATGGCCGCAGTTGGAGTTTGGGGCGGAGGCACGCGTGCTGGCTGCGACTGCTCCGGAAGTTGAGTTCGTGCTTTCGGCCATCGTGGGTGTTGCCGGGCTTGAGGCGACCTATGAGGCCGTGAAGCTTGGTAAGCGAATTGGCCTTGCCAATAAAGAAGTGCTGGTGTCTGGTGGGGAGCTTGTGATGGCCGCCACCCGCGCTGCAGGCACTGAGTTGTTGCCCGTCGACAGTGAACATAATGGGGCGCATCAGTGCCTCAGAGCAGGGAAGCGCAATGAAGCCGTGAAGCTGATCCTTACCGCTTCTGGTGGACCCTTTCGCAAGACACCTTATGAGGATTTGAAGACGGTGACTCCTGAGCAGGCGCTGAATCATCCCACCTGGAAGATGGGGCCGCGGATCACTGTGGATTCTTCGACCTTGATGAACAAGGGATTTGAAGTGATCGAAGCTTGCTGGCTATTTGACTTCACGGCTGACGAGGTTGAGGTGGTGGTGCATCCGCAATCGAAGGTGCATGCGATGGTGGAGTTCAACGATGGCAGCGTGATCACGCAGGTGTGTGCGACCGATATGCGAATGCCGATTCAGTATGCCCTCACCTACCCGGAGCGGGCTGATGCGCCAGTGCCGAAGCTGAAGTGGGATGAAGTGCACAGCTGGGATTTTCATCCTCCCGATTGGGAGAAGTTTCCCTTACTTGGGCTGTCCTATCAGGCGATTCGCGCAGGTGGCAGTGCGGGTTGCACACTCAATGCAGCAGATGAAGTGGCCGTGGAGGCGTTTCTGAAGGGGCAGATTCCGTATCTTGCGATTGCGGCCACTGTGGCTGAGACGCTCGAACGGGTTCCCGTTACGCATCCTGCCACAGTGGCCGCTTTGCTTGAAGTAGATCGTCAATCCCGAGTGGTTGCGCAGGAGTGGATCAGTTCGTCTTTTGCTCTTTCGCTATAAGTGCTTTGATGTCCGCAGGCGGCTCGAGCTTCGCTTCTTCGATTTCTGGATTTATCAGAAGTTCAATGATTTTGTTATCCATCTTCTGTGGTCCCATGGATTGGATCGAACGGTGGGGAAGCAAGAATGCTCCTACCTTGCGATAGTCACTGACAAGAATCGAGATGGGGAGCTCGCCCATTGCGGAAACTAAGGTGAACTCGGTCTTAACCATCAGACCGGTTGCTTTTGAGAACCAGCTTGTCTCGGGCTTGCCTGCGTCTTTGGGCTTAGAGACGACGCGGTAGCAGGCTTGGCCTTCAACGGTTTCTTCGGCCTCGGTGGTTGCGCTCTCGTAATACTTGCGCCAGTCGGCAGCGGCGCGAATGTCGTTCAAGCGAAGCATCATGCTGCGCTCGGCGCCTTTCACCAAGCGCTGGCCTTGCATTGCCGAGGATTCCCAGACAACGCCATCCCAGCCACCGGAATGAATCTTGCCAAGGCCAGTGAGTTCCATGGTGGTGTTGGTGCGGCCCGGGTGCACGCTCAGTGTGGTTGTGGTGCCTTTGAGTCCCTGGCCGACAAACTCGATTTCAGATTTGATCGATTGTGATTTCAGGCCCTTGTAGGAAGCTACGCCACCTGTGAGTTCGACGAAGCGATCCATAAGGACTTCGCCCTTGGGAAGGTCTGCTGCTGCTGCTGTGGTCGAGGCGAGCAGAATCAGTGTGAGAAAAGTATTTCGTTGCATTTGAGTTATTCCTTTTCGATCCATTGACGGGCTGCGAGGCGGGTTGCATCGAGGCCGGTAAGCAGTTGTTGACGGGTGGGTTCGATGAGGACGTCGGGTTCTACACCGAGCCCCTCGAGTGGTTTTCCACCCGCAGAAATATAGTTGGCAGTGGTGTACTGGAAGCCATCGCCGGTGGGAAGTTTTTCGATCGCTGAAGGCAGAGCCATGCCTGCGCTACGGCGCCCGAAGATGCGGGCACGCTTGAGGTCTTTCATGCCGCCAGCGAAGATTTCTGAAGTAGATCCGGATTGCGCATCGATCAGGATGGCGACTTTGCCAAGGAATGGATTTGGCCGAGGGTTCGCCATGATTCTGAGTTGCGTGTTGCGAAAGAAGCAGGTACCCAGGGTCTGGCTTTGATCGAGAAACCAGCCCGCAAGCCCGCCGCTCAATGCTCCCAGCCCGCCGGGATTGCGGCGCAGGTCAATGATGATTCCACGGCAAGTCTTACAATCTGAGGTTGCCTTTCGCAGTAGGCTCTCTAAGGCCTCCGGGTCGAAGAATGAGCTGATGTGGATGTAGCCTGTCTGTTCGGAGAGGCGCTCGTAAATCAGGTCCAGACGCATGGGCGGCAATTCGCCAAAGCGAATCATTTTTCCAGTCGGCTTGGTGAGTTCCAGTTTGGTAGATGAGGCCTTGCCCTGCTCATCTTCCAGCAAAAGTTCCAGCGATTCGCCGGGCTCCCCACGCAGCATGTTGCGTATGGCAAGCTGGGCATAAAGCTCGCCTTTGGCTCGTGCGATGCGCTCGCGCACGCGGCGGCCGTTGACTTCGCGCAGAACCATTCCCGAATAAGGCCCCGTGGCAATCACGGCATCTCCACCGATGATTTCAAAACGCAGGCCCGCATCACCCTGGCCAGATCCTCCGTCCATGTCTGTGTACGCTGCTGCCGGGATGATGCCTACATGAGAATGTCCGAGACGCTCGAGGAGGGCTTCAATGTGGTGCCTGGCTTCTTCAGGGGTATGAGCTGATTCCACCTTCGGCCGCAGTTCTTTACGAGCCCCCTGCCAGTCGATGCCATTGAGTTTTGGGTCCCAGTGTTTGTCCTGGATGGTTTGCCAGACCTGATCAAAGCTGGCAAGAGCGAGTTGGTTATTGGGTTGCGATTGGGCGCAGAGAATGAGCAGTGCGCCAAGGCACACGTATCGTATGGTTCGTGACATTTGGGGTACCTTTAGTGGGTTTTTGCTTCGAGTTGGTCGAGGACTTCCTCGACAGAGGAGCGGCTGCTGCCGCTGAGCGAATCGAGAGATTTTCGAGCCAGCTTGAGGGATTCCCGGGCCGCTGGATAATTGCCTTCAGCGACCAGAACAGCAGACTCTGCAACGGCGACGGCTTCTTTGGTCACAAAGCCAGGTTTGCTCGCCTCTTTGAGGTGCATTCTGGCACGATCCAGGTCGACTTCAATGCGGGCGAAGAAGTCAGCTGCTCCGGTATGAATGATCGGCCTTGCCGCTGCAGGCCAGGCATCAACATTCGCGATTGCGCGATCCAGCCAAAGCCTTGCTAATTCGAACTCCTCGCGATCGAGATGGTAGCCATAGCGGGTCCACATGGCCATGATGCCGTCAAAGGTGGGTTCGACGTCCTGTGTGGTGGCTTCGACCAGTTCTGCCGGTAACTCCCTTGGGCGTACACTCATCGAGATCGCTCCAAGTGCTGCAGAACCAACCCAGCGTCGGCCTGCTTCACTGCGTCTTGCCAACTGCAAGATCCGCGCGCCGTCGTTGACAAAGCCAGAGTTATTGATAGGAAGCATTGTGACAAGGGCAATACACAACGATCCAATGGCGAAAATCATCAGGCCGGCCGCGACATATTGGTTGATTGTCCAAATTGTCTGAGCCGGAAGAAATGCAAGCCCTCCCAGGAGAGAAACGATTGGGCCGCCGCAAACCAGCATCAGCATTTTCTTGCGCAAAGCTTCGTTGTCAGGTACATTCTTCGGGTCAGGGCCAGCGGCTGCGATGCCACCCCACAAGGAAGCGCTGCGATTGAATTTGACTTGCAGTTTTCCATTTACACCATCGATGCGCAGCGGGCCGACAGCATAGAGGTAGAAGCGGAATCCGGCCAATCGACCTCCGATCACATGGCCCAGTTCATGGGCTGCCAGTACAAGCCACAAAGTGAAGAGAGTAATTGGAATGATCGCAATCCCAATCTGCAAGTCGATTTCGGAGCCTTTCAGGGCCTTGCCAATGAAGTAGCCAAAGGCAAGACCAACAGGTGCAAACAAAAAGCCTGTAAAGAAAGCCTGATACTTCTTCAACATCGTTTTAGTACTCCTTGTTTTCAACAATCCATATTGCGGCAGCCAGTTGTAGCGCCGTTAGAATCATCAGAAAGCTGGTTTGAGCAGCAGGCACGAGCGGAGTTGGGCTGAGCAGGTAGCTGGCCAGATCGAGCCACGTTCCGGGCAGAGACGAACTGTAGCCCCCAAGCGCCCCAAGCATCAACAGGCCAATTGTCCCGGCCCAGAATTCATCAAAGATCGTAGAAAGCCACACTGCCATCGCATAAAAGAAGGAAGCCACTACCAGGATGTTTGGGAAATTAGCCCAGGGTGTAGACACGTCCGGCACCATGGCTGCTGCAACTCCATAGCTGGCCAGACTGACAATCAGCATCAGGATCACCCCAGCACCGGCTCTTGTCGCGAGTATGCGGGTTCGCGATACAGGCATGGAAAGTAAGAAGCCCATCGAGCCATGAAATCCGCGGGACATACCCATTGATGTTTGGGCATTGATTCCGGCACCGGCCAAAATCTTTGCCGAGATGGGCAGCAGAACACCGCCGTAGACAAGTATAAAAATCTGCCAAAGCTTTGAAGCACTTTCTGCAGGTTTGAGGTTCTTCCATTTGCTTGTGGCGAGCTCAGAAGGCAGCCAGCCGATAATCAAAGCGATGATGTAGATCGAGAGAAGAACCGTAAGCGCAAAACGAAACCGAACTTCTTTCCATGCCTTAAGCCAGAGCATCTTGCCTCCTTACGCTTTCCACAAAGAGTTCACGAAGCGGAACTGGGTAAGCTTCAATATCTGAAGCTCCGAATGATTTTGCGACTTCGATCGTTTCACTTCGGTCTGTAAGAATGCTGAGACTTCGGCCATCCTGCTTCAGGATTCCAAGTTGAGAGAGCTGTGCGAGTTGATCCGGGCCTGGTTCAAGAACAAACTGGATGCGGCGGGTATTAGCTCGAATCTCGTCGAGCGAGCCTTGCTTAAAGCATTGCCCTTTGTGGACGAGGCAAACATGATCGCCAATTTGTTCAATTTCTTCCAGCCGATGGGAGCAGATCAGTATCGTGGTCCCGTGCTCGGCGACAAGTGAAACCAGAGCCTGGAGTGTTTCTTCGCTTGCAATTGCGTCAAGCCCGTCGGTGGGTTCATCGAGCACCAGAAGTTCGGCCCCCCGGGCGATTGCCATCAGTATGTGGAGTTTGGTGAGCGTTCCCTTGGAGAGTTGCGTGACGTTGCGATCCAGCGGGATCTCGAAGGTATTGGCATACCGCTTCTCGAGATCGTGATTCCAGCCCGGGTAAAAGCCAGCGGTGAAGCGAATGACTTCTCGCGCGCTCATGTAGGGAAAGAGATCCTTGCGTTCGGGAATATAGGCGGTGCGCGAGCGGATGAGACGGTTCTGTTCGGCGTTGAGTGCGTCCAGCCCAAGAACGCGTGCACTCCCTGAATCTGCCTTGGCCATGGCCAGGAGAAGACGAATGGTTGTCGTCTTCCCCGCGCCATTGAGCCCCACCAGCCCGCACAGGGAGCCTTGCGGTACCTCGAGGCTCATGCCCCGGAGGGCTTCTACATCCTTGTAGGATTTCTTGAGCGCTACAGTTTCGATTGCGTAGATGGGTCTCATTTAGGGGCCCTTTCTGCGATAGCGGCGTCGATGAGGCGCTTGATTTCTTCTTCGCTCAGCCCGAGCGCAAGTAAGCGCTCAACGGCCTTGTCGACGATCGGTCTGGCGGTTTGCATACGATCGGTGAGTGCCTTTGTGTTGAGATTCTCGCTGATGAATGCACCGGCTCCCTGACGGAGTTCGATCAGGCCTTCGTGTTCGAGTTCACGGTAGGCCTTGGCGACGGTGTTCGGGTTCATCACCATCGTCTCGGCAAGCTTGCGCATGCCGGGTAGTTGATCGCCCGGACGGAGGACTCCATTTTCGACAGCATGCTTGATCTGCTCCATGATCTGGAGGTAGATGGGCACACCGGAATTTGGGTTGAGTCGGAAAATCACAGCGTTCTACTGTGATAGTAGACTAGTACACTAATACAATCAAGAACTTTTTTTGCTCGGGGCGCATCTCATACACTGAAGACTGAACATGGAATTCTTAAATAGCGTTTTCTGGCTGCTCATTTTGTTGGGCGTGATGATCATCATCCACGAATTGGGGCATTACTGGGCTGCCTTGCTCTGCGATGTGAAGGTGGAGCAGTTCTCGCTTGGATTCGGGCCAAGGCTCTTTGGCTTCAAGATCGGCGAGACGGACTTCCGCTTCTCGGCAATTCTTTTTGGTGGCTACGTAAAGATGTTGGGTCAGGACGATATGGCTGTTGATCCTGGTACGAATCCGGACCCGCGAAGTTTTACCAACAAGACCCGCTCGCAACGCTTGTTCATTATTGCTGCTGGGCCTGCGATGAATATTCTGCTGGCAGTCGGGCTCCTGGCTGGTCTCTTTATGTATCAGTTCCCGAAGGTGACCAATGCGAATGGCCCTGCGATCGTTGGGCATGTTGAGAAGGGTTCCCCTGCTGCGCTGGCTGGTGTAGCTGAAGGCGATACCATCATCGAGTTTGATGGCAAGAAGAATCCAACCTGGGAAGACGTGATCGTGAAAGAGCTCACCGGGGCGGGGAAGGCCTTTCCCTTTCAGATCAAGCGCAATGATGCCACGATGGCACTCAGCGTGACTCCCAAGGAAGATGCCAAGACGCAGGTTGGTTATGCCGGGTGGCGTGAGCAGAGCGAGATCCGGATCAAGTACATCCTGAAAGGTTTTGATGCCGAGCGGGTTGGATTGATGCCCGGTGATGTGGTGATCAGCGTGAACAACATTCCGGTGCGCAGTTTGACCAAGCTGGTTGAGATCGTCAAGGAAAGCAATGGCAAGGGTGTAGATCTCATTTATGAGCGTGAAAATGTTCGCAACAAAGTGGCGGTGCAGCCCAAGTTCAATGAGGCAGAAAAGCGCTGGATGATCGGCATTCAATTGGAGCCCAAGTATGTGGTGGTAGCGCTGGGGCCGATTGAAGCGCTGAAGGAAAGCATCAACTACAACATGCGCGGGGCTACGATGATCTTTGACTACCTGAAGGGCGTTGTTCAAATGCGCTTGTCGCCAAAGCAGTTTGAAGGGCCTGTAGGCATCGCGCGCATGGCTGCTGCTGCTGCCAAAGAGGGCGTGGGCGATTTCGTTTCGCTGATGTCTATGGTGAGTCTGAATCTGGCTATCTTCAACCTGCTTCCCATTCCTGTGCTCGATGGCGGAGGGATTCTGGTATTGCTCGTGGAGATGGTGCGTCGCAGGGATTTGTCTTTGCAACTCAAGGAGCGTGTCCTACAGGTTGGTTTAGCCTTCCTCCTGATGATGGTGGTGTTTGTGCTCTACAACGACATCTCCAAAGCTGTAATGCCCAAGGGATAAGACGATGGATTACTTCGACGCATTTAGGCTCTTGATTGGCGGGGGGCTGAGTGCGGCGATTTTCATGGGATTTTGGGTGGCTTGGCTGCGCACGAAAAATCCAGGATTTCGGATCTTTGCCTTTGCTTTGGGCCCAATGCCGATTGTCTTTGTTCTCCTTGCGTTGCTGGGACGCTTAACATTTGCTTCTGGCGTGGTGCATGAATTCACAACCGGAGTCAGTGGACCCGGCATAAGAGAACTGGCCTTTCCGGTGGAGGATGCCGAAATTGGACACACGCTTGAAATTACGCCTGTGATCCAAAAGGTTTCGATCAAGAATCCTGATGGAGAGGTGCTGGAATCGAATCAGGTGGTTAGCGAGGGGAAATTACAAGTGGAGTTTGAGGCTCGCCGTGGGGGGAGTCATCGTGTGGTGTTGGAGATTCCTGAAGGAGTGGGCGTGGTAAAGGTGGTTGCGCGGGAAGTGAGATGAGGCGCAGGAATGGGATCTCGAGGATCTGATCCTGCCAGTCGGTATGGTCTGAGGCCAGGGAGGCGAGCTCAAGCCAGGCCGTCGCATCGGCAATTGGTGTTTGAGGGTGGATCAGGAAAACGCCCGGGCTAAATGCGCCGGATTCAAGATAAGTCTTGAAGTGTCCGGGTAGCATATGGATGTCGTGAGTGACGAGGATTCGATCTTCATCAGCTGCATAATGGAGGAGCTCGTTGTGAGACAAACCTTCAATACGGGCTTTGGTTGCACTGAGAAAATCTATGGTTTTGCTTCGGCGCCGGCAGGCTGTAAGCAGGTGATGATTGAGGCTGGTGTCTGCAAGCAGGCGCAACATCTAGGATTTCCGCATTGCCTGTTGGCGGTAATCTTCGAGCATGAGGTCAAGCTTGGAAGGGGCGGGATTTGCAGTGCGGAAATCCTGCCAGGCCTTGCGAGTCTGCCAGGAGCCGTCTTCGATGATCTGGCGATTTCCCAGATAAAAGGCGATTGCTCCGTGGATTTGTTCGAGGGTGAGCGTTGGAAAGCTGAAATGGATCTCTTCTGGTGAGGCGCCGTTTTCGTATTCGGTGACCAGCAAATAAAGAGGTAAGCGGCTGCCGACCAGATAAAAGGCGTCGTCTCGCAATTCGATGTAGTCTTTTGCCATGATCCCTTTCCATGATAATGGTAATCGACGATGGACCCAAAGCAGACCGTAGCTTACATCTTGGCGGCCCTTCTTATCTTGATCGTTTCGATGGTTGCTTATGCGGTAGGAGCAAGAAAGAATGATTCCGGCATAAAGCGGGAGGCCCTTGCTTTTCTCTGCTTCGGATGGTTTTGTGTATATGCTACACACCGGTTTTTGAGTCCTGAAGAAGCTCCTCGTTACTTCGAGGCCAATATTTCAATCGAAGCTGACGGACGCGGCGTAGGCGCATTGCCGGTATCTGGCTTATATCCTCGTGAATTGCTGATTCGCGCCAGGTCGGCTGCCGGCGCGAACAGCCTCGAGCCGGTTGAGATGACTTTGGACTTGCGGGCAGAAAATGGCGGGCAAGTGGCGATTGTTTCCAAGGATGTATTGGTGCCGGGCGGCGGTGGAAACTGGCAGCAGATACGGAAAGAATTTGCTCCTAAGGTAGAAGGCGACCATTTGCTCACGATAGCAACGAGTGTAAAGGTGGGGACGATACAGGTGCGGGTGGAGTACTGAGATGGAGAACGCAAAAGAGTACCTCATGTTGGCGGCGGTTCTTGCCCTTTTGGTCTCCTTCTATCTCGGTATGCGTCTGCTTGCGATGAAGTTCAAAGAGCCGGTTTTTCGAGCAATCGGGGCACGACTTGCGGTATTTGGGAGTCTGGTAGTGCTGATGTTTATCCTTGGCATTTACACCAGGGACGTGGAGCCGACTGGAGTTGTTATAACTTCAACGGGTCCGGCCGAAGGACAAGCAAGTGTGTTGAGGGAGTTGTCCTTTGGCGTGGGTGAAGATACGCCTCGGCAAGGACTGGAGCTTACCTTGAGCGGGCGTGACAGATCAACGGGATCATTGAGAGTTGTCGCGAGGATCCTGGATCCAGCGGGAAAGCAAGTATTGTTTGTAGATCAAAGCCTGGAAAGGGGCGAGGGACTACGCTGGCTGCCCTTGATGTTTTCATTCGTTCCAACTGTGTACGGAGAACACAAGCTGGCTATCGAGATCCCGGCGGGAGTTTCTGAAATTCGGCTGGTAGTGAAACAACTCTACTGACTGATTTTGTTGCAAAGATCTTGAGCTGGTTAGGGTTTGGTGGGTATTGCAGCAACGCAGAAACGGTAGATGATAGTAAGAATGGAAATTCAGGATTTTGTAAAGCTTGGGGCGATGATCGGTGTTGAGGTTGCCGCCTTTCTTGTTTGCTGGCTGATTGCCATACGTACTCGAAACCCCAAGTTCAAGCAGCTTGCAAAATACGTCGCGATTTTCGGATTTGCCTTCATTGGAATGTATGGCTACATGCTTTATCAAATCAATGCCCCTCGGCCAGATTTTGTTACCGATGCAGTGGGTCCAGCCAGAGGTATGGCTAGCGTATCGAGCGTAGTTTCTCTTCATGTGGCTGAGGCCGGAGAAATACACCATGTGGAATTGACACCGCGAGCAGATGCCGATGCGACAGCAAAGGGGACAATCGAGCTTCCCTACAAGCTGGAATACAAGTCTGGAAAAATTTTGGTTGAAGCCTCGCCATCGGTGGAGCCGGCTGAGGGGAGACAGTGGCGAACAGTCTCATTCGCATTTACCCCTGAGGCTTCTGGCGATTTGATTTTGAAGCTACAGATCCCTGCCGGAGTAGATATGGTGCATGTGGTGGTGAAAGACCCACGCTAGGCGGCCTAGATGCCGAGCTGAGATTTGAGGCGGTCCACGAAGTCTTCCAGCGTCTTAACGCGGGCTTCCAGTTCGTCGATCCGGTTGGGAGTTGCTGCTCTTGCTGCGGCAGGTTCAGAGACGGAAAACTCTGGGATGGAGTCTCCGAGGAGATGAGTCCAGCGTGCTTCTTTGGTGCCGGGGGCTTTGGGGAGTTCTTGTACCAGGGGCTCGTCTTTGCCGGCAAGCCGACTGAGGGTCGACAGAACGGTATCGAGATCTTCGAAGGGAAACAGCGATTGGGTTCGTCCACGTAACTCGCCCGGGGTTTGCGGCCCACGGCAGAGCAGTACACAAAGGACTGCGAGATCTTTGTTGCCGAGATTGAGGCGTTGGCCAAGCCCCTGTGAATACTTGGGGACACGATGTTCGCGGCCGGAATGCTCAAAGGCGATTCCTTTGTGGCGCATGACTTCGATTGAGTTAAGAACGTCGGCTTCTACCAGTTGCATAACGGGCTCGCGATTGTTTTTCTGGTTGCAGGCATTCACGAGCGCGTTCAGTGAAAGCGGGTAGTATTCGGGCGTCGCCATCTCCTTTTCAATCAATGCGCCGAGGACTCGTTGTTCAGTGGCGGTTAGATCGAAGGACATGTTGGTTAACCTCTCAGATTGTGGAAAGCAGTTTCGATTTCGAGCTGGGCTGGCCGTGCGATTGGAATCAAGGGGAGACGGGGCGGGCCGCCGTAATAGCCGTTGAAGTCCATGGCGTATTTTAGGCCAGGAATACCGTATTTGACGGTGACGAGGGTGGCTGCTTCAGTGATGCGGCGCTGCCAGTCTTCGGCGGCATCGTACTCGCGCTTGAGAACAGCTTCGGCGATGGTGAGGCAGGAGAATGGGGCGGCGCTTGCGTAAGCAAGAACGGCGCCTGTTGCCCCGGCGCGTAGACTGGCTGCGAGATTCGGGGCGCTGCCATTCAAAACCTGAAAGCCAGGCTTGACTGCCTTGAGGAGCGCCTGGAACTTGTCCATGTTGCCGCTCGACTCTTTGATCGCAATGATATTTGGGTGCTCGCTCAGAAGGGCTACTGTTTCGACCGAAATGTCGAGGCCGGTGGATTGCGGCCAATTGTAGATCATGAGCGGGATCTTGGACTTGTCTGCTACCGACCTAAAGTACAGCGCCTGAGCTTCGAGATTATTGAGGAGGTTCTTGTAGTAGTGGGGTGTGCGCACCATGGCGCATTTGTAGCCAAGATCTGCGGCGCTATTGGTAAGGTGGATGGTCTCGCGGACACTTTCAACACCCGTGCCGGCAATGAGGATTTTTGTGGGGGGAGTGTATTTGGCGACTTCTTCCCAGAGGTAGAGTTTCTCTGGTTCCGTGAGGTAAACAGATTCACCAGTGGAGCCGCAAACAACATAGCCGGAGAGAGTAGTTAGATTCCACTTCTCGATGTTGGAACGGATTTTGGCGGTATAGATGTCGCCGGAGTGATTGAAGGGGGTGGGGATGGGCGGAAAGATGCCGCTAAGTTTGAGTTGTGGCATACTTCCCGCCCTGATAACTAGCCGACCTTTACGAACGTGAAGAGGGCGAGCGACTCGATGAAGGCCAGACCGATGAGTAGAAGGGTCTGGATCTTGCCGGCTGCGCCGGGGTTACGAGCGATGCCTTCTGCAGCTGAAGCGATGGCCTGGCCCTGACCGCGGCCGCAAAGACCGGCGGCGATTGCCATGGCGAAAGCCGGGAGCAGGATGCCCTTTTCACCGACCATCGGCTGGGCAGTGCCCTGAGCGAAGATGGGAGCGGCGAAAGCGAGCAAGAAAAGAATCATCATTGCTTTATTACGCATGTTGAAAAGTCTCCTTTATTAGACTTGGTTGAAATGGCCTGACAGGAGGTGGTGCCGTTGGTGCGTTGGGACGCCCAGGGCTCACACTGTTGGGCAAAACTGGTTTAGTGATCCTCGTGGGCGACGGCCATGCCGACGTATGCCATCGAGAGAATCATGAAAATGAAGGCCTGAAGGAAGCTGACAAAAGTGTGGAGGCCCATCAGGATGGCGGGTGCTCCAATCGGGATCAGGTTCATGAAGGCGATGGTGACCTGTTCGCCAGCCAGCATGTTCGCAAAAAGACGAATCGTGAGGCTGACCGGGCGGATGAGGTGCGAAATGATTTCGATACCAAACATGAAGGGTGCAAGCCACCAGACTGGACCCATGAAGTGCTTGATGTGACCGACGATTCCCTGAGCTTTGATGCCGGCACCGTTGTAGTAAAGGAAGGTAGCCAAGGCAATGCCGAGCGGAACGGCGGGTGCCATCGTGGGGCTCTCAAAAGTGGGGATGACGCCGAGCAGGTTCGAGAAAAGGATAAAGACGAAGCAGGTAGTGAACCAGTAGGCATACTTGGTGCCGCCGTGGCCGATGACTTCTTCTGACTGGGTCTTGATGAAGCTCACCAGGAGTTCGCCAATTTGCTGCAGGTACCCAGGCTTAGCCAGGTTCATGCCAGCGCGGACGATCCACGGGAGAACGAGGAGAAAAGCCACGATGATCACCAGCATGGCGTTGTAGTTGGACCAGGGCTTGGCGGGGTCGTGTGCGTGTTGGCCAACCAGGGAGATCATGGCGTTGGCCGGGCCGGCGAGGTATTGGTTCAACAGCGCAGTGAACCAGAGTTCATGTTCGTGCATTCTTGTAGGACTCGATGAGGGCTTCAACTCCGATGGCCAGAATCGACAGGAAAATCCCAAAAAAGACTTCCAGCGAATGGCTCGGGTAAACCTTAAGGATAGCAGACAGGGCGAGGGCGTAGACAAGGAAGCGCACGACGAATCCAAAGCCTTTGAGCCAGGAGGTACTACCCTGGCCTAGCAAGTCAATTCCGCGGGCAAGGACCCAGAGGCTGAGCACGCTGATTCCGGCTGTGGAGAGAAAGGCAAGGGCGCTATCGAGGCCACGCCAGATTGTAAAAACAGCAAAGCCCAGAGCAGCCAGAGCGGCTGCAACTTTTAGAATCTTGTTCGATTTGAGGCGGTATTCAGTCACGCGAGTTTCGTTCCATCACCTTCAATTGACGCATGACTTCGTAAAGGCCAAGGCTAAAGCCGAGTACCAATCCGATGACGTTGGCGTATTTTGTGGCGTAGTTCTGGTCGATCCATTGTCCGGCATAATAGCCGCCGGCAATCGTGACAAGCAGGGTGATTGGCAAATTCATGTATGCGGCGGCTTTTCCCATGTGGTTCCTCTTATATATTGTGTACATGGCATTTCAAGCAACGCAGGCAGATCGCTACGACGCGATCGTAGTTGGCAGTGGCGCGACAGGCGGATGGGCCGCCAAGAAATTGACTGAGAGCGGGATGCGAGTAGCCCTTCTTGAGGCTGGCGGCAACGTCACCAAAAAAGACTACACGGAGCATACGCAGCCCTGGCAACTGCCCTACCTGGGCATGTCGCCAAAGGTTCTCAAAGACCGCCCGATCCAGGGCACTTGCTACGCCTGCAGTGAATACAACGCCAAATGGTTCGTGAACGATCACGAGAATCCTTATACGCAGGACAAGCCTTACAAGTGGATTCGGATGCGCGTGCTCGGTGGCCGCAGCTTGAGCTGGGGCCGTCAAAGCTATCGCATGGGCGACATCGATTTCAAGGCAGCATCGAAGGATGGCTACGGCGAAGACTGGCCAATTCAGTATTCCGACCTTGTGCCCTATTACGACGAAGTAGAAAAGTACGTAGGAATTTCCGGGATGTCGGAAGGGCTCGATCATCTGCCCGACTCGATTTTTCAACCGGCCATGGATTTTACTTGCACCGAAGCGCACTTACGTCAACAGGTAAAAGCGAAGATGGGCCGGGTGGTGACAATGGGGCGTGTGGCGATTCTGACCAAGCCGCTCAATGGGCGGCAGCCTTGCCACTATTGCGGGCCTTGCGAGCGCGGCTGCACCACAACGAGTTACTTCTCATCGCCCTTTACGACGGTTGCGGACGCGATGAAGACGGGCCGCATGACCTTGCTCACCAACGCGGCCGCTGCACGGGTATTGATGCAGGACGGCGGTAAAGCCGATGGCGTCGAATACGTCGATACCAAGACTCGCGAGCTCAAGCGTGTGCGGGCAAAGGTGATTGTGCTGTGTGCTTCGACCCTCGAGTCGACACGACTGCTGATGAATTCGCAGATCTGCAACTCCTCAGGGGCACTTGGCAAGTATTTGATGGATCACATTTACCAGGGCGGGGCATCAGGCCTGATGCCGATGTTCGAGGCTAAACCCTGGGCTGGCGCGCCCAAGCGGCCCAATGGAATCTATGTTCCCCGCTTCCGAAATATCAAAGAGAAGATGACCAACGGATTCATCCGTGGCTACGGCTACCAGGGCGGCTCCACTCCGGGCTTCAGCTTCAACTCGCCCGGTTTTGGTGCAGACTACAAGGACGCTGTGCGCAATGGACAGTTCGGGATGTCCCTCGGGCTCTGGGGCGAATGCCTGGCCCGGGCGGAGAACCATGTGACGCTCGACAAAACCAAGCGCGATGCCTGGGGCATCCCAACCTTGAAGGTAAGCGCCGACTGGAGCGACAACGAAAAGAAGCTCTGGGAAGACGGCCGCAATCAGGCGGCCGAAATGCTGGAAGCCGCTGGGGCCAAGAACATCCAGAAGACGGGCCAGTACAGCGTGCCCGGTTTCTGCATTCACGAGATCGGTACGGCCCGCATGAGCAACGACCCGAAGAAGGGCGTGCTCAACAAGTACAACCAGGCTCACGATGTTGAGAATGTATTTGTCACTGATGGCGCGGCCTGGGTGAGCTCTGGTTGCCAGAACCCCACCTTGACCATGATGGCGATCACCGTACGTGCTTGCGACTACATCGCACGCGAATACTCAAAGCGGATGGTTTAGCTTTTCCACCTGCTCGTAGGACAGTGTCGGGACTTCGATCTCGACACTGTCGCCGGCTTTTAGCTCAATGGTTTTTGCCAGTGGCAACAATTTATTGACGATCCCTGAATCGCTAAGCAGGCTGACGTCAATGTTTCCAAAAGTGAGCAAGCTATGGCGGCCTGGTGCTAGGTGTAGCGTCGTAGCAGCGGTTTGGCGGAATGCCTTCATTTGCCCATTCAGCACCGCGACAAATGCTGCCCCCGGATCGGCGGCACGTAGCTTCACCACTGGCATAGTAAAGCTTACACGAAGAATAAATGGATTGGGCAGGCCCTGGCTCAAATCGATCTCAGGTGTCTCAACGATCAGTGGGCCTCCACCCGAATAATTCACGCTGAGCCTGTAGCGGGCGCTTGAGAGATTGTCGATGCGGAATGCGCCGTTCGGATCAACCGGTGTTGGACGCACGGTGCTGGCCAGGTCTGTATCTAGCGCCTGTACGGTGATCTCCAGTTTGCCTGGGTCTACGGTGGGGCTGCCTTTGGCAAATTCTATCTTGCCAACAAGGGCGAGCAATGGCCTCGGGCCAATCAGCAAGTCCAACTGGTCTGAATACACGCTCATGTTCATACGCAGGGCCACCTCATGGGTGAACATGTCCTCACGTACGGCTTGCAAAACGTAATCACCGGGTGGTACTCCTTTGGCCTCAAATTCACCCGTTGAGGTGCGCATTGTGACGCTTGGATTCACGAGGCCAAGCAGGGTAAGCGGGGCGTCGCGAGGCATGAGCCTTACAGAGTACATTTTGGCTTCATCGCCGGCTGGAGGAATCAGGCGACCACTAAGCCGGTGTGATGTTACAAGCTGGAGATCGATGTGAGTGTTTGGCATTTTGTCCCCGTTGCGAACGCGAAAAGTGCCCGAGGCTGGGTGCCAAGTGGGTGGGAAGAGCTTGTTAGGAAAAGGCGTGCGGCCGCCTTGGGTCAACAGCCGGTATTCTCCAGGCGGAAGTTCGGAAATACTGTAGTTCCCCTCGGGATCTGAGCGACCGGCACCCTGTTGGAGCCATTCCTTGCGCCCATTGCGCTCGATCTGGCGCAAGGCGACCACTGTCAACCACTCGATCGGGTCGCCATCTGCGTCGAGAACTTTGCCGGAGATAGCAGCGGTGGGGATGATCCGGAATAGTAGCGGATTGCCTGCAGATTTCTCAGTGAGCAAAAAAGGCCGGCCTGGACTCTGGGGGATTGGCGACCCGTGGATGTAAGGTAAATACCCCCTCATTGCAACGGCAATCATATAAACGCCTTCACCAAGATCTTGTGCCTTGAATGTGCCTTCCCGATCGGTGATGACGCTGATGGGTACTCCGGATTCCTTGCCAAAGAAAACAGATGCCTTGTAGATTGGTTTGCCCGTCGAGGCATCCAGTACTCTGCCTGAAACTTCGAGAGCACACAGTTTGAAGCTGAGTAAAAGAAATACACTGAGCGCCAGATACCGCATGTTGACAGTATGCAGCGGAGATTAGCGAGAATAAAGGGGTGACTTTGCTTTCTTCGCTTTCGTATGACTCGGTTGAGCTCAAGTTCGGCACCAGTGGCAGAAGAGGAGAGATCATTCACTTAACCCCACTGGAAATTTACATCAATGTCCTGGCTGAAGTTGAGTACCTGCTTTCGTTGCCCTTGTCCGAAGGCGGTGTTCGGGTTGGAGATGACTTCTACTTTGCCTCAGACTTGCGGCCAAGTTCACCCGATTTGGCCATTCCCGCTGTGGAGGCGCTGCGCGCTGCGGGGATGAATCCTGTCAACTGCGGCCGGATTCCGACGCCTGCTCTCACCTACTACGCCCTTGCACAAGGCAAAGGTTCGTTGATGGTCACAGGCAGTCACATTCCCTTCAACCGCAACGGCTACAAGCTGAACACCTCTTGCGGGGAATTGCTCAAGCACCACGAAGCGCCAATCAATGCCTCCGTAGCAAAGCTTCGGCAGCGTATCTACGACGAAGCGGCCGAAGCGTCTCGGTTTAATGCCGAAGGAAAATTCAAGGCGTCGCCTGCGGCAATGCCTGCTGAGACTACCGCTGCAGCCGGGATGTATCTTGATCGCTACCTCAAATTCTTTGCCGGAAAATCGCTCAAAGGCCGGCGGATATTGGTCTATCAGCATTCCGCCGTTGGCCGGGACATGCTTGTGGATGTATTGCAGCTTTTGGGTGCAGAGGTGGTTGCTGCAGGACGTAGCGACGTCTTTGTTCCTATCGATACAGAGAACATCGAGGCTTCGCAGCTTGCAGCGATCCAGGCTTTGGTAGATGGCCCATACGATGCCGTTGCCTCAATTGATGGTGACAGCGACAGGCCCTTGCTCCTTGGTGTCGATGCTGAGCGGAAGGTGCGGTTCTTTGGTGGGGATTTGCTGGGCATGGTGGTAGCAGAGTATTTGCATGCCGACGCTGTGGTGGTTCCCATCAGTTGTAACGACGCCATCGACCGTGGGGCGCTGGCAAGTGTGACCGCCCCGAAAACACGCATCGGCTCGCCTTATGTGATTGCGGGAATGGAAGCTGCACTGGCACAGGGGAAAAAAGTGGTTTGTGGTTGGGAGGCCAATGGCGGATTTCTTCTAGGCTCAGACTTGCCTGATCTTCGGGCACTTGCCACACGAGATGCCTTCCTGCCCTTGCTGTGTGCCTTGTTTGCCGCTGAGGGCGGAACGCTTGGAGAACTCTTTGACCGGCTGCCAGCTCGCTTCAGCAAGGCAGCCTTGCTGAAAGATTTTCCGAGGGCAACCAGCCTGAAAATGCTCGAACGACTGACTCCGGACACCATTGCACAGTTTTTTGATGCCAGCCACGGCTTCAGTGCCCTTGAGCTCATTGACCACACCGATGGCGTGCGAATGATCTTCACTAATGGAGATGTGGCGCATGTGCGTCCCTCGGGCAATGCCGATGAGTTGCGGATCTATGCCGTTGCCGACACGCAGCAGCGTGCCGACGAAATCGCCGAAGCAGGAGTTGCGCCTGGAGGAATCTTGCGCCGACTTGAGAGCATAATTGAGAAATGAAACGACGCGCACTGTTTCTGATTCCGGCATTGTTGTTAGGAGAGGGAGCAAAGCCTCTGCGAGGCAAACTCTTGCCCGGAAGAAAGCTTCTTGTCGGGGACAAGACCATAAACCTCTTGAGCGATGAAGCTGTGGCCAAGGTGCTCGAGGACGAACGCTTGATTGGCACAGAGCTTGAGGTGGAGGGCCTTGCTGCAGGCGAAGGAAAATTTGAGATTGACGGCATCCACACGAAGCCTGTCTACACCTTTGTCAACGGGGATCGGCTAGGCGTGAGCTACTGGTGTGAGATCTGCTACATCCGCACCTATTCCCCCGGCAAGTGCTGGTGCTGCCAGGAATATACCAAGCTCGACCCGAAGGCCCCCAACACTCCAGACCGTAAGCCTTAAGATAGGCATATGGCTCAATATCGCGCAGTTCAGACCAGTGAAGACGGCCAGCCGGTGGTGCGGCTGACGGAAGTTGAAAGCAATAGTGAGGTGGCGGTTGCACCCGGGTTTGGGGCGAACTCCTACGACTTTCATGTCAACGGCAAAAAGGTGTTCTGGGGGCCTCCTGGTGTTGGGATTGGGGATCTTGTTGCAAAGCCGCGATTGCTAGGCAATCCGTTGCTATCGCCTTGGGCCAACCGGATCGACGGGATGAGCTACAAGGTGAACGGCAAGGAATACTTGCTCAATGGGACGCTCGGGAACTTGCGCCTCGATGGCAACAAGAATCCGATTCACGGGCTGGTTACCTTTACCAAGCTCTGGAAGGTGAAGGAAGTGTCGGCGCAGAGCGATCATGCCCTGGTTCGCATGACACTGGATTGTTCAAACCAGCCGGATTGGCTGGCACAGTTTCCTTTTCCGCACCGGCTTGAGCTCACCTACAAGCTGACGGCAGGCACCCTTGAAGTGATCACCGCTGTGGAGAACCTTGCAACTGAGCCAATGCCGCTGGCGATTGGCTACCATCCTTACTTTCAGATCAGTGATGCCCCGAGGGATGAATGGGAAGTCACGATTCCGGCAAAGGATTTGTTGGTGTTGTCGCCAAAACTGATTCCGACCGGTGAGAAGAAGCCTAACCCCTACACAAAGGGCATGAAGCTGAAGGGAGTTGTGCTGGATGACGTATTTGGCGGGCTGGAAGAAAACGCAACCTTCAAGGTGAAGGGGAAGTCACAGGCAATTGAGGTGGTTTACGGGAAGGACTATCCGATTGGAGTGGTCTACGCACCGGCTGGGCAATCCTTTATTTGTTTTGAGCCGATGACGGCCCCTACCAATGCCTTCAACACTCCTGGCAGCTATAAAACAATCGCGCCAGGAATGACCTGGCGCGAGAGCTATTGGATTCGGACGAGCGGCTTCTAAAGCCGCTTACTTCTTGGCGGGCGGGGCAGGCTTGGGGGCTGCCGGGGCTGCTGTCTTGGGAGCGGCAGGGGCGGCCACCGTCGAAGGAGCGTTGGCGTCATAGAGCTTGATCACTTCGTTGGTGATGTCGAGCGTGTTTGATGCCCAGATGACGGGAGTCTGCGGTGAGCTGATGTCGAGGATCATCGAGAAACCATTGTCGGTCGCGTACTTGTTGATGACCTGCATAATGCGGCCACCCAGTTCGTTCAATACCTTCTGCTGTTCCTGATCGAATTCAGCCTGAGCATCTTCGCTTTCACGTTGCAGGCTCTTGGTCTTCATCTCGATGTCGGTCTGGAGCTTGCGTTTTACTTCGTCGCTGCCAACCGTGCCGAGTTTCTGATACTGAGCCTGGAGTGCCTGAACGCCAGCATTCGATTTTTCAATCTCTTTGCGGCGCGGCTCAAAGCGAGTCTGTAGTTCAGCAGCAGCTTTCTGCCCGTCCTTGGTGGAGACAATGGCCTGCTGGATGTTGATGGTGCCCACTTTGTTCTGCGCGAAAGCGGAGACGGAGAGACCGAGCACTACAGCGCCGGCCAGGATGTTTTTAACGAAAATGCTCATTTACTTGGATTTCTCTTTCAGAATCTTATCAAAACGGATGCTTAGAATGTGCGGCTGATCGTGAAGCGGAAGATTCTCTGTCTCTCGCGATACGGGCTGCCCTGGCCAAACTGGGCAATCGAATTGATGAAGGTGGCTTGGTTCGGGAAGTACGACCTGTCAGCCGCGATAGGCGGCTGGATGAAGTCGTCGACTCGTAGGGGGTTGAAGGCGTAGTAGAAGCGGAAAGGCGCATTCACGACCGGCATCATGATTTGAACTTCAAGACCGGTGGACATACGGGGCTTCTGTGTAAAGTCAATCAGGAAAGCCTTGTTCTCGAAGCCAGCCTGCGGGAATTGAGCATTGAGATTCTCGATGCGACCCGGGTTCAGGTTGAGGCCATTCGAGCGGCTGATGCGGTTGACGCCGATGTCGGCAAAGGCCGCCAGAACAACCGGCCCAAAGATGGGGATGCGGTATTCAAAGTTGCCAACACCCTGCGTATCGCCACCAGGATAGATGATCTGGTAGGTGGGGATGTTTTGGGTGACCTGCGTAAGAATCAGTCTGCCATCTGTGCCGATGGATCTTTGGATACGGGCGCTGCCGTCTTCATTGAGGACGGGTACTGTGGCGCTGCTCGGGATATAGGCAAGCGGACTGATGCCCCAGATGTCGAAGCCACGGATGTCGTTTTCACCACCCATGTAGAAGCGGTTGAACGGAGGGGCTGTCTTGCCACCATAACCAGTGATGAAGCGTCCCAGTGTATGAACGCCGATGACGTGGCCCTTTTTGAAGCCGGCCCGGAAATACTTGAAGTCGATGGTGGGCTCGATCAAATTCACATTTCCTCCGAGGAAGGATCCTGCAAAGGTGGAAGAAATATAAATCGATTTGCCTCTCGACGGGGTGACCGGGTGGTCGACCGTATTGTACGAGTAGTTGGGGATGATCGAGGAGGTGCGAATACCCGAGAGCTGGTTCGGCCCGTCCAGATTCTGGAAGTTTACCGCCTCGAAGTAGGTACGAGCCGCCGTGGTGGTGGGGGCGAACTTCGAGTTGTTAAAGCTGTAGGTAACGCCAACGCGGGCGAAGCTGCGGCGCAGAAGTGTCGAGGCGTAGGCGGTAAAGCCATAGCCATTGGACGAATAGTTCAGCAGGTTGTCGCGACCGAGTGAATCAAATTGTGCTGTCAGATTACGACCCGAGAAGAGCGAAACTTCGCGGCCCTGATCGTAGTTGAAGCGCTGATAGAAGATCGTAAAGCCAACCTGGATTGGCTTGTCGAGGAAGTAGGGTTCGGTAAAGCCGAAAGTGGCAGAACGGATACGGTCGCCAAGCTGTGTGTCGAGCGAAAGCGTTTCGCCGAGGCCGAGGAAGTTGTTGGTGGAGTAGCCGAAGCTTACGAAGCTACCGGCAATGCCTGAAACGCCGCCAGACATCTGGACTGAGTTCCTGCCGCGTTCCTTTACCTTAAGGGTGATGTCGACAGTGTTGTTCTTGGTGTCGCGAGTGATGTTTGCCGCTTCGTTTTCCTTGAGAACTTCAAAGTAGCCAAGCTGATTCAAGCGGAGAAGGCTGACTTCCCAAAGGCGGGAATTGAAGAGGTCGCCTTCATCGAGAAGGATTTCGCGACGGATGACCTTGTCTCGTGTGGTCGTGTTGCCAGCGAAGTCGATGCGGCGGACGAAGAACTGCTTGCCTTCATCTACGTTGAGCGTGAGATCGATCTTGCCGTTCTTGATGTCTGGCTCAAAGCCAGGTTCGGGGACGAAATCGAGGAAACCAAACTGGCCGTAGAGCTTGCGCATATCTTCAAGACCTTTGCGAAGCTTGGCTGTGGAGAAAACATCGCCCTCGCCCATTCCAAGAACTCGGCTAAAGAGCTCCTCAGGGGCGCGGAAGAACTTAACGCCGACGAGGTTCAATTTCGCAAGGCGATACTTGGGGCCCTCGTCAATGTTGACGCGGAAGTCGGCACGCTTGCCGGGCTTGTTTGGTTTGAGCACCGGAATGCGCAGACCTTTACCACCTACATCCTTGATGACAGGATCTTCAGCGCTTGCCTTGGCCGTGAAGTAGCCTTTTTCCTGATAGAAGCTCTGCACACGGCTCATATCTTCTTCAAGCTTGGTTGCGTCGTAGGTCTTGGCGAAGAGATTTTCGAGAAGAATGGAACGCGGAATACCGACAGGGCGGAGATTCTTCATCGCGCGGCGTACCACTGCGTCGCTGAATACTTTATTTCCCTGGATGTCGATATTGCCCACCTTAACCTTCGGTCCTTCAGCCACCCGGAAGTTAACTTCAAGGGAGGATGGGGGGATCTGGCGGATCTCGGGGGTAACGGTTGCGAACTGACGGCCACGTTCGGACAGGTATTCTTTCAGCACATTTGAGGCGCGCTGAATTTTGTTGGGATCGTATTGCTGTTCTACCTGAAGGCCAACTTTGCGCTCTTTGAAGCGATCGAGAATTTCAGATACAGTGACCGACTTCATGCCGTCGTACTTGATGGAGCGAACTACGCGACGCTCGGTTACGACGTAACGAATGATCCAGCCGGTGCGACCAGCTTCACGTTCGAGCCGGATGTCGTCGAAGCGTGCGGTATTCCAAAGCGCCATGAAATCGCGATTGAGCGAATCCTGGCTGTACTTGTCACCCTTTTTGCTGATGATCAGCGCGCGAAGGGTGTCCTGGGGAACACGTCGTGAACCCCTGAATTCGATTGCCTCGATTACATCTTCAGAGGGAGTGTCAGATGAAACCGGGGCTGGCGTGGCTGCCGCAGGTGCGGGCTGGCCGGGATTCTCCAGTTTTGGCGTGGCAGGAGCCTGAGGCTCCGGCTTCGGCGCACCAACAGGAGTGGACGAAGGAACATTTTCAAATGGATTCGCGGGTTTGGGCTTTGCTGGCTGGGGTGCCGGAGTTTGAGATACCGGGGGCTGCTGGCTAGCTTGTTGCGCGAGTAGAGAAGAATATGAGAACGCCAGAACAACAACAATAGACTGCAGAAATGGCATACCCAGGCTTGCTCGCCTGTAAAACATCATCTAATGCTGGTTCCTTTCCACTCTGCGCCTTTGAGGAGACGAAGCCTGATCTGGTTGGGTTTCAAACGAAATACCTAGTCCAAGGGAAATTCTCACGCCTAAGGCCGGGCCTTATCCGACGGAGATTTGAGTCTCTTTTGAAGAGCGCACAAATACTGAGTATAAACCAACGCAAATGCCAAGGAGGACGAAGGAGAAGAAGATCGACGGTCTACGTGAATATTGTGAGACCAAAGGGAAAGAATTTCGCCAAAAAAAGCCATCCACCAGGTAAAACCAGGAAGTTGCCGACAAGATACCGAGCATGAGGGAAGTGAGCGGGCGTAGCGTAGGTGGGACGACTGCGGCGAAGGCCAACGCAAATATTGTCGAAAGCAGCAAGTGTATCGACAGGCCTGAAAGCGTGTAAAAGCCGAAATTGGGCTGTAGGCTGTTTGGGCCATAAAAGAGACCAGCCATCAGGTTGGGGAGTGTCCAAAACGAATGAGAACTAGATCTGGAAGCGATTCCGCACCAGAAGATCATCAAGATCGAAGCCAGAGAAGCTGCCTGTAATGCGGCAAAGAGCCGGTCAATGCGGGTGGTTTGCGGCGTAGAAGCAGGGCTTAGTGCTTGCTCTAGGGGGGCGGACAAAGGGTCTGGAGATGGCGAGTCGATCATGCCGCAACCTAATGGTAGCATTGGAGTTCTTATCAATCATGACAAAGCGACGCGTATGCATCACCGGGATCGGTGTGATCAGCCCCAATGGACTAGGCCGGGAGGAATTTTGGCGAAATACTCGAGCGGGCAAAAGTGGGGTCAAACCTATTTCCAGATTTGATTGTTCCGGGCAGCCCGTTCAGATTGCCGGCGAAGTCGTTGGATTTGATCCGCTCGCGTATATGTCCGCTAGAGATCTTGAGGGCACCGGCCTTGCAACGCCTTACGCCATTGCTGCGGCTGGCGAGGCGCTGGCAGACGCTGGAGTCGACTGGAAGTCCATGGACCTTGAAGCACTCAGGCGCGTGAGTGTCTACGTTGGGAGTGGTGGCGGCAATCAGGAGTTTACTGAGCGGCAGTATTCTTACTACTACAGTGGCCAGCAGAAGAAATGTAGTGTCTACGTGATCCCCTCGAGCACGCTTGGCACTTTGGCTAGCGAAATCTCGATGCAGTACGGTTTTCGGGGTTTGAGTCATATGTTCAGCAACGGCTGTACCAGTTCTACCGATGCCATCGGTTATGCATTTCGAGCGGTTAAGCATGGTGATGCCGAAATGGCGATTTGTGGAGGAGTGGACGCTCCTATCGCTCCCTTGACACTACGAGGTTTCCAGCTGCTGAGAATTATGAGCACTGGGTCTAACGAATCTCCGGAGCGTGCCTCAAAACCCTTCAGCGCGAGCCGGGATGGCTTTGTTCTTGCTGAGGGTGCCTGGTTTTTCGTAATGGAAAGTGAAGAGAGCGCTCGGCGAAGGGGGGCGACCATTTACGGAGAAATCGCCGGCTATGGCGCAACTTGCGAGGCATTTCACCGTGTTCGCTTAGAGGAGGTTGGTATTGAGCCTGCCAGAGCGATGGAACTGGCAATGGCCGAAGCAGGCTTTACCCCTGGTGTCTTTGACTACTTGCACTACCACGGCACTGCGACGCATTTGAACGATCGGGTAGAAACGACTGCGGTGAAGTTGGCTTTTGGCGATTGCGCAAAAAACTTGCCTGGATCGAGCGTAAAGAGCATGATTGGTCATCCTCAAGGAGCCTGCGGGGCTGCGAGCCTGGCCACCACTCTGCTTGCCATGCGCGATCAATTTGCACCACCCACAATCAATCTTGAAGAACAGGCCCCGGAATGTGATCTGGACTATATCGCCAATGTTGGCAGAGAACTTGAAATTAAAAAAGCGATGGTAAATACCATCGCTTTTGGTAGCAAGAATGCAGCTCTTGCCGTCGGTCTTTTAGCCTGAGCGTTAATCGGGCTTCGAGTAGTAATAGGTGTGATAGTAGGTGTACTTGGAGTAGAGTTCACCGCGCCGTGCGCCGTTGACCACGGTACCCAGAATATTGTTTTCACACAAAGACTGTATGGCTCGTGTGATGGAATCCACGGTTGTTACCCCGAGACGGACAACCAGTACAGTGCCATCAGACATGGTTGAGAGGAGATTTGCGTCTGCGGCAAAAAGCAGCGGGGGCGTATCCAAAATAACCCAATTGAAGACCTTTTCGAGATTCTTTATGAGTTCTCTTACCTTGTCAAGGTTTAGCAATTCGAGAGGGTTGATGACAGCTTCGCCAGCGGGAAGAATGCTGAGATTGGTGCCTGCAACTTTTTTGACGATTTGATCGATGGTTGCTTTTCCGAGCAGATAGTCAGTGATTCCAGGAGAACGATCTACCTGAAAGAGGTTGTGCACAAGCGGACGTCGGAAGTCGAAGTCGCACAAGAGCGTGTTGTTGCCTGCCAGATGAGACTCAGCAAGTGCCAGGTTCACCGCAGCCATAGACTTACCTTCAGCGGGTGAAGGGCTGGTAACAACAACAGTGTGGATGGGCTGGAGACTTTGAAGGTGATTCAATCTGGTGCGAAGAGTACGGAATTCTTCGCTGGGTGCTTCGTGTGGCCGCGCGGCGTCAATCAGGTGAGCATCCTGGGAGGGATTGAAGGGGATCTCCTGGATTCGCTCAAGCAGGTTTTCGAAGTCGGGGTGAATTGTTGCAGGGCGGGGTTCGAAGGTTCGAGAAACCGGTGCCACATTTCGTGGCTGGTTCTGGAAATCAGCTGGGCTAACCCCGGATCGCCTTAAGGCATCGTGCACTCGGCTCATTAATTTGTTCCTTCCAAACGACTGTG
>JBIPMY010000267.1:0-8701 GCA_044376335.1 Bryobacter sp.
GGAAGAGGTGCGGCATGCTTTCCGGCAGCAGTCCTGCGCCTCCGATGCCGTCAGACCGCCAATTGAGTTTGGTGACAACACTTGGCCCTTCGGTCCATTTTGCTCCCGCTGGCGGCGGGGTGGATTGAATCGACCATTTGGCCTTTACCTTCACGCGAGAAAAGAAGGAGATCCAGCGCGAATCTGGTGACCAGGCCAGATCGGACATCGCATTTTCGAGGTTTGTGATTTGGGATTCAACACCGGAGTCCATCCAGCGGACGATGATCTGCGGGCGTCCAGAGCGTGTAGAGATGTAGGCGAGACGCTTGCCGTCTGGAGACCAGACTGCGCCTAAATCGCGCTGTTTGCCTTCGGTAAGCGGCCGGTTGTTCTTGCCGTCAGAACCGACAATCCAGAGATTGGAATGGAATGCGTCGGCCATCTTGTCGGCCCATTCCAACTGGTATACGACATGAGCTCCATCAGGGCTGATGCGTGGATTCGATGGCGTACGCCAATCCCAAATCGTGTCTGGGCCGAGGGTGTCAGAGGCAAAAAGAAATAACGACAGCAACAGGTGCATGTCGAAATTATGCGCGGCCAGCGCCTAGTAAGTCCAGCGACTTGAAGGCATTCATCAGGCTGTCGAGGGACAGTTCGGCCTGCATCTTTACCGTTGCACCCTCCTGAGAGAACTGCACGGCGTCGAGCATTCGGGCGACATCCTGTTGCTCACCCTTTAGCGTCAGGCGGAGCAGGCTTGAGATACCGCGCAGGCCGTCGAGCAACTTCTTTGCGTCTTCAACGCTGACACCTTCAGCTTCAGCTCGGAAGGAAGCTCCAGTTCGAGCGTCGAGATAACCCTTTACAGACTTCAAGGCCAAGGGCAAACTTTGAAGCCCACCGATTCCTCCCGCTGGCATAGTTGGAGCATTCGAGACGATATAGAAATGGGATTCGGGAGGAAGGGTTTGCACCATGGCCAGCAATCCTGCGGGAATTCCGTTCTTGAGTTCACGATTGTCGATCAGCGTACGCAGAGCAGAGGCTTTCCCGAGTACCGCGACGCTTGAGTTGAAGAATGTGACCGCTTCTTCCTCTTTGCCCACGAGCGTAAATCCCTTGTAGGGAAACTTCTGCGCCCCTTCAATCTTCAACTCTGGCTCAAGCCCGGCGTTCGTGATTCCGCCATCGACAAATTTGCCGCGGATCAAGGCCACCCGGTGCTTGCCACCAAGGCAATAGACAACTTCGTGCATGGCGGTGCGCAGGTCGAGGCCGGTTTGTTGTTTCAGAGTCTCCAGAGCAATCGCACCCTTGGCGGGAAAGAGTTTGTCCCAGGCTGGCGTCTTGCGCAGGTTGTCTATTCTTGCCCCAATCAGAGTAGTAGTGTCGGGTGGAATAAGCGGGGCTAAAGCGGCGTCTACACGTTGGTGTGTCGCCTCCTGTTTGCAGCCAAATAGCAAGAGCGGCGCAAGCAGTGCCCGCCGTCTTGATAGAATCGCCTCCGTAAGATGCGCATCGACTCTCATCAACATTATTGGAATCCAGATCTCCTCACATATTCCTGGATGCCGCCCGGCCCCAGCCCGTTGCGAAGAAACTTTCTGCCCGCAGACCTGGAACCGACGCTCACCCAGAACACCTTCGATGGTAGCGTTGTTGTCCAGGCGGCACAGGTGCCCGAGGAAGCCACCTGGCTACTGAACCTTGCCTCGCAGCACAAGTCCATCCTGGGCGTTGTCGCCTGGGTAGACCTGAAAGACGCGAAGATCGGCAGTGTTCTGGACCAACTCCAGAAGCACCCGAAATTTGTCGGTGTGCGGCACATCGTCCATGACGAGCCGGATGTGCGATGGATTATGCAGCCAGAGGTGATCCGGGGATTGAAGGAGCTGGAGAACCGCAAGATACCTTACGATTTGCTCTTGCGCCCGCCTCACTTGCCTTACATACCGGCTCTTATCGAAAAGCTCCCCAACCTCTCGATGGTGGTGGATCACATCGCGAAGCCTTACATCAAGGAAGGCACGTTCGATGGCTGGGCGCAGGACATGGAGCGCATTGCCAAACACCCAAACCTATACTGCAAGGTGTCAGGCATGATCACTGAAGCAGATCATAAGAATTGGAAGTCAGAGCAACTCACTCCCTACGTGCAACACGTACTGAAACTCTTCGGATTCGACCGGCTGATGTTTGGTTCTGACTGGCCCGTGTGCACGCTGGCGGGCACCTGGAAGGAAGTTCTTGCCGCATTTACACAGGCTCTGGGGCCACAGGTTGCCGATGAGCGGGCAAAAATCCTGGGCTCAACGGCTGCGAAATTCTACGGTTTGCGGCTATAATCGGCACGAGGTTATTAATCCATGAAGAAACTCGTTCTCTCCGTTTGCGCCCTGAGCCTGTCCATGTTTGCGCAGGACATGAAGGAAAATCCGATCGCTGCAGTTAGTGCCAACTACTACAAAGCCGTCTCAACCAACATCACCAAGGCCATCGACAAGATGCCTGCTGACAAGTTCAGCTTCAAGTCTGTCGACAGCACCATGCCGTTTTCTGAATTCATCGGCCACTTGACCGACGCCAACCAGAACTTCTGCACCGCAGTCACTGGTGGCACCAAGCCCGCCAGCATCCGTAAGGAAACTTCCAAGGAAGTTCTTGCCAAGGCCTGGGCTGCAGCCGTTGCTGAATGCACCAAGGCATGGGGCATGACCACCGACAAGAGCCTCGCCTCCATGATCAAGATGGGCACCCGTGAAGTACCGGCAGCACAGCCGATGATTCTCAACCTGAGCCACACCTGGGAACATTACGGCAACCTCGTCACCCTGCTCCGCATGAACGGTATGGTTCCTCCTTCATCCGAAGGCCGTTAATGCCAACTTTGGTTTTACTCTCACGGGGACAGTTTCGACTGTCCCCGTTTGCTTTTGGTGCATCGTAATATGTTGCGTTCCCTTACCGTCAGAGATCCACAGCAGATCGATTCACTGCAGGCAGACGGCTTCAATGCCATGCATGTGGAGGCTTCAGCCCCAAACCTCTCCATCCTGCTTGAGGTTGCTGCAAAGCACAACCTGCCCGTCTATGGGAGGATTCGATTACTGGCCCGGCCCGGCCTCAGCGATACTTCTCCAACCAACACACTGGGGCAACAAGTCGAAGATGCCGAATGCCCATCTCAACCTTTAGCGCAGGATCGTTGCCTGCAGCTTTGCGAGCGCGTTGCCGCACAATTCCCGTGGGCGGGCCTGCAGTTGATGGGCCTCGGATTTCGATCCTTTCCATCGCATGCAACAGACCATGCCGAAGCTAACTTTTACCGGAGCATCTGCTTCTGCGCCGCCTGTCAATACGGCTATGGTGCTGCGGGCTCCATCCTCGAACATGTTGCGCGAGAAGCGATTGAGACCCCGTCTCCAAAGCATCCAACCGTCGACACGATGCTGCTATGGCGTCGCAGCGTACAGTACGGGTTGTTGCGGCAAATTCACGACCTCGTCTCCACACCTTTGTGCCTGCACACCGCAGCTGAGCTTCGTTATGCCGGGGACAGAAGCTCGCTCACTTTCGAAGAAGCCAAGGGGCTTGTTGCAAGCTGCTCAGTAGACCCGGAATCGCCGGAAGATTTGGCCCGTCTGACTTCACTTCCCCGCCCCATGCCGGTTTATTGCACTTCAAATATTGCGCCAGAAAGTTTTGCAGGCGTCATACTTTAAGCAGAGACTATGTCGGTACGAGGCTTGCTCTGGCTTTCGCTCTACCTGATCCTGATCACTTTGCCGCTGGGAGTGGCAATCATCTGGCCGGGCGAATTTGCGGACATTCCTTTGTTGATGAAGCTGGGTGTAGGTTTTGGCTTTCTTGCCTTCACCGTTCTGGGCCTAGAGTTCTCACTCATATCAAAGATCCAATCCGTAGCCAGCGCTTTCGGCATGGATGCTCTGATTCGCTTTCACCGCCAAATGGGATTGGTTGCCACGCTTCTAGTGATTGGGCACGCAGCGGCGCTGGTGTACAACGGCTACCCGCTGGAATGGCTCAACCCCTTCGGCCCGGACACAACCTGGGCCATGCGCTGGGGGCTGCTCTCGGCTTTAGCCCTGCTTCTTCTGATCCTCACGTCGCTCGCCCGCCAGCAATTGCGAATCCCTTATGAATGGTGGCAGTGGACTCACGACCTGCTTGCAAAAGTCGTTGTTGTCTCGGCACTCGCGCATCTTCTGCTGGTGGGAGCGTTTTCTACACAGCGCGCCATGCAGATCGTGATTGGTGGCGGAGTTCTATTGGTAGTTGGAATCTCGGTCTATTTCCAGGTGCTCAGGCCGCTTTGGCTGTGGTCCCGGCCCTGGACTGTCGTGGAGAATCTCAAGGTGTCTGCCGATACGCATACGCTTAGGCTCCGGCCTCACAATCATCCTGGCTTCCGCTTCGAACCCGGCCAGTTCGCCTGGCTCAACACAGGCACTTCGCCTTTCCACAAAGACCGTCACCCCATATCGATGTCCTCTGCGGCGCGCGATGAACTGGGCCAGGCCATTGAGTTCACAGTGAAGGATCTAGGAGACTGGTCTGGCAAGGTGGTGCCCTCCCTCCAAGCGGGAACCAAAATCTGGGTGGATGGCCCATATGGTGTCTTTACGCCAGACAGGGAGCAAGGCCCGGGTTATGTGCTGATCGGTGGCGGAGTTGGAATTACACCCTTGCTGTCTATCTGCGAAACCTTTGCTGCACGCGGTGACCTGCGGCCGGTTTACCTCTTCTACGGGAGCGCCTCAGTTGAGAGTCTTCGCTTTAGAGACCGGCTCGCAGCGCTACAAACCCGGATGAATCTGCAGGTGATCTATGCGCTGGAAAAACCACCAGAAAACTGGCAAGGCGAAACGGGCTACATCACGCAGGCTGTGCTGGAAAAATACTTACCCGCACAACACAAGCGCTTCCAATATTTCATTTGCGGCCCGGGGCCGATGATGGATTCCGTAGAAAGAATCCTGCCGAAGCTTGGGATTCGAGGCAGGCAGATTCACACCGAAAGATTCGTGATGGTGTAGCGGCTATTTCACTTTGTCGGAGGCTTTTTTAGTGGGCACCATTTTTGCTCCGGCACCTACTTCAAAATTGCTCGCAGGCAGGCCGGAGTTGATCGTTACTTCGTTTGAGTAGAGTTCCAGATTGCGCTCGCCATTGCGGCTGCGTGTGATTGCCCAGGGCCACATCACGCCTTGCGTCAGACGGTATTTGGCATAGCGGGTATCCTGCTCATCCCAACCTTTGTCTTTTGCATTTTGCCGTTTGTAATAGCCACGAACAGGTAATTTCGTAGAGGCATGCAGATAGATCGCCACTTCGCGATTCTCACCATCGGTTACGTTTACAATCTCTACCGGCTGATTCTCGAATACTTCCTGGCCACGGCGTTCGAAGATCATGTCCTTGTCGTTAGCCCGGCAACGGAGGATGTACATTGCGTTGCGAAGTACACCTTCTTCCCAGTTCTTAATCACTTCTTCTTCCATGGGCTTTGCTCCGCGATAAGAGACGTCCCATGCCTTGCCATCGCCACCGAAAATGACGAAGTAATCCTGCTTCTTACCAAAGACCTGCTTGTCGCGCTGCTTGATTCCGGTAGCAGCATCGGCGTACATTGTCTCGAAGCGAGCTACGTCGAGACCACTCAAACGCTCCCGGTAATAGCTATAGGCCCTGCCTTCTTCGATCCGGTCCCGCATGCCCATAAACTTCTCGCCGCCGAGAGCAAGCTGCGCCTCGGCAATGAGCTTGCGGCCCTTCTCCTGCATGGTTTGCGCCCGCACAAAGGCGGGCGCAATTCCAAATACACTGCTACGAATTAGATCTCTGCGTGTCATTCCTTGCTACTCATCACGGCAACGGTCAAACCAGTATTCAGCTTCCATTCGGTTACCGTCTGCGTTGAAGTCTGACCATTCTGGCTGATCTTCAACTGCATGGGCAACTTGATTCCGCTGACTTCCTTGAAGTCTCCGTATCCGATCTCGGCGCTGATGCCACCTTCCGTAAAGGCAAGCTTTGCCGGCAGCATCGTCTTCGGATCATAGAAGAGCTTCAACACGGAACCGCTGGCGTCCTTAAGTTCGAGTTCGCCTTCCTTGACAAGATTGACGCTGCGGCCAGCCACTTCGTTGCTCTGCAGAATGGCAAAGTAGTCGCGCTGCAATTGCCCCTTCACTTGAGCGGCAAACGGACCAGCCAGCGGCTGCTCACCCTGCGGGGCTTTGAGAAAGCCCTTCTCGCCATCGAAGAAAGCAATGATCTTGCCGAAGGGCAGCTCGTTTACCTGACGGAAGACCATTGGCTTCATCCAGTAGTTGGTCTGCTTCACATTCACCTTGTTGCCACCCATGTTGAGTTCACTCGAGATGCTCTGCACGTAATCGTTTACCCCGGCAATTTTGTCTTTGCCTCCGACAGTGGCAGCGATCTTGTCGATAGCTGCTTTGCCAGCGGCAAGCGAACCAGCATCGGCTTTAGCCGTCTCGGTCTTGGGCTGCGGAATGGTGATGTCGAGCTTCTTGACTTCACCGAGAGTCTTCAGACTGTCAGCAAATTTCTGGGTCTGCCCAACAGCGACAATCGTGAACTCTTCAGGCTTGATGTATTCCTTGGCGACACGCAAGATGTCCTGCGCGGTCACTTTAGATACAGCGTCTTTGTAGCGATTGATGAAGTCGGCCGGGTAGCCGTAATACTGATAGTTCATCAGGCGATTGAGAGTCTGAACGGGCGAGGCGAAGCTGAACACGAAAGTGTTTTCCACGCGTTGCTTGGCGGCTTCAAGCTCAGTCGGGCCCACCATCTCTTCACGCATGCGCTTGACTTCCTTCAGCGATTCCAGGATCGCCTTGTCGGTAGTTGCCGCAGCGGTGCTGCCGGTAATCCGGAAGGTTCCTTCGTGAAGGTAATCGGCAGACCAGCTACTTGAAATCCCGTAGGCGAGACTCTTGTCGCTGCGAATGCTCTGCATCAGGCGATTAGAAAACGTACCCGCACCACCAAGAATATTGGACATAACCGTAAGCGCGGCGTAGTCTTTATCGTTCAGCTTGCCACCGATATGACCAATGGTGAAGAAGGTTTGTTCGGTATCGGGCTTGTCTGCAACGTAGACGCCAGCAGCCTTCTGCTTCGTCACAGCAGGGAAAGCAGGCACGGCAGGACGCTGAGTAGTCCAGTCGGCAAAGAGCTTCTCAAGCTTGGCCTTTACCGCAGCACTATCCACGTCACCGTAGATCGAAAGCATTGCATTTGCGGGGAAGAAGTAGCGGTCATGAAAAGCTACAAGGTCTTCCCGCTTGACGTTGGCGATCGTCGCATATTCTTCGTGGTCACCATAAGCGGTGTCCTTGCCGTAGATTAGATTCTGAAACTCACGATTGAGGATCCCGCCCGGATCATCGTTGCGTCGCGAGATACCACTGCGGGTTTGAGTCAGGACAAGATCGAGACGGTCTTGCGGGAAGGCGGGTTCGACGATGACTTCCTTGAAGAGGTCCAACACTTCGTCGAAATTTTCTTTGAGGCAGTTGAATCCGACACTGCCGTTGTCATCGCCGATGCCGGCTTCAATGTTGGCTGCAATCAGCTCAAGCTTTGCATTGAGCGCGTCGCCGTTACGCTTCTTTGTGCCGCCGCTGCGCATCACCTGCCCGACGATGCCTGAGAGCCCTGCCTTGTCGGCAGGCTCAAGCAACGAGCCTGTACGTACGCGCAAAGAACCGCTTGCCAGAGGCAACTCATGATTCTCAAGAATCATCACCTTCAAACCGTTGGGAAGAGTGAATTGCTCGATTTTCGGGAGCTGCACCTGCTTAAGCGGCGGGTACTTCAGGGTCTGATAGACCGCTACGGGGGGCTTGGCCGGTGTGGCGGGCTTCTGCTGGGCAAAGCTGCTGGCCACAATCAGGCTGCTTACAAATAACTTTTTCATGATCCGGATGCTCCTACTTCTTTGCCTGCTGGGCGGGCTGAACTGTTGCGCCCACCGTTCTGTTCTTGGCAACCAAATACTTCTTGGCCGCAGCCATTACATCGTCAGCCGTCACCTTGTCGAGGTCGTCGAGCTGGGTAAACAAGGCACGCCAATTCCCAAAGAGTGCCTTGGTGGTGGCGAGGTTTTGCGCCATGCCGCTATTGGAATCCAGGCTGCGAATCAATTGCGCACGAAGCAGGGTTTTGACCCGCTTCATTTGATCGTCGCTTACCTTTTCGGTCTTCAAACGCTCGATGATTTCGTAGGCTGCTTTCTCGCAATCTTCTGTGGTCTTGCCAGCATTGGGAACAAGAAATACGGCGAAGAGATTCTCGCGGCGTCCGCCAGGAAAGGTCGGGATCGCCTGTGCTGCGAGGGCAATTTTCTTGTCCTGCACCATCTCTTTATAGAAGAGGCTAGTACGGCCCGTGCCCAGCAAAGTTGCCATGACATCAAAGAGCACGTCGTCTTTGTCGAGTGCATTCGGACGCTTATAGCCCACCAGCACCAGAGGCTGTGAAGGGCTTTCCACCACAAGGCGCTTCTCGCCAAACTGCTCGTTTTCTTTGGTCATCATGCCTGTTGGCTTGGGGCCACCGGTCATCTTGGCGAAGTACTTCTCGGCAAGGCGCTTTACTTCAGCCGGGTCGACGTCGCCGGCAATCGCGATCACTAGATTCGAAGGCACATAGTATTGCTTGC
>JBIPMY010000027.1:0-26106 GCA_044376335.1 Bryobacter sp.
GTCTATTGCAGGTTTCCGTAGTAAGTGATGAGATTTGTTCTTTGATACCTGTCGATATAGCTGAAGCTCAATGCACCTCCGACTCCGCCGGCATCAAAGAAAAGCGGGGCGGGGAAGCGGCTTAGCATGTAAAGCAGTCTCTGCCGCAATAGATTGCTGAAGGGTTGATGCAGCTTTCCCGCCAACGCGTTGGCACAAGTTGGGTAAGGGATTTGCGGGGCTGGAAGCGGCGGCTGTATCGGCGGCAGGATGGGCCCGAACGCGCAAGAGCTGAAGCGGTTCTGAAGCAAAGTGAAGCCAACGCCCGCTGAACTGCCGTAGGCTGGTTTCAAGCGATTCAGCGACGCTGGTGCATCCGGCACAAGAATCAGTTGCCGATCGTAGAAATCAGAAACTCCACCGAGCCAGACGTCAACGCCTACAGCTGCCGGTTTCGGCACCACAAGCTCAAAGCGAAGCTGTGCCAAATGGTAGGTCAAGTTGGTTCTCCCTTGTTGCGTGCCTGGTGCTGGCTGCGGGTTCACATAAGTGAACGGGACAATTGTTGGGGTTACCACGATGCTCGCAACATTTCCACCCAGCGCGGCAAATGCCGGGTCCAGTCTGGCGAGGTTTGTCCCATCGAGAATGGCCTTGTCGGTCCCTAACGCTCCCGGAGCTGGCGAGATGCCGAGGTCGTTATAGGTGGGTTCGTAGTTGAAGGTTAAGAGTGGACTTGTGGAAAGCTCTTTCAGTACCTGATTTAATGCCATTGTCGTAACGCTGAATGAGAAATCAAAATTTTGATTGAATGCGCTCTGATTGGGATTGCAGACAAACGACACCGTGTTGCATGGGTAAATCTCAGACGGCGTGAGGATCCAACTTAACGGCGAAGGGCTAACCAAAGACTTCGCTTCTGTGTCGGTTCTCATCACAATCCGATCTGTCAGGTTTCGACTGCGGGAAACGTTGTAGTTTTGGATTAACTCATGATCCCGGCCGGTGCTTGAGCCGGTTAAATTAGTGTCGCCATATAAGCCGGTCTCCAGTCGACTGAACACCAGGTCCAGGCTCTTGGCTTGTTGTGTGTTGGGTGTATTTGCTTTCCAGACAGTGTCAACCGAACTGCGCGTGCGTTCCCAAAAGCGGTCCAAAAGAGCATCCGCGTTGTGGTTGAATCCGTCGTTTGAGCAGAGCCCTTCTTGTGGATCTTTGTCCTGGTTAGTTCCCAATTGAAAAAGTGGTGTGGCAGCTAAGGAAGTATCCACCTGGTTCTTTTCAAGACTCAAGTTGGGGCTGCTGTCGGCATTGATGTTGAACTCAATCGGCACTATGTTCGATGGAGTCCGGGATGTGAATCCCATTCGTGGGCAGCGCCTCCAGTTGTCGATTTCTGATCCCGGTTGAATTTGCGCTTCTTGCAATGCCGTTCTCGGTCTTCCGAGGCAGCCGCTCACTGGCTTCTCTGCATACCGGAAGAAAAAGTTGCTCCATTTCCCATCCACTTCGCCATACAAGCGATCCAGCGTATTATTTGCCATGATGTTCGGAGGGGAACTGTTGAGCCTTGTACCCAGTTCAAGATTGCTGCTTCTAATCCCGTCGATTGTGAGTGTTGCCGCATCCCCACGAAGGGTTCCGCCACACACTTCAAAGTGGCTTGGCAATGGAAGCTTGTCCACGCATGATGTTGCGACTTTCGCCGCCAAAGCCGCCTGCGAAGCGAAAACCAGCAAATTCAACCCTGGGAAAGCCGCCGTAATTGCGGAAGCAATCGAGCCGGTATCCAGCATTTGTTTCGCTGCTTGATAGGCCGCATACTCATAAGTCACTTCAGCCAAAAAAGTCGCGTAAGCGGTTGTGCTTTGCAATGCGTTAGGGGCGCTGCTCACCGGCATGCATGCTTTAGGAGTGAGGTTTCCCGGGCTAATTACATTCCCCAGATTTGTGTTCGGGGCTGGTACTAGCGTCGAATTGAAGCCTCTGAAGGCATTCGTCAACGATGTGTTGAAGCTCGACAGTGACGGTTGCGGCATATTTGATTTGTGCAGGGCCTCCAGCTTGTCCAGCCCTTGAGCTGTGATTTCTATCCCCATTGATTCTGTAACTCGAGTACCTGTAAAATCTGCCTGCAAGGCTGGATCAAAGCGTTTGTCGATCAGCACACTCCGAAACCGTGCCATTACTTCGTTTGTGGTTTTCTGCACCACTTCTGCGATCAGTGGCTTTGTAATTCGGTCGTGATCCGTGTAGTAATTCGAATATGCCCAGTTGCTCCAGCCTCCGGCAGGTATGATTGTGGGCCCTACCGGAATGATCTTGACGAACGTATAAGTATTGGGTGCCGCTGCCGCTATAAACGGTGTTGACTGCCCCTGCACGAGCAGCAGATAGTCACTTTGGTTGGCTCCAGCCGGGAGTTGAACGAAGCCGGCAACTCGATATTCTTCCGTGCCTGGTGCAAGCGGACAGGCCACTGTTGGCGTCACCGGTGCCGGGTTACATGCTTTGAGCTCCCCGCCATTCTGCGTTGAGATAGTTACGCCAAAGCCAGGGGTTTGAGCATGCAGGTACGCGCTAAGAAGAAAAGATAGTAGTGTGATTTTTCGAATCATTGGTATAGCCCTTCAAACCCCAACTCGTTTTTTCTGGCTTCCGAGTATCAATTATTGTTTGCGTAACTTTTATGATGCGAATGGCTGCAACATGCCCTAGAATCCAAGACTATGGCGATTGATCCTTCCGGCCCCGCTGATCCTCTTGAACCTTCCACCTGGTCTCAACTGGAGACTCTCTTTGCTCAGGCGCGAGACCTTTCTGTGAATCAGCGGCTTGAATTCGTTGCGCGTGAATGTGCAGACAACCCCACTTTGCGTGATGAGTTATCCCGATTGCTGGAAGCCGAGGCCGAGGCGGCTGATTTTCTGTCTCCTCCCACGCTCAACTTCAGCGGTCATGCTTTTGGCAGCTACGAAGCAATCGAAGAAATAGGCCGCGGTGGTATGAGTGTTGTCTACAAGGGCCGCCGCCGCGATGGCGATTTTGAAAAACTGGTGGCTATCAAGATTCTGCTCCTGCACCCGGATCAGAATCTGCAAGCATCCGAGACTCAGATTCTTGCTGGCCTCGAACACCCCAATATCGCCCGTCTGCTCGATTCCGGCTCCACTCCTTCCGGCTTTCGCTTTCTGGTGATGGAGTATGTCGATGGCGTGCCTTGTCCTCAGTACGCAGCGAATCTGAATCTCGATCAAAAGCTTCGGCTCTTTCTTGCGATTTGCCGCGCCGTTCAGTTCTCTCACCAGAGCCTGGTGGTGCATCGGGATCTCAAGCCCGCCAACATCCTGGTGACTGCCGATGGAACTGCGAAACTTCTCGACTTTGGGATCGCCAAGCTACTTCGATCCGATCCAGCCCTCAATCAGACACACGGCATCCGCGCTTACACCCCCGATTATGCTAGCCCCGAGCAGATCCTTGGAGGAGCGGTCACAACTGCATCGGATGTGTATTCGCTGGGTGCGCTGCTCTGTGAGCTTGTTTCTGGTCGCCCTCCAAGGCAGCTTAATACTCTGTCTACCGCAGAGCTTGTAGCGGAAGTGCAGCGGGACACGCTGCCGCAGTTGCCTTTTGCTGGCGACCTTTCGGCGATCGCGCAGAAGGCTTTGCGACGGCTTCCGTCGGAGCGATATCCGTCTGCATCTGAACTGGCAAATGATGTTGAGCGCTTTCTCAATCAGGAGCCGGTGTCTGCGCAGGTGCCTACCTGGGCTTATCGCACGAAGAAGTTTATCCGGCGGCACCGGCTCGCTGTTGCTGCATCCGCTCTTGCGATCTTCGCCCTGATTGGCACCACTACCTGGGCCGTGCTGGAGTCTCGCCTCGCCACAAAACGATTCGAACAAGTGCGCCGTCTCGCCTCCAAACTCATGTTCGAGATCCACGATATTGTGGATCCGCTGCCTGGCTCTCTGGCTGCGTCCAAGTTGATTACCGATAGCTCCATGGAATACCTGGACGCAATCTCGTCAGATCCCCGAGCTGGCCTTGACGTCCAGCTCGATGTAGTCCGTGGCTATTTGCGTCTGGCGGCCATTGCGGGCAAGGACCTTTCTGATCGCACGATGGGTGATTCGGCCAAAGCGGAATCACTTTCGGGTCGCGCTGTGCAGGTGAGCCGCCGCGCCCTCTCCCAGTCCCCCGCATCGCGCGAGGCGCGTGCTCTGCTTGCCGACTCGCTCACTAGTCTGGGCTCTGCGAAAGCATTGCGTAACCAACCCGAAGCTTCAATTCCTCTTTTCGATGAAGCCATTCAGCTGGCATCTACCAACCCAACCAGTAGTGCGCAGAAGGCCAAGCTGGCCTACATCCTCAAAAGCGCAGCGCGCCCCCGCTTTGCCCTCAAGCAAACCGATGCCGGACTCCAATTGCTGGAGCGCTCCCAGGAGATGAGCAAGCAAATCTTCGACGCAGATCCTTCTTCGAACCTAGCACTCATGCGGCTAAGTGAGATTCATCAGGAACTCGCACTGCGCTACATCTCGTCTCGGGATTTTGCCAAAGGCTCTCCCCACGCAAAGGAATCCTACAGGCTCAATGCAATTCGCTACCGCAACGACCCCGCCAGGACACGCCTCGCTTACTCTGCCTCGATCGGTCAACTGGCGGCTGTCGCCCTGAACGAGAAAAATTCCCCCGAGGCAATCCGTCTCTATCGCGAGATGGTCGCACTGAGGCGTGAAGTCGTTGCCGCCGAGCCCAGCGACATCAGTGCACAGGTGCGTCTGGCCTCTGCCATCGACCGGCTGGGCAACACCCTCTCTAATGCACAACAACACCCGGAAGCGATCCGCCAACTCGACGATGCTCTGCAATTGCTACGCAAATTCCATGCCGCCGATAAGGCAAATTCGAACACGCACCGCGAACTCCTCTACACGATGGGCGACCTCTCAGAGGCATATGGCCGCAGTGGGAATTCCACCAAAGCCTGTGCCTTCGCGCGTGAGTTTCTAGCTGAAGTCAAGACAGCCGGCCCTTCTACAATGACCATGCTCAAGCGCCACTCGGACCACGCCACTGAGCGCATTAAGAACTGTCGCTAGCCCCGTCCTGCTTCAGTTGCTGAAAGAGCCAGGCCCGAGCGAACTCCCAGTCCCGCTTTGCCGTGACAACCGAAATCTCCAGGTTCTCGGCCACTTCGGTAAATTCCATTCCGCCAAAGAAGCGCATCTCCACCACCTGCGCCTTGCGCGCGTCTTTTTCGGCCAGTCGATCCAGTGCTGCATCGAGGTCCAGCAGCCGCTCTACTGGTACCGAGAGCTGCAATGCTGCAAACTCGACGCCGGGTGCCCAGTCGATCCGCTCCCGGTCCCCTTGCCGCTTCTCTGCCGTGCGTGCTCTTACTGCATCAATCAACACCATGCGCATAGCCCTTGAAGCCATGGCCAGAAAATGCGTCTTGCTCTTCCATCCTCGCTCGTGTAGTTTGAGCCACGCCTCATGCACCAGTTGTGTGGTCTGCATCGAGGCGTGGTTTACTGATCGGCTTAGATGAATCGCAGCGATTTTGTGCAACTCGCTGTAGATCTCATCGATGGGCTGATTTGCGCTCATTATTGCTAGTGTAACGGGGATGGCAACACTAACAGGTTGTGCCGCTGGGCTCGTCTGAAATGGCCTCGGGCGCCAACTGGTTGCTCAACCGGAAGCAGTTGATATCCACCAGCCTTCTCAGCACGATCTCTACCAGCATTGTTTCATTGGGACGCAAGATTGCGCCCAGCGCCTGAGGTCGAATGGAGGCCTTCTGATAGCGCACCAGCCCTTCCGTCGGTCGCGCAGTGATCTCAAAGCCAACGGGCACCGAGCTCAGCTTCTCGTGATCTAGATAGTAAGTCAGCCTGCCTTTGTCCTTTGAGTTGCGCTGCCGGTCTCGAAAGAAGCCTTGCGGCAACAGATCGGGTGAGGCTTCTTCGCCCGCTGTAAACGCTGCATCGTAGTCTTCAATCAAAGCGCCCTTGTCATCCACTACACGCAGACAAAGCATCGTGTGCGGCGGATTGGCACTGGAAAAATCTCGGCCCAGCGAGCGCCAGCGGTCGATTCGTTCTGATTCCTGCACCAGCGCAGAGCGCATGGCAAAGGTTTCGCGTAATGCCTCAAACCCTGCTTCGGTCTTCACATCAAGACACTCGAGAATCGCATCCATAGCCGGGTGGGCATTCTCCATCGTTACGCTGTTCATGATGCCGCGGGTCTTGCCGCCATGCGCCATGCCGGGCAGAATCGCAAGCGGCGTCTCTGCGCTGCGCTTCCAGGCGACAGGAGCCAACTCGCCATCGGGTTGTTGGTAGAGACGCACATAGTCGTAGTTGAGGTTGGCTGCCGCCACCCGCACCACGCCGTCAGAGCCTGCTTCGCCCGTATAGGAATTCAGATGATCGTAGAGCTTGCGATCAATGGTCTGGCCCGCAAGTACAAAGGGGAAGACGCCGTGTGCCGGGCCATCGTAGTCCATCCAGTCGAGATTCAGATCCCACTGGGCCTCACTACCCAATTCGAGCCAGTCGAGAATCTTCTGCCCCGGCTCTACCGATTCAATAAACGACTTGATGCGACTCAGGCGGCCCTTGCCGAGTTGCGCCAGTGCAGAACCATGATTGGCTGGCGCGAGCATGATCAGATGCGAAAGCGACTCGCCACCATGACGTACGATCCAGTTGCGCACCAATGGGCCGCCAGTGGAATGTGTGATGCAGGCGAAATTCTTGAGACCCTTCTCGCGTACTGCTGTCTCGAATGCGAGGCTCAGGTCGTCCAGACTCACCTGATCGTTGAAGCTGACATACTTGCCAAGATAAATGTGGTCCACCCGGACCGTGTGGCCGCGGCGGGCCAATTCTGATTCCAAACGGCTGGGCAGATCTCCATACGTAGCAGTATTTCGAACGCTGTAGCCGTGGACAAATACAAGTTCCATCGGCGACCAAACTGCCAAAGAGAATTCTTCACTTTACACGGCTGATCTCCAAACTATTGAAAAAGAAAGACGAAATAACCGAAAATTGTCGTGAACCGATAAACGTTGCATTTTACATGCAACGATATTGACTCTTGTGGATTAAAGATGCATAGTAAATGCAACGTTACTTTATGAACACTCTCTATGAACAATTGGGCGGCACAGCCGCCGTCGAAGCTGCAGTTGATGTTTTCTACCGCAAGGTTCTCTCCGATGACCGCATCTCCCACTTCTTTGAAGGTGTAGACATGGATCATCAAATCGCCAAGCAGAAGGCATTTCTCACGATGGCATTTGGAGGGCCGGTTCACTACACGGGCCAGGACATGCGCCGGGGACACGCCCATCTGGTACAAAGGGGCCTCAACGATTCGCATTTCGATGCAGTGGTTGAGTTGCTCGGGCAAAGCCTGACCGAACTGAACGTTGCGCCAGACCTTATTGCTCAAGTTGCCGCGATTGCAGAATCTACCCGCGCCGATGTTCTCAATCGTTAACCAATGCCGGTAATTGATTGGGAGGGGCGGCAGGTAGAACTCGCCGCCGGCGAATCTGTACTGGATGGATTGCTGCGACTTGGCGCGGATGTGGCGCATTCATGCCGAGCAGGTGTCTGTCAGAGTTGCCTCCTTAAAGCGTCTTCCGGGCAACCTGGTATAGCTTCGCAGGCGGGGCTTAAGGCTGCATGGATCGAGCAGTCCTGTTTTCTGGCGTGTGTTTGTTATCCTGCCGGGGACCTTGTCGTAGAGACGCCGGGTGCCGGCGTGCGCAGCACTGCAAAGCTAATCAGCATCAATTGGTTAAGCCCAACCGTGCTGCGAGTGATTCTTCAGCCGGAAGCCGCATCTGCGCATCGCGCCGGGCAATATCTGACTCTCTTTAGAGAAGATGGTCTGGCCCGCAGCTACTCGATTGCCAGCCTTCCCGGCGAAGGTGAAATTGAACTTCACGTGCGCATTGTTCTCAATGGCCGTATGAGTTCGTGGCTCGCGCAGAGCGCTTCTCCCGGAATCACGGTCGGCATACAGGGTCCCGCCGGCAATTGCTTTTACACAGCAGGCGCGCCAGATCAGCATCTCCTCATGGCAGCTACTGGTACCGGTCTCGCCCCACTTTACGGCATCGTGCGCGACGCGCTCGAACAAGGCCACTGCGGCCCAATCTGGCTCTATCATGGAGCAGCAAATTCAGAAGGAATTTACTTGCAGGCCGAGCTTGAAGCCCTGGCAGCAAAACATTCGAACCTGCGATATCGGCCGGTGCTTCGCGATCTGGACGGGTCGATTACAGACTTCATTCTCCGGGCCCATCCGATGCTCAAAGGCTGGCGCGGTTTCATCTGTGGCAATCCGGATTTCGTAAGTTCACTGAAGAAGCGGGTATTCCTCAATGGCATGGCCAGTAGGGATATTCACAGTGATGCCTTTGTCTCATCCCCGCCATCCAGCTAACCTATTGGTTGGATGCATCTCACGCTTCATACTGACTACTCCCTCCGGGTCTTGCTCTACCTTGCCCACTTCCCGGATCGCCGCGTCAATACGCGCGAGATTAGCGACGCCTTTGGAATTTCCAAGAACCATCTGGTGCGGGTAATCCAGAATCTCGCCGAGCATAACTATGTATCCACAACGATGGGACGCGGTGGTGGGGTCAGCTTGCTAGAGAGCCCCGACAAGATCCGGCTTAGCGATGTAGTGAGGGCGTGCGAGCCTCACATGCATATGGTGGAATGCTTCGATAAGGAATCCAACACTTGCCCGATCGTCCCGGTCTGCGGGTTAAAGGCCCCACTCCGGGCGGCACTTGAGAGTTTTCTTGCAACGCTCGATCAATATACGCTTGCTGACGCAGTTCAGACGGCTTCTCACAATCGCTTCGCAAAATTTCTGCTTCCCGTTTGATCGCTTTTCGCGATGGTTGCCGCTTGTACAAGTGAGAACCAATACAATGACACGCAGACTGATCCCCTTCACCCTTGCCACCGCATTCATCGCGACCCAGGCCAACGCACAAAATACCTCCGGCGATATGATCATGGCGCTTTTACGCTCCAGCATGGAAACCAAAAAAGGCGTCACGCTGCACGTCAAGGGGCAAGCGATTTCAATCGTTGTTACCGCTATCGGCGACCACTTTGTAGAAGGCCGCAATCAGCAATACAGCAAATTTGTCGTTCGCCTTGCTTCGATTGACGCCGCTGCTATCGCCTAGGCCTCTCGATTAGTCCAGCCCTTTGGCTTCCATCAGCAAGAGCATGCGCCGGTATCGGCCCTGGTAGCCGAAGCCATTTCCATGACGGCTCTTCGTTCCCGTATCAATTCCTGGCCGCTCCACGAGGATGCCTCGAAGTCGAAAGCGGCGACTCGAACTTCTTTCAGCGCTTCCATCACCAAAGGGTGGAGGCGCTGCGTGCCTGATTTCCCAATCTTCATCCAGGAACTTCCTCAGGTCGGCCACTAAATCCTTTGCTTCAAAGCGTTCCCAATCGTAGCCACGTGTATGCGACTTTAGGTCTCCCGGATAGGCGATATGCAGAAGATCGTTAGGCTTTGAAGGCATATCCTCCTTGAATAGAACACCATGGTAGGTCGGCGTGATTGTGCCTGTAAGTGTCGCCTCGATCACTCGATCCGACCCGGAATCGAGTTTAGAGGGTCCGCAAGCTAAAAGCCCAACTAAACTGACGATCCAAATCCCTCGCACCTAAGCCAGCACCTTCTTCACCACCACACCCCTCACGCCCGTCAGCCGCTGATCAAAGCCCTGATAGAAGTAAGTGAGCTTCGTGTGATCCATACCCATTAAATGCAGGAGGGTTGCATGCAGATCGGAAACATGCACGCGATCCTCAACTGCCTCAAACCCCAATTCATCCGTTGCTCCAACAGCCTGCCCGCCTTTCACACCTGCCCCAGCCATCCACATCGTGAACCCATGCCAATCGTGATCACGACCCGGCTTGCCTACGCCTTCGCTGGTAGGCGTGCGGCCAAACTCACCGCCCCACAGCAGCAGCGTCTCATCCCACAGCCCGGTCGCCTTTAAGTCCTGCATCAATGCTGCAATCGGCTTATCGGTTTCTTTGGCATGCAGACGGTGATTGGTGATGCAGTCGTTGTGGCCGTCCCAGGTGTCTTCGATATGTCCACCGCCAGAATAGAGCTGCACAAATCGTACGCCCTTCTCCAGCAGACGTCGCGTCATCAGACACTTCCGGCCAAAGTCTTCGGTCACACGGTCATTCAATCCGTAACGCTCGCGCGTCGTCGCAGACTCGTTTGATAGATCCACCACGGCCGCAGCTTCAGCCTGCATGCGATAAGCCAACTCATAGGACGCAATCCGTGCTGATAGCTCCGACTCCTGCGCGCGAGTCGTCAGGTGCTCTTCATTCAACTTCTTGAGCAAGTCCAGCGAGCGCCGCTGCGTCTCATCTGTCACTCCCGCCGGAGGCTTCAAGTCCAGCAGTGGCGCAGCTCCAGATCGAAACATCGTCCCCTGGTATGCCGCCGGCATGTACCCGGCCGTCCAATTGGAAGCGCTCCCGATCGGCCCACCGCGCGGGTCTGTCATCACAACAAAGGCTGGCAGGCTCTGGTTGTCTGTACCCAGGCCGTAAGTCACCCAGGCCCCTGCGCTGGGCTTACCCAAAAAGATACTTCCGGTATTCATCTGCAAACAGCCCGAAGCATGCGCCGCCGTATCGGTGTGCATCGAACGGATCACGCATAAGTCGTCGGCAAACTTCGCGGTATGCGGAAACAGATCGCTGATCATCAGTCCGCTCTGTCCATGTGCCTTGAATTCAAATGGCGACTGCATCAGATACCCGATCGGCCGTCCGTTAGAGCCTACAGCAAGCTTGCCGCGATAAGCCTGCCCGTTACGCTTAGTCAGCTCAGGCTTGTAATCGAAGGTGTCTACCTGACTCGGTGCGCCATTCATAAACAGGAAGACCGCCCGCTTGGCCTTGGCCGGGAAGTGTGGCTTCTTCGGTGCGAGGATCCCGCTCGCTTCCACTGTCTTGCCAAAGAAATTATCCCGCTCGAGCAACTGCATCAGCGCCAGGCCCGCAAAGCCCCCGCCCGTCTGCCAGACAAAATCGCGTCGTGTCTTCTTAATTGGCATAAGCAAACTCATTCAGATTCAAGATCACCCGGCACATCTCCTCAAGGCTGCTTTGCGACAAGAACTCGAGCATCAACTTCAGCTCGCCTGGCTTCGGCCTTCGTGCCAATGCCAGACGGTAAGCCAGCTCGATCTGCGCCTTTGCCCCCGCCTCAGCCCGCAGCCGCTGTGCAAAATGCCGCGCCTGCCGCTGGATGAAATCGCCATTGAATAGCTGCAACGCTTGCGGAGCAACAGAGGTGGTTTGCCGCTTTGCCGCCGGACGCGCCGTGTCGCAGACATCGAGCACCTCCATCAGCGGCACTGCTAGAGAGCGTTTTGCGATGTAATAAACAGCCCGCCGCGAAGCCTTGTCTTCATCAAAGGTCTGCCACACTTTATCGGGATCGCTTGAGCCTTCGAGGGCTTCTTTCTGCATCGCTGGATACACCGGCTCTCCATAGACCTTCGTGTTCAGCTTTCCACTGGTGGCAAGGGCTCCATCGAGCAACACCTCCGCCTCCAGCCTGCGATAAGGCACACGCCAGAGCAGACGATTCTCCGGGTCCTCTTTCGCATAAGCCGGATTCCCCGCCTTTGCCATGCGATAGGTGTTGCTACTCAGAATCAGCGCATGCAATTTCTTGAGCGACCAGCCTTGCTCAACAAACCAAACCGCGAGCCAATCGAGCAGTTCCACGTGGGTGGGCTTGTCGCCCATCACTCCGAAATCATTGGCTGTCCTTACCAGCCCCTCGCCAAAATGCCACTGCCACACACGGTTCACAATCACGCGAGCCGTCAGCGGATTCTCTGGCGACACCAGCCACTGCGCAAGCGCCATGCGCCGACCTTTTGTCTCAAATAGGGGCTGACTCTTCGTAAGCACAGCCGGCACTTGCGGTGCCACTTCGGGCCCGGGCGAAGACGCTTTTCCCCGAATCAGGATATGCGTCGCAGGCGGCCCTTCCTTGCGCTCCTCCATAAAGTAGCCGCGCGGCAGATCCGGAGTTTCCCGCTTCAACCGCGCCACTTCTTCTTCTACAGGAAGAGCCATGAACTCAGCCTCAAGCGCCTTCGTCACTTTCCCCTTCTTCAGATAAGCCTCCACCACATCGGCAGCCAATTGGCTTCCTCCAGACCGGAGCCACGCCACGCGAGCCTCCTCGCGCAAGCCGGCAATTCGCTTTTCCCGCGCTTCAAACACCGCAAGCTCAGCAGGCTTCCCCACTGGCCGGTCCAGCTCCGTACGTCCATTACGAGGCCGCTCGAGGCCATTAAAGACAGCAATCATCCCGTAATAATCCTTCGTGGTGAGCGGCTCAAACTTATGGTTGTGGCAGCGAGCACACGCTAGCGTCATCCCCAGAAACGCCTGCGACGTCGTATTCAAAAGATCATCCAGTTGATCGAAGCGATCTTCCATCGGGTCTGCCGGCTCATCGTCCCACGGCCCCAAACGATGAAAGCCAGTCGCGATGAGCGTCTCGGCATTCCGATCCGGCAACTCATCGCCCGCCATCTGCTCCACCACAAATCGATCAAACGGCTTATCCGCATTGAGTGACTCAATCACATAGTCGCGATACTTCCAAACCTGCGGCTTCACTGCATCGCGCTCATAACCGTTCGTATCTGCGTAACGAACCACATCCAACCAATGCCGTCCCCATCGCTCGCCATAACTTGTCCGCGCAAGCAAGCCCCGCACCAGCCCCGCCCAATCTCCTCGAAACGAATCCTGCTCAGCAATCGTAGGCGGCAGCCCCGTTAGATCGAGATAAATCCGTCGCAGTAGATCCGCGTCACTGGCCCGGGTTGCAGGCTTCCAGCCCTTGGTCTCCAGCTTCGACAAGACAAAAGCATCAATCGGATTTCGCACCCACGCCTTGTTCTTTACCGCAGGCACGCCAGGCTTCACCGGCGCATGAAAAGCCCAATGTGCCAGTCTCGGGTCTATTTTTGGAGCCTCACTCAGCCGCGCCTCCGGGTAAGCCGCGCCCTCGTCAATCCAGTCCTTGAGCGTCTTCACTTCCGCCTCAGTCAGTCGAGGTCCACTGGGCGGCATCACCAGCTTCGCATCCGTACCGGCGATATACCGAATCAATAAGCTCGCATTACTCTTGCCTGGCTCAATCGCCGGCACCCCGCTCTCCCCGCCACGCAGTGCATCCTCTCTGCGGTCCAGCCGCAGATGACTCTTCTGCAAGCCTGGCCCATGACAAGCAAAACATTTGCGCGCCAGGATCGGACGCACATCCTGCATATAGTCTGCCGCTTGACCCGCAGCAGCCAGCACTCCAAACACAAATAGTTCGCGCAGCTTCACTTATCGAGCATTCTATCCCCGATATACTCCGTAATGTATGAACTCCGGCTCAACTCTCACGCGGCGCTCCTGCATCGCCCTCGCCGCCTCCGCTGCTATCGCCAAACCGAAGCCCCAGATGATCCAAATCGAAAGCATCACATCCTCATTCGAAGACATACGCTACCGCTCCCCCTATAAGTTCGGCGGCGTCGCGATGGACCACACCACACTACTCAACGTCAAAGCCCGTGTGCGCACCCGCGATGGCAAAGTGGCCGAAGGCTTTGGCTCGATGCCGCTGTCGAACCCCTGGGCCTTCCCCTCAAAGCAGATGAGCTACGACACCACCCAGAACGCCATGCAGGCACTGGGCAAGCGTCTGGTGGCCCTCACCAATACCTATCGCGAATATGGCCACCCCATCGACATCAACACCGCGCTTGAACCCGAATACCTGAAAGTCGCAGCCGCCGTCTCTGCCGAACTCAAGCTCCTCGCCCCCATCCCCAAGCTCTGCACTCTCGTTACAGCCAGCCCCATCGATGCCGCCATTCACGACGCCTTCGGCAAAGCCCTCGGCCTCAACTGCTACCAGACCTACGGCCCCGACATCATGCAGCATGACCTTGCTCATTACCTCGGCAAAGACTTCAAGGGTGAATACCTCAATCGCTACGTCAACGCCAAGCCCCGTGCCGAGGTAAACCTCTACCACTCTGTCGGCGGCGTCGACACGCTCACTGAAGCAGACATCACCAAGCGCCTGGCCGACGGTCTGCCGGAAACTCTAGCCGAATGGATCCGCTACAACGGCCTCCATCACATCAAGATCAAGCTCCAGGGCGACGATCTCAAGTGGGACATAGACCGCACTGTCATCATCAACCGCATCGCCGAAGAAACCAGCCCCAACGTCAACTGGCGTTACTGTGTCGACTTCAACGAGCGTTGCCCCAACGTCGCCTATCTGCTCGAATACCTGCGCAAAGTAAAAGAGCTCTCCCCCCGCGGTTTCGACCGCATCGAGTACATCGAACAACCCACCGCGCGCGACCTCAAGGCCGACAGCAAGAACTCCATGCGCGAGGCCAATAAACTCCGCCCTGTCGTAATCGACGAATCGCTAACCGATCTTGAAACTCTCTTGCTGGCCCGAGAACTCGGCTATACCGGCGTGGCGCTAAAGGCCTGCAAGGGTCAGAGCCAGGCCATGTTGATGGCGGCCGCCGCGCAGAAGTACAAGATGTTCCTCTGCGTGCAGGATCTGAGTTGCCCCGGTGCCTCGCTGATTCACTCGGCCAGCATCGCCTCGCACGTCCCCGGTGTTTCCGGAATCGAAGCTAACTCGCGTCAGTATCTCCCCGCTGCTAACGACCCTTGGCGGCCGAAGTTCCCCGGCATCTTTACGATCAAAGACGGCACGATGAAAACGGCCGCGCTCACCGGCCCCGGTCTCGGCGCAGTCTAGTCGTGTTGCGCCTTGGTGAGCGTCAAAACTCCAACCAGCGTGAGCAGGAAGTACAGCACCAGCCCAATCACGGCAAGGCCCAGCGCCAGTGCCCAATTTCCGTCCACTGGCCCGGCCTGGATCGACCAAATCAGAAAGCCCGTACTCACGATCGCCGCAAACGTCAGCGCCAGCACCTCACCGCGCTGCATGCGCTCGCCCGATGAGCTTAGCGGCATAGACACGCTGAAGATCGCAGGCATTGTGACTAGCAGAAACCCCACGCTAAAATAAGAAGTCTTCAGAACAATATCCAACATGCGATTCCGTTAGCAACAAAATACCATGGTAGACAAAAGCTATAATTACACCATGGCGCTGAATTTAAAGAACCCCGAAGTGGAAGCACTGGCCGAGGAGCTGGCCCAACTCGCCGGAACCAGCAAAACGGAGGCCATTCGCCAGGCTCTTCTCGAACAAAAGCAGCGACTTCTAGTGAGTCGCGGTCGTGACCCAAAACTCAGCGCCATGCGTTTTCTTGAAGACCGTGTCTGGCCCAATCTCCCTCCTGGTGCCAGCCGACCTCTCACCAAGAAGCAGGAGGAGAAACTCCTGGGATACGGCCCTGACGGGGCTCCTGTTTGATGCTTGCATCTCTGATTCTTGACACCTCTGCCGTAGTTGCGATTCTGAGTCGAGAGCCTTCGGCCAAGCAGATCCTCGACATTCTGCTAGCCGCAAAAGTCCGGCTTCTTCCTACTCCTTGCGCCGCAGAGGCTCTTATTGTGATGCACACCAAGCTCGGTCAAGATCCCGAGCCCATCCTGAGTAGTTTCTATCGCGAATTCGATATCCAACTCGTCGCTTTTGAGCCACAGCATCTGCCTTGGTTTCATTACGCAGTTACCAAGTTCGGAAAGGGCCGCCATCCAGCGGCCCTCAACTTCGGCGACTGCTTCACTTATGCCATAGCCAAGGCTACCGGCCTTCCATTACTCTTCACCGGCAACGACTTCAACCAAACCGATCTCACCACCGCCTAAAGCGGCAGAATCTCTTCGCGGTCCGGGTTGTATTTCAGCCGCCGCTTCTGCAGATAAGCGATATTCCCCAAATGCGAAGCCGCTGCCGAGCGATGCCCAATGTACACATCCCCATTGGGCAATTTCCTCGAACGGCAGCACGCAAGGAAATTCTCCACGTGATCAATCGTCTGCTCCCGGGGCGACTGCACCACCACCGGCGGCGCACCCTTCTCAATCGATTGAAACTCAAACTTTCGCCGGTCGATATACAGCTTGCCCAGCGTCCCGCAAATCTCCACGCCCTCACCCTTGATGCCGGGCGCAAGTGTTGCCTCAAACGTCGCAGTCCACTCTGCCGGATACTCAAGCAGCACGTGGATCGTATCCGGCGCAGTCCGGCCATCCTTATAGTGATAAACCCCGCCCGAGGCCACAGCCGCCACCGGGTTATCCTGCCCCATCATCATGTGCACTACATCAATCCAGTGCGTAAACAAATCAGTCACCTGCCCGCCACCGTACTCCAGATAAGCGCGGAAATTCCAGAACTGTTGCGGGTCCCAGTCGCGCCACTTCACCGGCCCCAGAAAGCGCGCCCAGTCCAGGTTTGATGGCTGCGTGGCCAGCCGCTCCGGAGCACGCCGCAAGTGCGCTCCATTGCCGTGCCACCAGGTCCGCGCCAGCGTCACCTTGCCCAGCTTGCCCGTATCAAAGTACTCCCGCTTGGCCTGCAAATAATGCTGTCCAGACCGCTGCTGCATGCCCACCTGGCAGATGCGATTGTTGACTCGAGCCGCCTTCACAATCTGCGGCCCTTCTTCAATCGTCAGCGTCAGCGGCTTCTCCACATAAACATCCTTGCCTGCGTTGAGTGCGTCAATCGCGCAGCCGGAATGCCAGTGATCGGGAGTCGCAATCAAAACCGCATCGACGTTCTTGGCCGCCAGTAACTTGCGATGGTCGGTAAAGCCCACAGCCTTGGTGGCCTTCTGTTGAGCTGCGTCAATCCGCTCGCCGTAGACATCACAAACCGCGGTGACGTCTATCTGTTGTGTGTTCAGGAAGGTGCCCATCACCCCAACGCCCCGGCCTCCACAACCAATCAACCCAAGCTGTATGCGCTCATTGGCCCCCATGATCCGCGAATAACTCGCAGCGCTAATCCCTGCGGCAACACGAAGCGCACTACGGCGGCTAAGAACAGTTCCTTGCATGGCCTCATTATATTCGCGAGGCGGTTCACAACAATTTCAAGAAAATCTTCACCGCCCTAAATCCTTCAACTCAAATACTTTAGCCGCCTGCGCCCACCGAGGGCCCGTCAAACTCAATCCCTCCGCCAGCCACAATCTCTAACCGAGGTGACCAAACATGAAAACAAACTTTGAACTGAGGCATAGCGGCGACAGACTGAAACAAGAATCGAAATCGTCAAGTCCAGTAAGCTGGGCCAGCCAGGCCCTGAACTTCATAGCAGACCCGCAACAGGCCGAGGTCCTCGACTCAGCCCACCGCCGCGTCCTCGTCAACTGCTGCCGCCAATGGGGCAAGTCCACCACGGCCGCCGTACGAGCTCTCCATCACGCTCTCCACAACCCAAATTCCGAAACCATCCTGATCGCCCCCGGCCTCCGCCAATCCGCCGAGCTTCTGCGCAAAATCACAAATCTCTCACCCCAACCAATCGCAAAATCCGACGGCACCAATCGCCACTCCCTCCAATTCGCCAACGGTGCCCGCATCCTCGCCTTGCCCGCCAATCGCGACAAGATCCGCGGCTTCTCCAAAGTCTCGCTGCTGATCATCGACGAAGCCGCCTGGGTCCCAAACTCTCTCTACTTCGCCGTCCGCCCCTTCCTTGCCGCCTCACCCGATGCCAGCCTCCTAGTCATGTCCACTCCCAACGGCGACGGTGGCTTCTTCCACCAAACCTGGATCAGCAATCAGCCCTGGCACCGTGTCACAGTGAAGGCCACCGACTGCCCCCGCATCAGCCCTGAATTCCTCGCAGAAGAACAAGCCACCCTCTCTGAACAATTCTTCCGGCAGGAATACATGTGCGAATTCCTCTCCCACAACCGCGCCGTCTTTACTCGCGAGGTGCTTGAAAACTGGTTCCACTTCAACACCCACACCAACATGCAAGCGGTGCACTTCGAGCTATGATCCACACCAAAATCCCTCAAGCCATCCTCGGCCTCGACCTCGGCCAGTCCGAAGACCCCAGCGCCATGGCCCTGCTCCTCAACATCAACCAAACCATCTCGCCCCACACCTGGATCGACTCAACACACCCCTGCCACAACACCTGGCAACTCACCTCGACAAAGGTCTTCCCGCTAGGCACAGCCTACACGGCGCTAGCCCAACAAATCCACCAGACCCTCGAGCGCTTCAAACAACACCACCCCGCCACGCCCATCACGTTACTAGCCGACGCCACAGGAATCGGCCGGCCTACGCTTGAGATCCTCTACAAAGAACTCGCTTCGAGAGGAGGCCAACCCAAAGCCCGTCTCGAAGGAATCGTCTTCACCGCCGGAGCAACCCACAGCAAAACCGGGCACCCTGCCTTGCCAGTAGACCTCTTCCACGTCCCCAAGCTAGACCTGATCGAGACGCTAGTGCAATCGATAGAAAGCCGAAGGCTAACGGTAATCCCGAACCTCAAGGACCGTCAGACGCTAGAGGCCCAACTCAAAAGCCTAAGATATGCCAACAGCCGCCAAACCGGCCAAACCACAATCCACGTAGACACAAACGCAGACAACCCCCAAATCGCCAACGCCGACTTAGTGATGGCCTTAGCCATGGCCACCTGGCGCATGAAAACGCTTTACCCGAACCCAACCCTAACGCCGCCCCAGCGCCTCCCGGGCTTCTAGCAATCCAGGCGCTCTCCTCGGCTTCATCCCTTCGACTTACTTGAAAAATGATGGTGCCGAATCCCCTCTCGTATGGACGCAAGCCGAAGCGAAGTGTAGTCTTGAAAACAGTGGAAAGATGCGTATGACTGAGACACCGAAACAAGAACGAACACCTACAGTTCAACAGCTTGCCGCCGAACTCGCGCGCCTGCTTGAACGCATCGAAGACCTGGAAGATGCACGTGAGCTTGACGCAGCCATCAGCCGCAATGGCGAAAAACCACTGATTCCATGGGATGAGGCAAAGGCCGACCTCAGCTTCTAAGCTGCTTAACGGTCAAAGGCTTCAGCGCCGCTGAGCGATCTTAGAAAATCTCGTCGACTTCTAAGCGATCCCAACATATTCACCGCATCGGAAAGGAGCCGAAAGCCTGAGTGGGAAATTCTACAAGGGTTGCGGAACATGCGGACGGAGTGGCGAGGAAGGGTAAACGCAACGCCTTTGGGTTGGATCTATCTCGTGAACAGTCGAAATCAGGTCAATATAGCCAAACTGTGCAAATGGTAGGATAAGGGTTTTGTTTGCTAACGCTTCAGAATGCATCCGACCAACCAGCCACTTGATATCACGATACTTCTCCGTCAGTCCGCGTCCGGCAATCGTGAGTCGGAGCGGATCTTGCTGGAAGTCGTGTATGCGCGACTGAAGGAAATCGCTGGTCGGTCGCTCGCTTTTGAGCGGCGCGATCACACGCTGCAACCCACCGCGCTGGTTCACGAGGCGTTCCTCCGTCTGCTTGGAAATGGGGCCGTCGAGTGGCAGGACCGGCTTCACTTTTTCGCCGTCGCGGCCCGCACTATGCGGCGAATCCTGGTCGACCATGCACGCAAACGTCTCTCGGAAAAGGGCGGAGGCAAAGTGGTCCGCATGGAATTCAAAGAGCAACTGCACTACGGCACCGAGTCCGACCCTATGGTCGTGCGTCTCCATGACGCCCTCAACGAGCTAACGCAGCGCGACCACCGCCAAGGCCAAATCGTGGAATTGCGATATTTCAGCGGACTCACCGAGGAAGAGATCGCTCTCCTCCTCGGCATTTCAAGTAGAACCGTGAAACGGGATTGGATTACGGCGAAGGCGTGGCTGAACGCTGAGCTCTCCCGTTAGGGGCTGTTTCGCGGATCGCTTGGAGCATTTTTTCTAGGAGTGCGGCCTGGTTCGTGCCTTCTTCCTCGACATGCAATGTTTTCAGAAAAGCGTGCCTCTTCGAGTTTACGAATTCGCGCAGGCTATCCTCAAGATTGGAGCCGATCGGCACAATCCTCATTGAGGCCACGGTCGTATAAGTGCCGGGGTCTTTAAAGTCATCAATCAACGCGTGATACTTGCCCTTCAACTGCTCAAGCTTGCCACCAATCTTGTACTCGTAGACCTCTACGATTGGCGAAGTCTTGCCGCATCCTCGCGAATATCCAGACTGCAACGCGAGGTCTCCCGCAACAAGGCCAACCAGTTCCCGCCGATCCGGGTGCTTCTGATCTGCGACGATGTCATTTGCCGTCTTCAAATCAATATAGACAAGTCTCTCGAACCACTCTGCCGAATATTCGTCCATGGCCGGTCCACCGGACTTGCTGGCGTCATAAACGTCAGGATAGTGCTCCGACAGATAGGGCGGGACTTGAGGGATCGCTACCAGAAATCCATCAGGATCCTTCGAGGGATCTCGTGCGTTGGAGTCGAAATCGCCTGCACCGTGAATGTTGAGTCGAGACCCGCCAAGTTCAATTTTACTCTCGTCTGCAGTGGACAAAGGCAAAATCGGTTCCGTCACTGAATTTCTTATAGTCAAAAAACCCATCTATATATATCCTTTTTTCTAAGTTATCCTGAACTTCCCGAATCATTATGCACATAGTGGTACTTTCGGCGTCAACTACGGTTGACGACCTCTCCCCCGAGCCCCTGCTCCTAGTGCGGAGCGACCCGCAAGGATGGGCCATCGGTCCCAGAATCGGCTCCCAGCATGGCTGCCGTAGTTGCTTCTGGTTCTGGTTCCAACTTCGCGCACCATGGATGATGGCCCCGGCAGAATCCGATTTCCGTCGTGCCGAAGCAGTAGCATACAAACTCTTACAGCGTGAACCCGATGCCGATTGGGACAACACCATTGCATATTTTTCTCACGAGGACACAGCGCCAATACGAATCTCCGTCCTCCGTCGTCAGAACTGTCCTGACTGCAGCTCCAAGTTTCCGGCTGCGGATTTACATAGTAAGCTTCAAGGCTTACTGAGCCCCTTTACCGGACTACTAACCAAAGTCCACTCAATTCCTCAAGCATTGGGCCGGAGTTGGAGCCACGGCACCGTCCTGCTTCCTCGGCCCCACTCGCCTATGGGAGCGACCGGCTCAGATGCAACGCCTGTCGGCGCGCGACGGCGCATGGTGTTTGAGGCCATTGAGCGTCACTGTGTTTCCTATGTCGACGGCGACCCTGACCGCGTCCCCGTCCATTCCCTTGCCGGCCCCGAGTGCGGAACCATACCAGCATCGGAGGCATTCTTTGGCTACCCTGGAGTTTCTGGCGACACCACCGGCTGTGCTTCGGCACCAGTTCTAGAACAAGCGATTCAGCACGGCTGGCTCGAAGTGATCGAGCGAGACGCCCTGGCAAAATGGTGGACCAACCGGCGGATCTGTAGACGTGTCCCCATTCCTGACGCAGAAGACGCATGGGCACTTGATCTGTCCACCAATACAGCCGTTGCCATTGCAGTCGCTTTGTCCGCGAAGCCCGACGGATCCCAGATCTACATGGGTGCAGCCGCTGATCTCGCCTGGGACAGAGCGCTGTTACGTGCCTACAACGAGATGAGACAGTTTCAGATTTGGGACCGGGTTACAGGGCTTCCACCTTCCCGCGAAACCTGGATGCAGCGCAATACTCTTGACCACTCTCCGTGGCTCGCAGGCTCTGTACGGGCCAGCGCCCTTCCTTCCGCGGCTTTGCCAACCGATGGGTATTGGGCGAATTTTACTCGCGATTGGCTGAGGATCCCCGTCGTACGCGTCTTCTGTCCGGGCTTGGAGAACACTAAAGAGCTAGACCTTCCTTTATAACCAGTTCGCAGATTATTAGCCGCCGCGATCAGGTCTGGGGTTAGGTTGCCAATCCCAGCCTTTCGCGAATTCGGATCATTCGCGAGTCGTTGCGAAGATATGCAAGATAGGGGTTGCTGGGAATCGCCAGCACAGTGTCATCTGGTCTTTTGAATCCAGTATCGATAATCGCAAATACACTCTCTGTCCTGTGTAGAGCCCCCTCAACGCCAGCGGCCGTATTACTCTCGTGCTTTCCACGCCGCCATCCTGCGAGGTAACGATCCGCAAGAGTCCGCGCTTCCGCCACACGACCTTGTGCATACCTTAGCGATGCGCGATATGCCGTGGCATCTGTTTCAGAAAGCAACCCCTCCGCCCTTGCCAACGCCCGATCAGCTTCATCGTATTGGGCATTCCATTCAAAAGCCCGGCACAAGGTCAGGTAGCCGTCTGCGTTGGTAGCGTGCATCTCTACTACGGTCTGCATATGGGTCAATAATTCGGTGAAGCGACGGGCTCTGAGTAGTTCTGCGGCCAATTGCATCTGGAAGCGAAACTGCCCTGGCTCTAGAGCCACCGCTGACTTCACCATCGCCACGGCTTCACTAAATCGTTCCCTGCGCCCGAGGTAAGCTGCATACCGCGAGCGGATCACCGGTTCGTTTGGGCTTTTCTGGATTGCCGCTTCAAACGATTTGCCTGCTTGCTCCCAACGGTCAAAGTCGGTCGACAAAACATAGGCAAGCGAGGCGTGTGCCAAGCCTAGTGATGGGTCGAGTTTCAGCGCACGACGCGCAGCAGACTCGGCCTTTGGCCGGGCCTCGCGGCTCGGCATGGCAACATGGTTCGCAGCCGCACAGTAGGTGTCTGAAAGATACGCCCAAGCCTCAGCCATATTGGGTTCCAGCCCTACCGCTTGCTCGAACTCGCGAATAGCGGCCAGCATATCACGATTGGTTGTCCGTCTCGCATATTCAAGGCCGAGCTTCATGTGATAAGTTGCTTCGGCATTCCGCGAGGTAACAGTGGTCTTTCGGCGCCGGTCAAACCAGACCCCCGTGGCACCAATAGAAAGTGCTGCGCTTCCCGCTATCAACAGCTTCCTGCGGGAAACCCCGCCGTGTTTCGTTTCCGCAATACGCAGCACCTCGCCGGCGGTAGTGGGGCGTTTTTCGGGGTCTCTCTCCATACACGCATGAATGGCTCGCAGCCACCCTTTGGGAATAGCTGGATCGCGCGGGAGCGGTTCGTTGGAAAGGCGCCTGAGTGCTGCGGCCAGGGGGGTCTCGCCGCCAAAAGCGCGCTTACCCGAAAAGGCCTCGTACAGGACTGCGCCGAAGGCATGTATGTCTGCAGGAAATCCGGTCCGATGACCCAGCAACTGCTCCGGCGCCATATAAGACGGGGTGCCGACAATTGCGGTAGGGCCAAAAGTGGATAGTGTTTCCGTTACCGGTCGCCCAGCGTCAAACGCCAAGCCAAAATCGGTTAGCACCACTCTGGGAAGCAGGAACAGGTTTCCTGGCTTCAGATCCCGGTGCACAATCCCAACGCTATGTATCGCTTCCAAGCCTCTGGCAAGTTGCCGCGCTAATTCCTCAACCTCTTGCACTGGAAGCGGCCCGTCGTGAAGCCGTTCGGACAATGTCGGGCCGTCGAGAAACTCCATAGTCAGGAACGCCAGGCCCATCGATTCTTCGTAATGAAGATCGTAAAGCTTGCAAACGTTCTCATGTTGTACACGTCGTCCTGACCGGATCTCCTGCTCGAGTCGCGAGGAAAACAGCGGATCGCCAATATGTTCACCTCTAACTGTCTTAAGCGCGACCTCTTGCTCTAGAACGCTATCCCACGCCAGGTAGACTTCGCCCATACCTCCGCGTCCAAGCAACCGCTTGATCGCAAAACGAGAGAGAATCAGGCAGCCTGGCGGGAACGCCCCATTCGATTTATGTGGAGTTTCACTTGATCGCGGAGCACTCCGCATTGTCAATTCACTCCGCAACAATCGTTCGACTTCGGCTAAAACCGAGGGCGGCGCGGATTCGCACGACTTCAACCAAGCTGTCCACTCCTCGCTCGGACGTTCCATGGCTGCCGCAAACAGTGACTTTACAATTGTCCAATCTTCTGCTGTCAGCATTCTTTCATCTAGTCTACTTCTGAGTCGGTCGGGGCCAGCAACCAGACCAGCACGCAAAGATTCTCACGCGCTCATTTGCTTTGAACCGCTTCCGTAGCAAGCCCTTGCCCTTCCAGGGCGAGCCCCTACAAGTAAACGTAGAGCCAGACCGCCGACCTAACAGCCACCAGACGCCCCATCCGTATGGTGGCCACAAGTTCGGGGTGATAGCGCATTGCCAACGCTTGTGTCGAAGGAGAATCAATAGTCTCCGCGCTAAGCGATGACGAACTCGACAATTGCTCCAGCGATATTCGAGAGGTGTTGTCGCACATCGCCATAAAGCGATCGGACCCATCTTCGCAACTTCGGCCCGTGCATAGGCGATGCATTTGTGGTCGAGCGGATGCGCCTAGGAGCTCGAGATTAACAACATCACTCATGTTGGGTTCGTTGAGATGGACTGGGCCCAGGCACCGTTGCAGATCGTTTTCTGAGAATGCTTCATCATATTGAATCATGACTCGATCCATTTGGAGAGCTGCTCCGCTGTACTCACTGCAGGTGCGTCAGTCTGTGAAAAGTTCGTGTTCAATTGCGGTTACGGAGGCCAAATTTAGTACCGTCGCCAAGTTCTTAGATGCCCACTTCTTTGATACCATTTTGAGTTTGTATCAAAGGATTGAAGATTGTAACAGCGGTCCCAAGAGCAGGGGGCAATCTAGGGAGCAGCGAAATTTTGATTTCCGACAGACGCTCAGGCTGTAAATCTCCCGCAGATACCTCAAAAAATCAAGAACATTAAGCAGCATAAGCTTAACCGCCACCGCCTCCTGTGACTGATCGGTCCAACTGCTCTCGAATTGCCTTTATCACCAACGGTAGCGACGTGCTCAATGAATAGGTTCCGTTCCCCGCCACATGCATCGAGATTGGCGGTGATGGACCCGCCTGCGTCGCCATATGAATCAGACCACCAGAAAGCCCTGGCCGGTTGTAGATCCGGCATTCAATCTGGTCGGCATAGAGTATTTTGTTCGCAAAGCCGGGAACGTCTACCTCTTCATGCACATGAAGCGCCGTGATCCTTCCTGTGTGCCAAGCTCGCTGATCTGGATCGAAAAGATAGACCACAAAGTCGCGGTCGAGCCACTCCCGATCTACCGGCGTGTCGACGGTCACACCGTCGGGATAGGTAGTGAATCTTCTAGTAATATTGCTCGGCTCCAGCTCAGCGGCAGCGCAGTCGAGCAAAACCGGCCCCGGGCGGACCCCGGGCGGAATTGCAACCGCCAACGAAGCCGCTCGCTGCGCTCCCGCCACTGGGGGAGCCTCAACCTTATCTCCAATCGCCCACGAATCGAATGGCGCAAGAACATGCCCAGCACTTACGAGATACTCGCGGTTCATATGGTTCATGAGCATCCCGATCGTGCCGGCACCTCCAAAGGCAGCGGATACTGGCAGACCGGGCCCCGCCTGAAAGGCGTGGGCTTGGTATCGTTCTGCATCTGCCTGCACTACATCGATAAGTATCGGGCTCTTCAGTCCATCGAAGTGCAGTTCTCTTGGTATCCTCATTTTCATTGGAATTCGCGTCATCGGCAGCTTCGATGCCACTTTGAGCCTCAAGCAGATCTTGCCCTTGACGATTTTGCCGTTGGTGCGTTTCTGTGAAAGCGCGATCCCAACAATCGATTCCGCCCAAGGCAGACTCTCCATCAGCTTCTTATTCCGAATCGCTATCGCAGACCGCAGGCGAAGCGGTTTGCCGCATCGCGCGGCAAACCAGTTCTCTCGCAACAATCGAATCGATCGCTCGATCAACTTGGTGTTTTCCTGATTGTTATCCATGGCGTTACTTCGCGGCTACCTTGAGTCGGGCCGCCGCACTCTTCACAGGAATATTCAACCCAAATGCAAATCGATAGGATGTCCGTTGAGGTAGCAACTGATCTGCAGCCGCTGGCGTTGCGGGCTTGTCTGTGAAATTAGTTCTGGCCCATCCGCCGAAGAGTTGTACCTCATTTAGAAACTTGAACCTCTCGTTCACTCCCGGCAAGCCCAAACCCATACCCATGCCGAAGAACAATCGATCGAAGGGCTTCCCTT